>VBID01000140.1 GCA_005880615.1 Chloroflexota bacterium
GTGGTGGTCTCGGACGTCGACCGCGAGCCGGCGGAGGCGATAGCGGGACAGATCCGAGCGGCAGGCGGCCGGGCGCTGGCGGTAACCTGCGATGTCACCCAGCGCGCCGCGGTCGAGAGTCTCCTGGAGGCCGCGGCCAGGGAGTTCGGAACGGTCGACATGCTGGTCACCTGCGCGGGCGTCATCCGGGACAACCTCGTCCACAAGATGTCGGAGCCCGACTGGGACCTGGTGATCGATACCCATCTGCGGGGCACGTTCCTCTGCGCCCAGGCTGCCCAGCGGCTGATGGTCCCGCAGCGGTTCGGCAAGATGGTCTTCCTCTCCTCGAACTCGGCCCTGGGCAACCGCGGCCAGGCGAACTACTCCGCGGCCAAGGCCGCCGTCCAGGGCATGGCCCGCACCCTCGCCATCGAGCTGGGACCCTTCAACATCAACGTGAATACCGTCGCCCCCGGCTTCGTCGAGACCCGGATGACCCAGGCGGTGGCGCAGCGCATCGGTGTCGACTACGAGGAACTGAAGAAGGCGGCCGCCGAGCGGGCGGCGCTTCGACGCACAGGGTCCCCGGAAGACATCGCGGGCATCATCGCCTTCCTCTGCAGCCAGGACGCGAGCTTCGTTACCGGTCAGACGATCTACGCGACCGGCTCCCCCTAGCCTTTGATTGCGTGGCACGCGGCGGCGTCGAAATCATGAGCGAGGTGGAACGGAAGTGAGTGCCGTCGTGAACCGCATCGTGGTCAAAACGCAGAGCGGTCGGGTTGAGGGGCGGGTGACAGGTGGCGTCGCATCCTTCAACGGCCTTCCCTTCGCAGCGCCGCCGTTTGGCCGCCACCGCTTTCAGCCACCCCAACCTGCGGAACCATGGACAGGTGTGCGCAACGCGCTGGCCTGGGGCCAGGTGATGCCACAGTCACCGTATCCGGAACCCTTCCGGTCCCTGCTGGGCGACGCCGGTGAGAGCGGAGAGGACTGCCTCAACTTGAATGTCTGGACTCCTGAACCGATCGGTCACGGACTGCCGGTCATGGTGTGGATACACGGCGGGGCCTTCCTCCGGGGGTCGGGGGCGATGGCCGCCTATGACGGGAGTCGGTTTGCCCGCGACGGCGTGGTCTGTGTGACCATCAACTACCGCTTGGGTGCGGATGGCTTCCTCTGGCTCGGCGATGGTGTCGCCAACCTTGGCTTGCTTGACCAGGTGGCGGCGCTGCGCTGGGTGCAGGAGAACATCGAAGCGTTCGGCGGAGACCCGACTCAGGTTACGATTTTCGGTGAGTCTGCCGGGGCGTTCAGTGTCGCGACCCTGATTGCAATGCCGCGCGCGAGTGGCCTCTTCCAGCGCGCCATCCTGCAAAGCGGCGCGGGTCATCACGTGATCTCCACGGAGACCGCCGGATTGATCGGCCGAGACCTCTGCCAGAAGCTGGGAGTCCAGTCGACCCGGGAGGCGTTGGCAGCCGTGCCGACCTCGCGCTTTGTGGACGCCCAGGCGGAGCTCGCGGCAGAGCTTGCTATGCGTCCTGACCCCACCCGTTGGGGCGAAGTCGCCGCCAACGGCATGTTGTTTGAACCGGTGATCGACGGCGACGTGGTCGGCGACCGGCCCATCAACGCCATCGCTGCCGGGATCGGAGCCGGCGTTGACCTGCTGATCGGCACCACGGCCGAGGAGTGGCGTTTCTTTATGGTGCCGACTGGGGCGATCGATCGGGTGACTGAGACGCAGCTGCAGGGGCTGGCTGCCAGGCGGGGTCTAGACCCTGCACTAGCCCTTCCCACCTATCGGGCAGCCCAGCCGACCGCAACCCCGGGCGATCTCGTCGCCGCCATAGTCACGGACTGGTTCTTCCGGATTCCGGCGATTCGCCTTGCCGAGGCGCAGGCCAGAAACGGAGGCGCACCCTTCCTCTATGAATTCGCCTGGCGCTCCCCGCTGTATGACGGCCGGTTAGGCGCCTGCCACGCCCTGGAGATCCCGTTCGTCTTCGATAACCTGGATCGCACGACCAGCCCCATGACCGGCGATCGGCCGCCGCAGACCCTCGCCGATGACCTGCACCGGGCATGGGTCCACTTCGCGGCCACCGGCGACCCCGGTTGGCCGCGCTACGACCTGGCCCAGCGGCAGGTAATGCGCTTCGATGCGAACGGCCGAGTGCTGGTCTCAGATCCGGACGCGGCCACCCGTCGGCTCTGGGATGGAGTCCGATGACTGGCGGCTGCCGCTACTCCTTCGAAGAAGGAGTCCAGTCTGAGGGGTATATGTTCGCGTCCGCCGAGCTCCTTTGTGCGTCAGAACCGAGGCGGGCGGGCTACCTGGTCAAGGGGTCTTGGCCTAGAACTTGACCACTGGGCTTGGAGACTGGCCTTTCCTACTCCACGTTGCTGGACGTCTGGCCCAGCTGAAGCAATGGCTGGGTCAACTGGTCGGGTCTGGCAGCTCGGCTCGCTAACATCGATAAGGGATTCGCCGGGAGGTTGAATCATCTTCTTCGCAGCGTCGCCTCGCCGCCAAGCAGCAAAGAGATCAGCCTCCGGCCACCAGCTTGAGTCCCATCTCCTCCGCAGCGATTCGCTGGCGTGCATCGAAGGATGCGAAGCGGTTGAGCCCGGCGACTAGAGCTGTGGCCACGTGAATAGCGTCCAGCGACCTGACGCTGGCGGGACGTACCTCGATCGCCCGCTGCCGGATTTCGGGTGTGAGATCCACGATTTCGCAGTGATCCAGCAGCTCGCGCGCTGCTCGCTGAACGGATGGTGGCGCGACACGCCGGCCCAAGGCACGACCGATCTCGACTTCACTCACTGAAGAGGTCACCATTGTCCGCTGGCGCACACGTACAAGCCTGATGGCAGATTCGTGCTGCTTGTCGCCAGCCGCAAGGAGCGCGACAAGTACTGACGAGTCGACGTAGAGCGCGTTTTCCAGTCCTTCCTTGCTAACGGTCGGTATCGCGCTGCTCCTTCAGGGCCTCCATCAGCCCGATCTCAGGCAGCTTACCCACGGCTTTGATCACGTCGTACAGTCCACCTGACTTGGCCGGACGAACCGCGCCTGCCTGACGAAGGCGCTCAAGGCCCTCTGTGCGAGGCGGCGGAGCAAGGATCGCGACGATGCGGCCCCGATCCGTGATCTCCTCAGCCACTCCGGAAGCTGCCACCCGCCGTACCACACGCGCCGCATTGCGTTGTAGCGCACTGATGGGTGTTGCCATATGCGTATAGTAGCATATGGACCCTGAGTCTTCCAATTTCCACCGAGCCGCAACCGGGCTACCACGAAAGCCGATACAAGCACCCGCCTGCTGAGTCAGGGCGACCGAGGCTGGAGCGAAGGCGATGGCTGGGGCGGTAGGATTCGAACCTACGGTGGCGGATCCAAAGGGCGTCGATCCAGCTTCATGGAAGGTCGCAGCGGTTCACTCCGTATTCGGATTTCGCATCCATCGTCCGCCAGAGGACGCCGAAATTCACGGAAGTCCATCCGGGTTGCCGTCAAGGTTGCCGTCACGCGGAGCGGAGTCTGTCACCGATATCGTCTCGAGACCGCCATCGGGAACCGGACCCGAAGCTCTGGCACTACGGGAGAGAGAGCTGCTTCGAGAAGAGCGCGTCGAGGGCGCTCACAGCTTGACGCTGCAGGTCAGGACTGACATGCGAGTAGATGTCGAGCGTGATGGCCACACTCGCGTGGCCCAACATCTCTGACACCACCTTTGGATGGACACCCTGCTCCAGCAACCGGGTGGCTGCCGTATGGCGAAGGTCATGAAAACGGATTGGTGGGAGCCCGGCTTTCCGCAATAACGGACGGAACCGAGCGCGGAGCAACTTGTCGGCAGTGAGTGGGCCGCCCAGCCCGTTGGAGAATACGAGGTCGCGATCGGTCCATGCCGCCCCGGCTCGGAGCCGCTCCCCGGCCTGGGTGGCGCGATGCCGGCGAAGGGCCTCCACAGCAATTGCGGGAAGCGCCACCCGGCGCCTGGACCGGGCCGTCTTGGGGTCGGTGATCATCAGCCCTTGCGGCCCCCGGGTGAGGCTCCCGCAGACACCGAGGACTCCGCGGTCGAGGTCAACATCGCGCCATCGCAGCCCCAGCAACTCTCCCTGGCGCATCCCAACCGTGGCGGCCAGCACCCACAAGGCTTCCAGACGATCGCCAGCCGCGGCCGCAAAGAGCGCCCCGACTTCTGGCTGAGTCAGGGTGCGCATCTCGTGTGCTGGCTTTTGCGGCGGCCGGACCAGCGCGGCCACGTTGCGAGCAACGAGTCCCCAACGCACGGCCTCGGTCAAGGCCCCATGCAGGACGGCACGCGCCTGGCGAGTCGAACTGGGGCTGGCGCCCGCCTCCAGCATGCGTTGCTGCATCACCTTCACGTCGCTCGGCTCCAGCCGGCCAAGCGGGATGGCACCGAGAGCCGGGAGCACGTGGAGGCGGGCGAGTTGCTCGTACCGGACCCAGGTCCGATGGCGCAGCTGCGATCTCGCCCCGGCAAGCCATGAGTTCAGATGCGTGGCTACCGTCGCGCGCGCCGGGCCAATCGGAAGGCCCTCCTCCTTGGCTCTCATGGTGGCCGTGAGCCACTGGGATGCCTGCTGCCGAGTCTTGGCACAAACGCGCTTCCGGTCCCCGCGAAGGGTAACAGCCGCTTCCCAGCGTCCGTCCTTCCGCCTGTAGACGGACCCCTCGCCATTCCCGCGCTTGCTCATGTCTTCAGCTTCCTTGGCCGACTCGCCAAATTCCGGAGTGTCGACATGGTAGCGTCGACAGCGCCCTTGTCAAGATCCACTTAGAGCCGTGTCCACTTAGAGCCTGGCGATCTGGCTCGGGAGGGCCACAGGAAGGCAAGTTCACATGATCGGACGGGTTAGGCGGGCTTGAGCTGCCGGCGGCCAGCCCTGACACCGCGCCACGGGACCGTCATATCGGTGTCAGGTACAGGCGCGCTTACTTCTGCTTGGCGTACTCCGGCGAACCCTTGAAGTCGAGCAAGATCACCGTTTCGTTGCCGACCGTCCAGGCATCGTGTCCTGGCGGGATGACAAAGCCATCGCCAGCTTTGATCTCATCCTCCGAGCCGTCCCGACCGACGATTTTCATCCGCCCTTGAACGACGTATCCGACATGGTGGACCTCGCAGCGATCGGTCTTCGCGATCGGCTTGACGTGCTCAGACCACTTCCAACCAGGCTCATGGTGCGAGCGGCCGACGGTCACGCCGCCGACGGTCACGACCTCCAGCTTGCCCTTGCCGAATGGGCGCGTTTCGTCGGGAGAGTGAAGGCTCTTCTTGTGAACCGCGGCCTTCTTCTCGGTAGTGGGTGCATCTGCCATCGCGACCTCCTTGCTAAACCGACTCGTCGGCGATCGTCCCGTGGCGATCTCCAGTATGCGCGTTGTGTTTTGGCTCTCGCACCAGCTCCGCGCCCGTGGTGTAAGAGCCGCCGTCGACGTGCACGATCTCGCCGATCGTCGCCGAGCTCCAGTCCAAGAATCGGGCTCCATCGAAGTCAGGACACCCCTGAGTCTCCACAAAACTCAGGGCGATGCATCAGCTCGCGATTTTGGCTTCCCTGGATTCGCAATGCTTCCATTGAGTCCCGGGTTCGTTAAGCGCCGCTGGCTCCGGCTGGAATGGAGCGAAGAGTCGCAACCTTCTTCGCGAATCGAGTCCGTTCCGCAGAGGTCGACGTCGATGGTAGCCGTCGCTGGGCCGTTAAACTAGTAGCCGCGGGATGGGTGCGTGAGTTTCCCGATGACCAGGCAGGTTGGCGAGTTCTCGGCCTTGCTCGGGGACCTGCTGCCTGTCCCCGACGACCTGCTGTGTGGCGCCCTACGCGATCTGCAGCGCGAGGTGGAAGCCAGCCCCGTGTCCAGACTTCATGTGTTGGCGAGACGCGCAATCAGCCTCACCGATGTGGTCTGCTGGGTCACCCTCGAGCGTGGGAACATGATGCGGTTCTGTCGCGACGTGGACACGGCCGTCGCGCTTCGACAGTTCACGGTCAGCGCCAAACTTCTGCCCGAGCTTGAGCCTAGCTTGAGCGGCCCGCCGGACCACATCGCACCCCAATGGAAATGAGGGAGTAGCTTCCGCCGGCTTCGGCCGCACGGATGAGGCTGTTAAGCATCGATTAGGGCTTCGTCGAGTCGCCTTCTGGTCCTACCTAAATCTAATGCAGGCTTGTCGGAGCAACTGATTTGAGTCAGTCGTGAATACGTCCGCCGGCAACCGACGTGTGCCTATCGGCCACGCGGGAGTGCCCGCGCGGCAATTCGAGACCAGCCTTTGGCCCAGTCGTCCAGTGGCGCCACGGCGCTCAACAGGCCGAGGCCTTGTTCGGTCAGCCGATAGCCCTCCCCCGGCCTGGTTGCGAGGAGCCCAGCTTCCCGAAGCTCTGAGAGCCGGGCGTTGAGCACACTTGGCGACATGGAGTCGCAGCGACTCCTAAGCATGCGGAAGCTCAGCGCTTCGTGCCGCAGCTCCCAGAGGATACGCAGCGTCCACCGACGACCGAGGAGATCCAGGGCCGCCATGATCGGGCGCCCGGTCCTCGAGCCTCGCACCCGTTGTCCGGGAAGCGGGGTGCGCGCTCTGCGCCTGGCTTGCGCCTCTGATTCCGTAGCGCTATTATCCATTTGCTACGAGATTAGTAGCAGAAGAGGTGCAGTCATGGTTCCGGCTCCCAGGATCCCGGCCCTAGAGCCTCCCTACGACCCGGAGATCGCGCGAACCCTCGAACGGATGATGGGCGGCTCGGGACGCGAGCCCCTTCTGCTCTTTCGGGTGGTCGCCCACAATCCCAACGTCCTCGACAAGTTCCGCAGCAGCGGCTCGTACCTGCTGAATTTCGGAACGATAGATCCCATTGAACGAGAGATCGTGATCGACCGGACCTGCGCGCGGTGCCGTTCCGAGTACGAATGGGGCGTCCATGTGACTGTCTATGGGCGGCGCGTGGGTCTCAGCGATGAGCAGATTCGAGCGACCGTTCTGGGAACCGCCGAGAGTCCGGAGTGGACGGAGCGACAGGCCACGTTGATAAGACTCGCGGATGAACTCCACGACACTGGGGGAGCCTCAGACGATCTATGGGCTCAGCTGCAGGCCGGTTGGAGTGCGGCACAGCTGGTCGAACTGCTGGCCCTCGTCGGCCAGTATCACACGGTCGCCTACTTCACCAACGCCCTCCGCCTGCCTCTGGAGGCCTACGCCCAGCATTTCCCCCGCGAGTCCCGCCAAACCGGCCGCCGCACGGAACGGAACCTAGGATCAAGCTGAGCTTGGCGACACCCACCCTCGCGGCGGGTAAGTCAACCGATGACGCCCAGCTGTCGGAGCATGCTGAGGTCGTCACGCACTGCCCAATGCTCTCGGATCTTGCCGTCACGGATCCTGTAAATGTGCACGTGAGTGACTGTGTAGGACTGCCCGTGCGCAGGAACGACAAACCCGAAAGCACGCAGCTCTTCGTGCAATGTCCGCGAGATCGTCATGAGCGCGACGACCAGGTCGCTCTCCGCGATGAGCAGATCGATCACATTTGCCGACCCCGGGGCCACCCGGAGGCTTGCTGCAAGGCGCTTGAAATCCTCGGTACCGGACCGCCCAGTGACGTGATTGAAGAAGTCCGGCGCCAAATACCGGTCGACGGCATCGACGTCGCCCTCGTCGAACACCGCGTGCGTGTAACGCCGGATCAGTTCTTTGTTCTCTTCCAAACCCAGCATCGGAGTCAAGGATGCATGAAGTCTTCGTCCAGTCGCGATGAAGACGTCACCAGTAAAGGCTCATCGCGACTCCTTCCATGTCAGGCAGGTCAGGCGCCTCCGAAACGGCCTCTACGGCGCTCCACAAAGCTGCGCACTCCCTCCGCGGCGTCCTCGCTCTGGAGGATGCCCGGCAGAATTCCGCGCAGGTGCTCGACTGCGGCCAGATCGGCTGCAGCGCGAGCCGCGCGAGCGTTTGCCAGGGTGCCTTGCACGCCGAGCGGTGCCTGGGCGGCGATGGCCTGAGCGATCTCGGTCGCCCTGATCACGTGCTGACCGGTGGCGACGACTTCCTGCACCAGGCCGATCCGGAGGGCCTCCTCAGCGCCGAACTCCTCCGCGGTGAGCAAGAAGCGCATGGCGTTGCCCCATCCGAGCTGGGCCGGGGCGCGAAAGCTGGCGCCGCCGAATGGCAAAATGCCGCGGCCAATCTCGAGCTGGCAGAATCGCACGTCATCGGCTGCCACTACGATGTCGGAGGCGAGCGCCAGCTCGATTGACAGGGTGAACGCCACGCCATTGATGGCGGTGACGACCGGCTTCGGCGCCGGCTCCTTCCACACCCCAAAGGGGTCGTAGCGACGGCTGCCCGCCAGGACTTCAGGGCCGCGCTCGGCTACCAGCGGCCCAACTTCCGCCAGGTCGAGCCCAGCACTGAAGTGTTTACCGTGAGCGAAAAGGACACCGACCCGGATCTCGCGGTCGTCACCGAGCCGCTCGTAGGCCGCGGCTAGCTGCTCGATCATCGCCAGGTCGAAGGCGTTGCGCTTCTCAGCCCGGTTGAGGCCGATCAGCAGCACGTGTCCATCGAGTTCAACGATAATGCGGTCGGTCAAGTTCCTTTGGCCAGTAGCTGGCTCCTCAATCAGTGGCTTCAGTTCCCGATGGCCAAGCGTAGCCGCTTGTTGATGCGCCCCTTGCTTTCGTGCCCCACCAAGCGGATCGTACCCACCTCGCCTGTTCGCGCCACGTGCGTGCCCCCGTCCGTCTGCATATCCAGGCCGACGATTTCGATCACGCGGATATGCTCTATACCCGCCGGCAGCAAGTTGATCTTGGTGCGGATAAGGTCGGGGATGGCGAACGCCTCCGCACGCGGTAACATGCGGACCCGCACCTGTCGGTCGGCAGCCAGCTCCGCGTTGGTGCGCCGTTCCACTTCGACGGCGAAATCGGCACTCATGTGCTCCGACTCGAAGTCCTGGCGCGCACTGCCTGGCTCCATGGCGCTGCCGGTGACGAGTGCCCCGAAGTCGCGCCAAATGACGCCGTCCAGGACATGGGTCGCGGTGTGCGCGCGCATCAACGCGTAGCGGCGCTCCCAGTCGAGCACGCCGTCGACGGCCGCACCAGCTGGGGGCAGCGGCCCTTCCAGCGTGTGCAGCACCTCATCGCCGAGCTTGCGCACCTCCACGACACGTGCCTGACCCCCATCCCAGTGGAGTGTCCCGTGGTCAGCCGGCTGGCCAGCGCCCTGAGCATAGAAGACCGTGCGATCGAGGGCGACGCGCGCGCCCTCGACGCGCGTAACGATGGCATCCATCTCGCGCAGATAGCTGTCGGTGTGATAGAGCAGAATTGTCAATCCGTTTCCTCAGACACTGATGCGACTCATCGAATGCCACCCGCTTCGAGCAATTTTCGGCATCGTCAGCGGCTCCAGGCGCCAGCATGTGGCTGACGCGTGGCGACCAGCGCGGCGATGCCCAGAAAAACCGTGGAGGCCGCCAACCCAGCTTTGAGGCTGCCCGACCAGTCCGCGAGGACTCCCGTCATCACAGGGCCGATGACCTGACCGAGCGCGAACAGGGTAATGGCCGCGGCAAGACCGACGGCATACTGATGCGGCGCCAGGTTCTGCCGGATCAGCTGTGTGATGGCGGCGCTCACGCTGAGAAAGGCCGCGCCAAAGAGGATCGCCGAGCCGAAGATGGCGGCGGCACTGTGAGAAGCCAGCGGTAGCGCCGCGCCAGCGGTCACCACGGCCAGCAGGGCCGCCAGCGCCGTGCCTCCATGGGCCCGATCGAGCAGCGAGCGCCAGAACCATGCGGACGCGGCTGATGCGAGACCAAGGAGCGACCAGAACAGGACGATCTCGCTGACCGTCCGCCCGGTTTCCCGATAGTAGGCGACGATGAACGTCATATAGGAGATGTAGCCGAGCCCGAAGAGGGCGAAAGCCGCGACGGCCCACGCCAGTCGTTGAAGAGGAGCCGGCCGACCGTGCGGAGCATTCGGCGTTTCCGTGATGAGTTGACTGGCCCGCGTGGCGACAACCCCGGATACCATCGCGACCGCGCCCATGATCAGCCAGCCCATTCGCCAGCCGTGAGCTGTGTTGAAAACGGTGGGGGCCACCAGCGCCGAGATCAGGATGCCTGGACCGACACCGGCGAAGTACGCGCCGAGAACCAAGCCTGGGGAGCGGCTGGCATTGGCTACCCGGGCGGCGAGGGCCCCACCGGAGATGAATAGGACGGCGCCGGCGGCGCCACCGAGACCACGGAGCAAGAGCAGGAGGACGTAGCTCGTCGTGAACCCCGAAGCAAGGATCGACGTCGCGGTGAGGGTGAACGAGAGCGCAAACGTGCGCCGTTCACCAATGACGGCGGTAGTGATGGTGACGGCGAGCGCCCCAGCGAGATATCCGAGCGCATTGGCCGTATTCATGCCGCCGGCTTGCGTGTATGACCACTTCAAGTCGGTGCGCATCGCCGGGAGGAGGACGGCGTATCCGAAACGAGCCAGTCCGAGCGTGGTAGCGGCCAACCCGATGGCGGCCGCCTGCGCGAACGATTCCTGAGCAGTTGGGGTGGTGTCGGAGTTCCGTCCTAGAGTGCGCGCCACCAATTCTGCCCTACGAGGTCGCGGCCGAAGCTGCGGTGCCGCTCCTCCTCGACAAGCTTGAACCCCGCGCGCTCGTAGATGCGGCGGGCATCGTCCAGGACGTCGTTGGTCCAGAGCATCATCTGCTCGTATCCCGCCCGCCGGGCAAACCGCATGCACTCCTCCACCAAGCGGCTACCAATACCCATCCCACGGGCCCGTGGCTCGACCAACAAAATGCGTAGCTGAGCGGTCTTTTCCTCCTTCTTCACGCAGAAAACGCAGCCGACCGGCTCCCCGTCGACCTCGGCGATCCAGGCGTTCTCTCGCTGGGGATCGCGGTGGTCCACGTAATCGGCGACGATCCGCGCCACCAGCGCCTCGAACGTCTCGTCCCAGCCATACTCCTCCGCATAGAGCACGCCGTGGCGATGCACGACCCACCCCAAGTCTCCCGGGCCGGGCGGCCGCAGGACGTAAGGCTCCGGCCGCGGGGAGCGCTCGATAATTTCCTGAACGATCTTCATCGCCGCCACAAGCCGTCGCTGGTCTTCATCGCTCAGCCGGGACAGAAGTGTCCGGATCTGCTCCGTGGACCGGGTGTCGAGCATCTTGAACGCCGCCCGGCCCGGCCTGGTCAGCCGGATGACCTGGCGTCGACCATCGACCTTGGATCGTTCCCGGGTCGCTAGCCTGTCGGTCTCGAATCGGGCCAGGATACGGCTCAGGTAGCCCGCATCGATGTCGAGCAGACGACGTAGGTCGGCAAGGTCCATGGACCCTCGCTGGGCCAGTTCGAAGATGACCCGCGCTTCCGTAAGTGAATAGGGGCTGCGCAGAAGACCCTCGCGCAGGAGACCGATCAAGTTCGTGTAGAAGCGGCTGAACGCTCGAACGGCGTTCACCCGCTCCTCTGCCGGCTGACGAACTGGCCTGGTGGACGAGGCCAAAATGCCTTGCCTCCGTCAAAGACTTACTTGACTAAGGCAAGTTTAGCGGGTGTCGGCGGGGTCTGTCCAACTTCAAGCCCATCGGGGTCGCATGGACTCCGACGACCGCGGCGTCCCTTCGGATCACTCGCGCCGGATCAGCGGCCGAGCCGCTAAGGAGTCATGAAGAATTCGTCCAGTCGTGCCTTTATCTGAATGAAGTCAGATGATCGAGAACCTCGACGAAGTCTTTACTTCGCTCAACGGAGCTAGTCAACCAACCGATCACGAGCGCCCGTCGGTTCTGAAGGTTCATGTCCGCTCTTTTGAGATCGTTCGCCGGGGTTTGCAGGCTTTTGCCGGCATTGTGCTGCATGCAGGAAGATGGGAAAGCCGTGCGGATCTCCGCGCTCGAGGTAGAACGACCCGGCGCCCATCCAACGTCACAACCATGCCTTCCCGAAGGTCAGCTACTTGAGCCATATTCACGTGGTCATGTAACCATAGGAGCGGGAAACTGAGCGGTCATCGATGATTTCAGCCAACGACATTCATCGGCTGGTGCTCGGGCACTTCACACGACCTGCCCCCGAGCCGCTCGCCGGACACCAGATCGTCGTTGCGGTCTATGTGGTGCCACACGGGGATCGAGTGCTCGTGTTCGACACGGGTTTGGGCGAAGGAGACCGCGAACTCGAAGAGCACTATCAGATCGTCCGACGTCCATTCCTGCCAGCGTTAGCGGAGCTCGGCCTGCGAGTGGAGGACGTACGAGGAGTCGTGAATAGCCACCTTCACTTCGATCACTGCGGCGGAAACACTCACCTTGCTGGACGACCCATCTTCGTGCAGGCGGTCGAGCTGCAAGCCGCGCACGGGCCCGACTACACGCTGCCAAGCCTGATTGACTTTCCGGGCGCTACCTATGAAATCGTCCGCGGCGAAACTGACATTTTGCCGGGAGTGCGCTTGTTGCCCACACCTGGGCACGTGCCCGGACATCAATCTCTAGTGGTCAGCTGTAAGGAAGGGCCTGTGGTGCTGGCTGGCCAGGCATTCGAGGACGCCTCCAGTTACGCGCGGGCAGACTTCGCTTGCACCCTGGCCCGGTCAGGAAGCCCTGGGCCGGTGGCCGAGTACCCGGCCTGGGTCAGCCGCCTGCAGGGGCTGGAGCCTTACCAGATCCTGTTTGCCCATGACCTCGCCATTTGGATGCGCGAAAGGCCTCGCCGCGGTTAATCGAAAGGCTAGCCGAGGTCCCGTCATTAACCCATGCCGCGGCTGGATAAGGAGTCTTCGCCAGGCAGCTGCGTCACGGATATCGTATTTCCGTCCGGATCTCGGTAGACCGCAGTTCTTCCCCAAGACTTCGCTTCGGGAGGGTGAACCACATCGACACCGGCGCTCTTGAGCCTGGCATGCAGGCCGTCCAGATCTTCGACGGCAAAGCCGACATTCGTGCGGGATTCCTGCCCGGTCTCGGCGGGATAGATGTTGAACAACAGGAAATCCTTCGCGCCATCGGACCACGATCCCCGCGAGGCATGCGCATGCCGGAGGCCGCCGTCTTCGTGGACCTCGGGCTGTCCAAGCGGCAATCCAAGAAGGTCCCGGTAGAAGCGAAGAGACCGATCAAGGTCGCGTACCCTCAGCTCCACCTCGATCAGCCTTACATCGGAAGACGGCATCACTCAGCCCTCGGCTCACTATAGGCGGCTCCACAGATCCCCTCGCGCGGATCCGTGCGGCCCGCTGGCTGAAGCTGCCCAAATTCGATTGTTCCACTTTTGTTTGCGTAGTGTTTGCGCCGGGGCGTCCACGAGGGGCTTCACTTTCATTAACAAGCCGGGCGACCGGGATGACTACTAGTGGCTGCTCGATCTCCCTGATTGACATCACCTTCGTGGTGAAGGATAAACACCGAGCATTCCGACCGTGGCCTGACACTTGAGGCCTCGCGGGCAGTTACCCGGCCGGTTCGGAGTTGCTAAGCCCCGCGGATCCGCGAGATGGCGCTGCTTTCAAGGTGGTGGCGCCCCCAGAGTCGCATGTTCTCGACCAACGGGAGGACTGAACTGCCGTAATCCGTCAGTGAGTACACCACCGGGGCAGGGATGGGGCCCATGGGCTTACGGTCGACGATCCCGTCGCTCTTGAGCTCTCGGAGTTGCTGCGTCAGGACCTTTGACGAGATCCCGGGAATAAGTTGCCGCAGAGCGGCGAAGTGGCGGGGAGATTTGGCGAGCCAATAGACGATGATCAACTTCCACTTGCCGCCGATGGCGGCTAGGGCTGCCGTCAGCGGACATCCATCGACCGGGTTCAGCCGGCGGGCATTGTTACCTTCGGGTACCTTCTTTTCAGCGGTCACGAACACAACTACCCTTGTATCATCCCGGTGGCCGATTCGGCTCTGAGGAGTTCATCCCATGATTATCGAGGTGCGTAACTATCGGACGAAACCTGGATGTCGCGGCGAATTTGTCCGGCTGTTCGAAGAGCGGGCCGGCCCGAGCCAGATCTCGCTGGGTATGACGCTCATCGGGCCATTGCTCGACCTCGATGATAGCGATGTGGTGGTCTGGCTCAGGGGCTTTCCGTCCATGGAAGAGCGGGTTCGCATGAAGGAGGCGTTCTATGAAGGCCCGCCGTGGAAGAGTGAACTCGAAGGGCTTGTAATGCCGCTCCTCGAGAGTTATTTGGTGGTCGTCTGCCAGGCATCCCCGCGCATGTTCGACGGGCCGCTCGGTGTGTGGGGGCCATAGGGCCTTGAGTGACGCGGGCGACTGACCGTCGTGCATTTCGTGGTCATTCGAAAACGAGGAGCCGCATGGAACGATGTCCTGCCCATGCCTCAACAGGAGCGGTGGGCCGAGCATGCCGCGTTCATGAACACTCTCGCCGATGAGGGCTTCGTCGTCCTGGGTGGCCCTCTTAGCGGCACAGGGATGTTTCTTTTGATCGTGAGCGCAGAGAGCAAGCCAGCCATACGAGCCCGGCTGGTGCACGACCCCTGGACGTCAATCGGACTACTTACCATCTCTTCGATCGAGCCCTGGGAAATCCTCTTGGGGAGATAATCCGGATAGGAACGCAACCGCCCCGCGTCGGTCCACCCTGTGATTCAATGGTTGTTGTAGCCGATGTTCGTCCAGTTGGCGCTGAATCTCAACGTGACGGTCGGCGCGGCCATACAGGTGGTCTGGATGACTGATCCGGCGCCTCGCGCCACGCGCTTGGTGTCCAACAAAGCCGTCGGGTAGTCTGAGATTCATGCCGAATCGGATCGGCGTCTTCATGCTCGCCGCTCTTGTGCTGGTGGCGGTACCAGGGCCGGATGTCCTTTACATAACAGCTCGGGGCATGGACCAGGGACGCTTGGCCGGACTGGTATGCGCCTGGAGTGCCGCACTCGGCGGTCTCGTCCTCACCGTCGGGGCCGCCCTTGGACTGTCGCGCCGTTCCGGGCCGTCAATTGCACTTTGTTCGATTCAACACCCGCACGGGGGAACAACGCCAGTTTGTCGTCGGAGTCGTACGCGAAGCCGATGGTCAATGGGAGGTGCGCGGTTGTGCAGGCGGAGGTAGCGGCGACCACCCACGTGCCCACCCGTGGATCAACTTCGGGGCATGGGGCTGGCCGCGCTTCTTCTGCGGCGGTGGAAGGGTGATTGGCGTGGGGGCAGAGCGGGCCGTGCGTTGCCGGGCTGCGGTTCGCTGATGGGCCGTCCCTTGAGGACAGCGTTGATGCGGGCATTGTCCTGTTCATGAGCGAGACCCCGGTTCGGTTGCCCGCCACGGTCGAGATCGTCGACGGGACGGGCACATTGCTGACGAGGTACGAGGCCTTCAAGGGCCTCTAAGGGAGCGGCGCCGCTGCCGTGGGCATGCTGGGGAGATCGAGTCGGGCTGGCAGATCAGGTCAACCTGAGTTCACCTTCTTCTTGACGTCGCGATCGAACGCCCTCAGAGTGCCTCTATGAACTCAGCCCCTTCGCGGCCGCAGCGGGAGGTGGTCGTGTGGGTGGTTCTGTTAGTTGGCCTCTCTGCGCTCGGACTCATCCCTTTCTATGCATTCGTTCCCGATCTCAGCAAGTTCACTGGTAACTTGCCGCCCGCCCAGCTTGCCACGTTGGGCCTCGGCGTTGAGCTCACCGCGTGCGCTCCGTCGCTAGCAGCGATTCTTGTGGCGTGGCGCATGCCCGGTGCGGGCGGAGCCCGGGCGCTGTTCCGGCAGCTCAAGCGCTGGCGCGTGCATCCCGTCTGGTACGTGATTGCGCTGCTTCTCCCAGTCCCACTCCTTCTCGCGAGCAACGTGATTTGGCTCGCGCTTGGTAAGCAATCGCTTGTGTGGTTGACACTGCCGAGCGCCCTCCCATTTACGATCGGCGCAGCGCTTGTACCGCCGCTCGGAGAGGAGTTCGGTTGGCGCGGCTTCGCTCAGCCCCGCTTGCAGCGGCGCATGGGGGCGCTCTGGGCCGCGCTCATTGTTGGAACTCTGTGGTCGACCTGGCACCTGTGGCCGCTCGTTGTTCCCGGCGGCGCGAAATTGTTCCTCCCATCCGACGTGGTTCAGACCTACATCCGCCTCATCAGCACCGCCGTCATCTACGCCTGGATCTACAACAGCACGCACGGCAGCCTGCCAGCGGTCATGATCGCACACGCAGCCCATAACATCGATTCGAGCTTCATCCCTGGTCCGTTAAACGACCCAGCTCATCTGAGTCCGTTCACCGGTGCCGTTCTCTATGCAGTCGCTGCGATCGTGGTCCTGCTCGCCACCAACCGCCGAACGCTCACCAGGTCGACCTACTCCGAGCGTCCCCCTATCGCGACCAGCACCTGACCGGACAACCCAATTCCGCCGTCCGACGCTAGGAACGCGATGGCGCCCGCGATGTCCTTAACGAACCCGGTGGCGAAGCCACCACGCGCTGAGCCCGAGCAGCAGAAGGGTGAGAAGAACAAAGATGCTGGCTTCATGAGTTGGAATGTCCACAAGGCGTTTGCAGCATGCTGGTGATGCGACAAAGAGCTGTTGGCCGTGGCATCCTCCTGGCTTTCTGGGGCTGTGGGGCGGCAAAAGGCACGCCAGTTACGCGGCCCATTCATAGCTATGGTGGAGGCCGCCGAGGATCGGACGGCACACGAGCCTGCCGGCTTGCCGACGGCCCGTAACCTCCGGCGTCCTCAAGGCCAGGCTCCGGTGCGGCCGATCGCGGTTGTAGTAAGCGACGAACTCGCTAAGGACCGATCGCAGTTGCGGCTCGTTCAGCACGATCAGGTGGTCGAGACACTCCCGCCGGAAGGTCCCCACCATGCGCTCGGCGACGGCATTCGCCTTGGGCGCCATCACGGGAGTCCGGATGCCGCGAATCCCGAGCCTTCGCATCTGCGCATCGAAGTCGACGCCGTAGACCCCATCGCGGTCATGAACCAGAAAGCGCGGCTGCTTGCCGTCCGGTGTGGCATTCAGGAGCTGCTGCCAGACCCAGGCCACCGTTGGGTGCTCGGTGACATTGAAGTGGACCAGGTGGCGGCGGGCATGCTCGATGAAGAAGAGTACGTATAGGGTCTTGAAGGTCAGGGTTTGCACGACGAGCAGATCCACGGCCCAGATCCCGGCGATCTCGTTGTGCAGGAAAGTGCGCCAGGCCAGGCTTGGCGGACGAGCTGGCTGCCGGCGCCGGTAGCGCCGGATCGATCGGGCACTCACGACCAGGCCGAGCTTAAGCAGCTCGCCTCGAATCCGCTCGGTGCCCCACAGTGGATTCTCGCCGGCCATCCTCGTGATGAGGAGACGGACTTCAGACGATAGTCGGGGCCGGCCGAGCCGGGTTCGCGATCGCCAAGCCCAATACCGCCGCCAGCCGCCCCGATGCCAGCGAATGACTGTCTCGGGCCGGACAAATAGAAGGTAGCGGCGCCAGTCCGGAAGGATTCGCCAGACCAAAACCCAGAAGAGACGATCACGCGGCTGGAGCGAGAGGTGGCGCCTCGGTCGCAGCGCCACCTGGAGCTGCTGGCGAAGCAGGAGATTCTCCAAGATCAGCTGGTTCCGACCGCGGACGGCTGCGCGAGTAGTGCCGATGATTAACGAAAGGAACTCAAGCACCGCCGAAGGATAGCCGTTCGGCCATCTCCGCTATTGCGCCTGACTTTTGCCCTCCGACAACCGTATGAGGAGAGCCTTGAGCGTCGCGTTCGGTCTCGCCCTGGCCGCATCGGGCCTGACCGTGATTCCCGCCGCGGCAGAGACCCCGTTGTGGGTCACGCACGTGCAGCATTTCCCAGGCGGCATTTCTGACGGCGTCCGAGCGAAGCTGACGGCGGCCGCCTTGACCGGCGGGGTTAGTGGCGCGTCGGGCGGCAGCCTCCGAAACGTTCAGATTAACGACGAGACCAACCCCGACCTGCCGCTAGACGAGACGGCCGTGGCGTTCGACCCGAACCACCCGATGATCGCGGTTGCTTCGGCGAACGACTTCAACTTCCCTGGTGGGCTCTTCATCGGAAGGACCGCCAACGGCGGCCGGACGTGGTCGAGCTTACACAAGGCCGCCGACACGTCGACCGGTCACCGCTGCGTGGGGAGCGACCCGTCGGTCGTCTTTAGCCAGCGGGATCAGGCCTTCTTCGTCTCCACCCTTTGCTTCTTCTTCAACCGCCCCGACTCGGAGATCGACGTCTGGAAGTCGGTCGACGACGGCATCACCTGGACGCCGTCGGATAAGGCGGCCGTGGCGATCTCGAACCTGCAGCCGACCGGTCCAGCGGACGCCTCAGTCTTCTTCGATAAGGAACTGCTGGCAGTCGACAACGACCCGGCGAGCCCACACTTCGGCCGTCTCTACCTCACGTTCATCAAGTTCCACATGCTGCCCAGCGGCTTCAGCGACTTCTGCCCGGTGCAGCTCGCCTCCACCGACAATGTGCCCACGGCGGATCCGACCACGACGGTTTGGAGCCACACGGCGGTGGTCCCTGATCTGCCTCAGGATCAAGGTGTCGGTCCGGGCGCGAACCAGTGGGCGCTGCCCGTAGTCGATACGGCTGGTGGCCTGGATATTGCCTATGCCAGCGAGGACTGCAACACCGGCTTCGATCGCACCCTCTTCTTCAATCGGTCAGTTGACGGCGGAAGCACGTTTGGGACGGCCGTTCAGATCAACCGGGGCAACGAGTTCGTCGACAACCCGGACCTCAACGACCTGCTGCCGAACAAGCACTTCCGCGCCCCCCTCTCGCCATCGCTCGCCTTCAACCCGACAACCGGCACACTCGACTTCGTCTACCAGAACAATGTGAACCGAGCAGTCTCGGGGGCGGACATCTCATTCCAGCAGTCACGCGATTTCGGCAAGCACTGGAGCCATGCCAGGTTCATCAGCATCACCGTAACGGGCGCGCCGGCGCCGAACGACCAGTATGAGCCGTGGCTGGCGGTCGACGAGGCCGGCAACCTGCACGCGATCTGGTACGACAACCGAAACGACCCGGGCAACAAACTGATCGAGACGTTCGAAGCATTTTCGCCGAACGACGGCGCCAGCTGGACGAACGCCGACATCAGCACCACCGCCTGGAACCCGGACACGAGCTTCTTTGCCTGCGGCTGCTTCATCGGCGACTATACGGGCTTCGCGGCGTCGAACGCGGTCAGATACCCGGTCTGGACCGATGGGCGGAACAGCCCTGGCCTGCCCCGTGGATCGACCGATATCTTCACCAACGTGGAAATCAGCGGTTAGCCGGACCTGTCAGGGGAGGGGCGGCCTGCCCGCCGCCCCGTCCTTCTCCGCTGGCTGAGGCCATCCCACCGGCCTGCTACCGTACGAGCCGGTCTTCGGGCCATGCCGTGGTCACCGGGGGCGCCGGCTTCCTGGGATCCCACCTCTGCGAGCGACTCCTCGAGGACGGCTGGCAGGTGACCTGTGTCGACAACCTGGTCACCGGCGTACCCACCAACGTCGCCGATCTGCGGCAAGACGATCGGTTCCGGTTCCTCCAGCACAACGTCTCCGAGCATCTCGAGCTCGTCGGCGCGATCGATGCTGTCGTCCACTTCGCCTCGCCGGCATCGCCCGTTGATCACGAGCGCCACCCCATCCATACGTTGAAGGTCGGCACGCTTGGCACCCACAACATGCTTGGCCTGGCGCGCGCGAAAGGCGCCGTCTTCCTCCTCGCCTCAACCTCCGAGGTCTACGGCGATCCGCTCGTCCATCCCCAGTCTGAAACGTACTGGGGCAACGTCAACCCGACCGGCCCGCGCGGCGTCTACGACGAAGCCAAACGCGCGGCCGAGGCCTTCACCATGGCCTATCACCGGGCGCATGGGCTCAAGACGCGCATCGCCCGCATCTTCAATTACGTTCGGCCCGCGTATGCGTTTGAATGACGGCCGGGCCGCGCCCAACGTCATCCGGTAGGCGCTCACCAATGAGCCGCTTACCGTCTCAACCGGCCTTGACACCCGATGAGCTGACGCGCATCATCGGCCGTGGGAACCGCTGCTCAATAAGGAGGAGACGATGGCAAAGCAAATCACCTGTCGGGATGCCGGGATGGATTGCCCCGGCCAGTTCAAGGTTGAGACCGAGGACGAGCTCATGCAGCACGTCCAGATTCACGCCAAGGCGGCTCATCCGGACCTTCCAGTGACCCCGGAGTTCCAGCGGCAAATCAAGAGCCTCATCAAGACCGTCTGACAGATCGCTCTGGGAAGATCCAAGGCGGTCGGGTCGCTCCTAGTCTCCCGACTCCTGGGCGATCGTTCGCCGAACCTTACGGACTGGCCCATGGTATTGGCGCCGCCGACACAGTCAGATGACGGAGAACGAGGAGGGAAACCACCATGAAGAAGCTCGTCGTCGCCGTGGGACTCGCCCTGGCGGTGCTTGGCCTGCCGGGTGCGCAGGCGGCCGTCGCCGGTCCGGCGTACCTTGCGGTCACTTCGTTCAGCGCCACGCTGCAGAACCCAAACCTCGCCAAGCTGTCGGTCACGACCGGCGGCAACATCCCGATCCGGGCCGACGACTTCATAAACTCCAATCTGGTCGTCGGGCTGGCGTGGGCGGACCTCAGCACAGGGAAGGTGTTCGTGGCGACCATCCACCCGGTGCTCGGCAGGGACTCGCTGCAGAATCCCGTCGGGTGGCACGCCCATACGGCCACCCTGGCCGGCGTGGCCACTGCGCCGCACGACTTCTGCGTAGCATCGATCGACTCGACGCCGACGGCGGGTATCAAGATCGAGGCCAATACCATGGCGGTCAACGTCGCCGCGTCGGACCTGCCGGAACCTCCCGACCGGTTCAATGCCGCTAAGGGATTCACCATCCAGAAGGATTCGGCTTGCGTGTCAGGCCTGGCGGTCCAGCTCAGCAGCTGAATTTAGCGTTGGGCTGATGGGCGCAGCCGGTGGCCTCGACTGCCGGCTGCCCGTTCGGCGGCCGTGGCGTTGCCTGGCCCGAGTGCATTCAACCTAATCGTCTAGCGCTTGATCATCTGTATTTTGAGTTCGACACTTGTCCGGGCGGGTCGTTTCGCTGCTGGCCTTTCGGCAGGGCAACACCGACGCGACACGGCGCTACGCCTCCGAAGCGCTCGGGCTTGCAAAGGAGTTCGCCGCACCCGAGCTGCAGATCGATGCGGCATTGGCGCTTGCACGCGTTGGTCTGCGTGAGGGCGATGTTGAAGCAGTGCGCCGGTTCGCCGGAGAGGCGCAGGAGCTCGCACTCAAAATCCGCGACGAGACGCGCGAGCTCAGTGCCATCCACCCGAAGGACGGCAAAACTCCATCCGCATTCAAGCGGCCCGCGCGTAGACGTGGTGCAGGCCGCCCAAGATGGGGCGCGACACCACTCGGCCACCGGCTCGGACGCTGCTGGAGAGCGGACTCTGCAGCCCGAGGCTCCGATGCGGTCGGTCGCGATTGTAGTAATCCGCGAACTCGGCTAGCACGGCCTGCAGGTGGCGCTCGTCGATCACGATCAGGTGGTCGAGGCATTCGGTCCGAATCGTCCGCACGATCCGCTCGGCCACGGCGTTGGCGTTCGGTGCCAGTGGCGGGGTCCTCACCCCAGAGATGCCCAGACTCGCCAGTTGACGGTCAAAGTCACCGCCATAGACAGCGTCCCGGTCGTGGATGAGGTACTTCGGCTGCCGGCCCCAGGGCGTCGCCTCCAGGAACTGGTGCCAGACCCAAGCGGCAGTCGGACTGGCGGTGACGTTGAAGTGGAGCAGCTCTCGCCGCTCGTGGCGGATACAGAAGAAGACGTAGAGGGTCCGGAAGGTCACGGTCTGGACGACGAACAGGTCGGCCGCCCAGATGCCGCGCAGCTGGTTCGAGAGAAAGGTTCGCCAACGCTGGTGGTCGCCCGGCCCCAGCCGCCGCCATCGGTATCGCCGGATGGAACGGTTGCTCACCACGATGCCCAGCTTCAGCAGCTCACCACGGATGCGTTCGGTCCCCCAGAGCGGATTCTCACGCGAGAGTCGGCCGACGAGCGCCTTCAGTTCGGCACTGAGGCGCGGTCGACCGAGCCGGGTTCGCGACCTCCACGTCCAATACAGTCGCCAGCCCTTGCGGTGCCAGCGCAGGACCGTCTCCGGCTGCACGATCCGAAGGTGCTCTCGCCAGCCCTGAGGCCAGAGGTGGCGAAGCCAGACCCAGAGGGCTCGATCCGGAGCCCGGAGGCGGGGATGCGGGTTGGTACGCAACGCGACCTGGAGCTGATGCCGGAGGACCAGGTTCTCGAGTGCCAGATCCCGGCGGGATCGAATGGCAGCGATGAACGTGCGAAGCACAATGAGGAGTAATTCGGGCATCCGTCAGAGTAGCAACCTGCCTCTGGAGGCGGCCCCGTCGAATTGGATCGTCTTCTGCCGCCCTTCGCCCCGTTGTCAAGAAATCTGGCTGGGGCGGTAGGATTCGAACCTACGACCTGTGAGATCGGGGGGTTTGTTCCATCGGCGACTGGTGCAGATTTTCGTAACCATGACCGGAAAGACCGGTGCCACGAGCCAGGCGCCCTGCCGCTGGTGCTAGCTGCCTGCCGACTGCCGCACGGGCTCCGGCGCCGCCACCAGCTGGTCGTCGCCCCCCGCCCCGCCGCCGGCCACCGGAAGGCTGACGGTGAAGCGGCTCCCTATCCCCACATCGCTCTCAACCTCGATCGAGCCGCCGTGCTGGGCCGCGATGTGCCGCGCGATCGCAAGCCCGAGCCCCATCCCTTCCTTGTCTTTCGCATTCTCCGCGCGATAGAAGCGGTCGAAGACATGGGGCAGGTCTTCGGATGCGATCCCCATCCCCGTGTCCGCGACGGTGACGGTCACCCGGTCCTTGTCCAGGGTGCCACTGACGGTCACGTGGCCACCGGCGGGCGTGTACTTGTAGGCGTTGTCCAGCAGGATGAGAAAGAGTTGCTTTAGATAATCGGGGTTCCCGTTGACCACCGCATCCCCAAGCCGCTCCAAACCATTGCACTCGACCGACACCTGGCGGCCGTCCGGGGTCAGCTGTCGGCAGGCGTCCGCCACGCTGTCGGCAATCAGCACCGGTTGGTACGCCACCGTAGCGCCGGCATCGGAGCGCGCCATGATGAGCAGCTGGCTGACCATCCGAGCCATCCGGTTCGCCTCCAGCCGCATGTCCGCGAGCGCCTTGGGCTGGAACTCCGGATCGGTCCTCCCAACCCGGGCCAGCAGATCGAGCGAGGACAGCATGATGGTGAGCGGTGTCCGCAATTCATGGGAAACGTCGACGAGGAACTGGCGCTGGCTGGCGTTGAGCTCCTGTAACTGACGATGTGCGTCTTCCAGCGCGGCCAGCATCCCGTCGATCGTCAGGGCGAGCCGCCCGATTTCGTCCGCCGGTCCCCGATGGCCCAGGCGGCGCGCATGATCTCGGGTGGCCGCGATCTCCGACGCCACCCGTGCCACCCGGTCGAGCGGGCGCATGGCTTGTCGGACCAGCAACCACCCCGCGACCCCTGCCAGGAGCAGCGCGAGCGCCGCCCCCGGGTAGAGGATCGACCGCAGTCGCGCCAGCGCTCGGTAGATAGTCACCGGCGAGCGCGCCACCAGGACGTAGCCGATCGTTTGGCCGTTGGCCGCGACGGGCCGGCCATACAGGACCAGGGGCCGCCCGCCGACTCGGACGTCCTCCACGCGATCTGACTGAATTGCGCTGCGATCGAAGGGCAACGTTCTGCCGCTGAGGTTGCTCGAACCCGAGAGCACCTGGCCCCTGGGGTCGACGACCTGCACGAAGACGTCCGGCGCGCTGAACATATCGGTGTTTGAGGTCACCAGGCTCGTCCCGGCAGCACCGCCTGCCGACGCGGCTATGACGGTCGCACGTTGCCGGACGTCCTGCTGGACCTCGCGAAGGAGGCTATCTCGGGTCAGCTGGTACACCGCATAGCTGAGGACCGCGAGCACGAGCGCCATGATGGCAACGAACCAGATCGTCAAGCGGGTTCGGATATACATCAGCCTGGTGCCCGCAGGGCGTACCCGATGCCGCGGATGGTGTGGATCAGGCGGGGCCCGCCTTGCGCCTCCAGCTTCTGGCGCAGGTGGCCGACATGAACTTCGACCACGTTGGTGTCGACCGACGACTCGTAGCCCCACGCCCGTTGCAAGAGCTGCTCACGGGTGACCACCTGGCGCGGGTGACGCACGAAAAAGAGCATCAGGTCGTACTCGCGTGCCGTGAGGTCGATCGGTTGGCCCTGTCGCACCACCTCGTGTGTCTGTGGATTCACCACCAGGTCCCCGAAGACGACGGGTTCGTCGCCCTGCTGATGCCGGCGCATCACGGCGCGCATGCGAGCGACTAGCTCGTCGAAGGCGAACGGCTTGGCCACGTAGTCGTCGGCTCCCTGGTTGAGGGCGGTGACCTTGTCGACTACATCATCGCGAGCCGTCAGCATGATGATTGGGACGTCATGGACCAGGCGCAGCCGCCGGCACACCTCGAATCCATCCAGGCCCGGCATCGCGATGTCGAGGAGCACGACGTGCGGCCGGCTGAGGCGGGCTGCCTCCAGCCCGGCCTCGCCGTCGGCAGCCGTGATGACCTCGAATCCCTCGAAGGCCAGCCCGCGCTCGAGGAGCCCGACGATCTTGTTGTCGTCGTCGATCAGCAGGACTCGGGTTGCCATCGCCTCATCCCCGACATGTCATAGCACGAGTCGGCCCCTGGCAGAAGGGCCAGGAGGCCGGCTGCTGCCGGGGCCCCGGCGAGTCAGAGCCAGGCGAGGTGCGGGAACCGCCGGCGGAGGAACCCGTCAAGGCCGTAGTAGCGGCCTGGGCTGATCAGGAACATGGTCACCAGGATGATGATGGTGACCCGGTCGAGATTGGCATTGCCCGATCCATAGGTCTTGGCTAGCATGTAGTTGAGATTCGCGAAGATTTGAAACGGGATCAAGACCGCAGGCCGATCCCCACGATCAGGGCAATCGCGAAGAGCCGCTCCCAGCCGGCAATCAGGCCTCGCAAGAATCCGGCGTTGTGGTGAGCTTCTCCCAGGCCTCGTGGTAGACGAGCCACCCACCGAACGCCACCCGTATGAAGACGACACCCCAGATCACGAGTCCGCTGGCGCGGCCCGTCGCGAGGTACGCCTGCCGAGCCGGCGTTCTGGCATTCACCGTTGCCTGTACAGACCTCACACTCCCTCGTCTAGGATTCTCAGATCTCTAAAGGCGCGTCTTCAGGAAATCTTCAGGAAATCCGAGGACCGCCCTTCAGGTTGGGATGGCACCCTGAGAAGTTGGAGCGCTCGAGGTCCACGCTCCGGGGAGGAAACAGCCATGAGCGACAACGGCAAACACGTCCTCGATGAAGCGGGCCGCGATCCATTGGCCGCACGCTTGTCACGCAGGGGCTTTCTGGGCGCCACGGTCGGGGCGTCCGCAGGACTGGCGCTGGGCTCGAAGCTGCTGACGCCGTCGCTCGTACTCGCGGACGACGAGAGCCTGGTCGACCCCACTCCGATCCCGGGAGGCGACAGCCGGCATCACTTCTTCCCGGGCCGGGGGAAGGAGATTTCGACCATCAACAACTTCGACGGCTTCGTCGGCATCGCCAATGTCGTCGGTACGGGTAGGGCGGCCGACGGAACCGGCCTCAACTTCAGCATCGATAACCGATTCCTGGTGGGGAACTACGTCGGGGTGGACGGTGAGGTCCACCGCGGCGCCTTCGCCGTCTTCTGACTCGATCTCTGGACTGGCCCGGTGGGCACAGGTCACATTCACGACTTCAATCCTGGTATCTCGCCGAACGGCGTTTTCTGGACCGACCACGTTCCACGGAGTAGCGTGCAGTTCGACCTGGGTGCGGTCACCGCCTCCCTGCGAGTCACGAACTTCGCCATCCCGGACACCATTCCCGTCCCCACTGTCGGCGCCATCGTCACGATGGAAATCGAGTGGAGAGGCTTAACCGCGGAGGTCAAGGTGAAGGATCTGGTCAACGGCTTCGCCGGCAGCTACCGGGAATGCCACGCGACCATCAACTGGACGGCAACGGAGCCCAACTTCGGATTCACCTCAGACGGAAACGAGGTCACCAGGTACGCGGCGATCGGTCGCGAGCGTAATGGCGAGTTTTTCCGCGGGCAGGACCCAGACTGACAATCGGGGTTAAGGAGACCGACCACTGTGCTGCGGTCATGATTGCTTCACCCCTCCTTGACACGCGCGTTATCGACGAGTTCATGGTGAGCCCATCAAGGGAAGCGGCTGCCCGAAGGGCGGCAGAAATCAATCCAGTTCGGTCAGGCGGTTCGCGCACCGCGGCACCCTCGAGAACCTGGTGGCCCCCTCATCGCGCGAGGTATTTCATCGGCACGTTTCCCGCGCCGCGTGTGTCGGGCCAGAGGCGATGGTTATTCTGCCCGTCAACTCCGATCATCCAGGTTCCACTGTCACCGGCATTCGGGCTGCCGCGGTCGTAGATGAGCCACTTTCCGTCCGGTGACCAAGCGGGGTTATCGGCCGCGAGGCAGGCGCCGCGAGGAAAAGATTGGATTCCCGCAGGCGTCGTTGCCGGTGTACAGGCCGTGATGATCTTGCGCGCCCCACCGGCAGCCGGGGTGAGCGCAACGTTGCGGTGTCCCCACGTTAGCGGGGATTGAGTAAAACCACCCATGCCCAGATCGGATTCCTTGCCGCTGAAGAACGCTACCGTACTCTCATCCGGCGAGATACTTGACGCGTTGCCGTCCGGGTAGTCTGGATCGCCGGTAAAGGTGAGTTGCCGTACCCCTGTCCCGTCGGTGTTGATCCGCCAGATTTCGCGGTGACCGTCGATTTCCTTGGTGCATGTCAGCCATCGGCCTGACAGGGCGAGCGCCGGCGCGGTGCAATGTTGGAACAGCAGCTGGAGGCTGGAGCCGTCCTGTTGCATGACATAGGTGCCGTTTTGCGGGCCGGGGTTGTCTGCGGTCTGGGTCGGCGCGCCCTGCTGGTCAGAGAACACGATCAGGCCATTTTTCGCCAGCTGCGGCTTGGCGATTGGGTTGTTCATGGCCAGTTGAAGGTTTCCGACTTGCTGCGGATTGCTGCCATCGGCATCCATGATCCAGATTTGGGGCGAACTGCCTCGATTGGAGACGGAGATGATCCTACCGTCGGGCGTCCACGAAGGCATGGACCCGGACCCAGGCAGCACCACCTTGCCGGTGCCATCGTCTCGGACGGTGAACAGCTTCCCGTCCGCGCCGCTCATCACGAGAAGGCCGTGCTGCGCTGTGGGGGGCGAAGGCGGTGGCGGGTTAGCGCCGGAACCGGTTGCGAGCGCGAGTGCTAGAACGATGATGATGATCTTCATATCAATCCTTCACCACGGCGTAACCGATCGCCAGCAGGCCGTCGAAACAAGAAGCTCGGTGCCTATCAGGCATGGGAACGCCGCCGCCATCTCGTCGTCGGCGCTCCGCTCATTCTGTCCTGCCGCCCAGCCGAGCGCAAGGAAGATCTCTCCCAGCCCGGTTGACCCCGGGTCCAAGCCGCTCGCTTCATCGCGCCTCCACCATGGAATCTCCCGGCGGACAGGGAACGGACGATGCGCTAGCGCTAGGCCGTCGCCGCCCTGTAGGTTTTCAGGACCCGCCCGGGACCGGTCCGGCCACTCGCGGGTCCCGGCTCTCTCAGATCTGTTGATAACTGCGAAGGGCCGCGATCATCTGTGGCGTCATCAGCGTGGGCACGCGCCTACTCTTCGTGCTGGCGGCCGAGGGACACGTGATCCGGGGGACGACCGCTTGGCTCCTGGGCGAGCAGGCAGTTCCGTTGGTCGCCGCTCGGCGCGCTTGTCGAAGGGCCTTCAGAGCGCAGCTTCTGCTCTTCAACTGGCCGGCGCTGATGTAGTGGCGGCGGTGGTTATCGGTAGGGTCATTAACCCAGAGTTCAGCGGCGCTCTTTGGGCTCGGGTCTCAAAGTTCCGCCTTAGCTTCGAGACTTGTTGTCTTGAATAGCAGCCAGCCTCACTTGCCGGGCATGCGGCCCTGCCGGGTACCGGGAGGCGACGCGACGGCGTCTTTATGGTCGGACGGCGCACGATACGGTTCCCGCACGCGACCGCTTTCAGAGTGCTTGCCTGCCGAACAGTGGTCCAAGCTCGGCAGCGCTTGCTCCACGCACGTATACCGGGATCTCTTCGATCGGCACGTCACGCTCAAGAGTGACCGGTCCCTGATACACCGAGCCGGCCCAGGCGTCGACCCAGTCGCCTCGTGGCAAGTAGACACGCCATGTCTGGGCACCTGGCTCCACCACGGGCGCCACCAGCAAGTCGTCTCCAAGCAGGTACTCGTACGGCCAGTTCCAGATCTCCGGATCTTGCGGCGCCTCGAAGCACAGGGCTCGCATCAGCGGGCGGCGGCTTTCCACCGCGAGTCGCGCCTGCGCGATGAGATAGGGGACGAGCGCCTCCCGGAGTTGGGCAAAGCGTCGATAGACTGGCAGCACCCGCGAGTCGCCGGTTCGCTGCTGGATATTCCAGGGCGTCCGATCCCGCAACGGCTGGCGGTGATGGTTGTACTCCGAGTGGTACTGCATGATAGGACAGAAGCAGGCCATGGCGGCCGCGCGCAGATAGAGCTCCGCGCTGGGGATCTCGCCCGAGAAGCCGGCCAGGTCCCAGCCCCAGAAGAAGATCCCGCTGGCGCCAGCCGTCAGCCCGGCCGTGATCGACGCCCGAAACGCTTCCCAGGTGGAGTCCTCATCCCCGGCCCAGTGACAGGGATACGATGCCGACCCGGTAAAGCCCGCCCGGCTGAAGGTGATGCCGTCGCAGCCCGCCTGCGCGAGCAGCTGGTGGTACGCCGCGGCGTACGCCACCGGATAACGGTTGTTCCCCGCATCGCCGCGCGATCCATCAGCGTAGCGGAGGTCATCACCCCAGGCGTGTTCACCCCCGTCCGTCTTGAAGCCGTCAATGCCGACCTCCTCCACCAGGTAGCGGCGCTTGGCCAGCCACCATTCCCGAGCCTCCGGCGAGGTGAAGTCGGGCAGCAGGGCGCCCGGGAACCACCAGCCGCGGTTGCGATATGGGCGCCCCTTCGTATCTCGCACGGCGTAGCCGCGCTTCACCATCACATCGTGGTCACGACGCGCCTGCCCGCTGGGCGCCGGCCGGGCCTTTAGTAGAGGAACTTGCCAGAGCAGCACCTTGATGCCGCGGTCGTGCAACTCCTCGACCATTCCCCTCGGATCCGGCCAAGCGCCATCCGCCGGAAACCGAAAATCGGCTAGCCGGTGTGGCGCGCCGTCTGGATGAACTCGGTACCGCGCGTCCCTGAATGCGACAAACGTCGACTCGTCGCTCCAGGCTTCAATGACGACAACTGCGACCGGGATCTGCTCCCGACGACTCCGCTCCACTTCATCCATCACCCGGGCCTGAGTATTCCACTCGTTGGCACTCATCCAGGGGTGAAAGATCCAGCTCGGGGGGAGCTTAGGGGGTCCGATGCGCTCGAGGAACGTACGAAGCACGTCGCTCGGCGAGCCCCGAATGAGTTCCAGGGTAAATACGGGGTGCCGTTCGTCGGGATCGAGCGCCGCCTCAATCCAAAGCTGGTCGGGCTTGGTCTTGCCGACGTCAAACCACGTCCGCCGCGAGGTCACCACATGGAATCCCCATCCCTCATCGCCCGTCACGATGGCAAATGGCATCGGGAGGTAGGTGCGCGCCCCCTGCCGTTTGTACTGCTCGAAGACCACGGCGTCGAGCTGCCTCCCTCGTTGATCGAGCGCATCGAATCGCTCCCCAAACCCCACCACGTGTTCCTTGGCTTCCAGACGAACGGCAAAGCGAACTCGAAGCGGTCCGGCCTCCGCGATCAACCATGCGAGGCTCCCGGGAATCAGACGGTCCGCAAGCCCGGTGTCCCCAGCGGGTGAATTGACGACGAGCCGCCCGCCCTCGTCGTCCCAGTGCGCCGGAAACACCGAATACCACGCCGTCTGCTGGCGCCTTTGCCAGAAGCCGCCGCAGCTAGGTGGCCGTCTAGCGACGTTGCTGTCGCGAAGGACGAGTCCGGACCGGCTTGGCTCGCATCAAGGAGCCTTCGCTTCCCGGCCAGCTGCAGTTCGACGTGAACGGCTCGGACAGCATGATCGGTGGTTGCCCGCAGCTCGAAGGGCTGCCCGGCAATGGGGATGGCGGGAACCCGCTGGTCGGGTTCCAGCCGATACGGATGTCCGAGTCCAAACGGTCGGTGCCGGATCACCTCGCCGGGGTGATCGGGGGAGTGAGCTCGCCGAGCTCCAGAGCCAGTGTCAGGAACATGGCGTGCGACCACAGCAGGGGGGTGGCCACGGGCCCCCAGCGGTCGATCCATTTTTGACGCGCACCCGGCGCCAGCAGGTGATCTGCGACCTGCTCGGGGAGATCCCCGTCCTGGGTCGCATGTTCAAGAATCCACGCCAGCTGGGCGCGGGCCGCATCGAGGCGTCCCACGCTGGCATAGTGCCATCCGAGCAGCGCGGAAAGGAGGAGCCACTCCCCTCCCCCGTAGTAGGTATCTTCCAGGTAGCGATGCACGCCACCGTGGGCCAGACTGGATTCAACCGCCCGGACGGTGGCCGTCATCAACGGGTCACTCGATGAGACGAGCCCGAACGGGACGCCGCACGCAATCAGGCTGGCATCCACGGCATCGCCACCCAGCCACTTCACCAGATGGCCGTTCTGCCGGCCCTGCGAGAGGACCGTTCGACGGATCTCGCCCGCGGCTTCGCCCGCCTGCCGCCGGAGGCCCGTGGGCAAGCTAGCCCACTGCGCAGCTTCCTGAAGCCCGGCGTACAGAGGAGCCAGAGTTGACGTGTGCCGGTGGCCAACATACTCCTCCCACCAGTCGTAACTGGGCTCCGCCCAGAACTCGATCACGTACCTAGTCGAGAGCACGACCCCGTCCCGGTATGGGTCAACGGTGCACCCTGGGGTCCGGCGGAGGTGGGCACCCAGGGCCCAGACCCAGGTGCCGTACCCGTCCAGCTGGAAGTTCCACCATTCGTCCGGGACCTCCTCGCCGTCAACGGTGTATCGGGCGTGGAGGAATTCGTCCTCGGCAATCGGCTGGCCGGAGCGGTGTCGCGCGATAAGCGAATCGATCCTGGACGCCCGCGCGACCAGAATCCGGGAACACCAGGTAAAGAACGCCTCCGCGCTGGCCGCCTGTCCCGCTCGGCTCATGGCGTCGGCGATGAAAGCGCCGTCCCGAAGCCAGCTGTATCGGTAGACGGCAAAGTTGGGCGAGGCGATGTACGCACCGCTGGGAGCCTGGTTGTCTTGGATTACCGCGACACTGTGTCGGGCCAGGGCCTCCAGGCGGTCTCGCTGGCTACTCGCTGTCATCCCAGAGCTCTTCTCCACGGATCTTAGAGGCCTACCGCTCCAACGGAGAAGCGACAGTGGGCTGGCGAGCGCCACCAGCCCACCATCACGCCTTCCGTTTACAACAGCGCGTCTACCTTGCCGGCGGCTTCATCCAGCGCCTGCTTGACGGTCTCCTGGCCGAGCTTGGCCTTCGCCAGCGACTTGGAGACGATGTCCTGCAGCTGTGACTCCTGCTCGATCACGGGCGGGACCACGATGTTGTCGAGCGCCTTGAAGACCGCGGCCCGGTTCGCTGGTGGAGTCTGTGATAGGTAGGAACTGAACAGCGACTGGTCGGCCACGGCCGGGAGCTCCCAGCTGGAGTCAAGGCGGACCTTGACCGCGTTCGACGACGACGTCAAGAACCGGAGCCATTGCCAGGCCTCAGTTGGGTGGGCGGTCTTGGAGGACGCCACCACGGCGTTGGAGAAGAAGTGGTGGGCCTTGGTGACCTTGCCCGGCTCAAGCTGAATGTCCCACTTGAAGGGGGCGCTCTTCATCGACGCGAACTCCCAGATGCCGGCATGCCACATGGCCAGTTTTCCGGCCTTGAAGAGCGCCTCGTCGTTCTGGCTCCCCAGCTGGGCGTCGGTCGGCATCACCTTGCCCACCTTGGACACCAGCCAGGTGGCCGCGTCCACGCCGGCCGCGTCGTTGAAGGTGGCGTGTTTCTTATCGGCGCTGAGGAACTGGCCGCCGTCCTGGGCCAGCACCTTGTAGAACTCGAAGAACTGGATGGGCTGGAAGTCGCCCCAGACCCCTTTGGACGTGTTGGTTAGCTTCTGCGCGGCGGTCAGCTCGTCCGGCCAGGTCCAGTCCGGCGAGGGATAGCTCACCCCGCCGGCGTCAAACAGATCCTTGTTGTAGAACAGCAACACGTCGGAGAACGTCTCCGGAAGCCCATATTGCTTGCTATTCGCCTGGAAGACGGAATAGGCTCGCGGATAATACACGGAGGCCTGGAACCCGCTATCCTTGCTGGCTTGCCCCGACAGGTTGAGCAATGACCCCGCGCTCGAGTAGCTGACGAAGTTCTCGTAGTTCAGCTCGAACGTGTCGGGCGCGGTTCCGCCAGCAATGGCCGTCTGCAGCTTCGTGAAATAGTCGTTGAACGAGGCGGTCTGTACATCGATGGTGATGTTCGGATATTTCTGATGGAACGCCGCGATGATCGTGTTGAGATCGTTCAGGTGGTCGGGCGCGGCCGAAAACGTGAAGTAGGTGAGCTTGACCGGCCCGGGCGTGACCGTGGTCGTGGCCTGACCGCAGGCGCTCATGGCAAATGACGCCGCCAGCGCCGCCGTCGCGATCCGGAAGAAACGTCTCATGACCGTGAACCTCCTCTATTCCGCCGGTTGATCGTGTGGTCGTCCCTGGCGAGCCTGTCTCCTCCCCCTTCGTCACCTCCTCCGAACTGCGAAGCCCGTCATCCCTTGATTCCTGACAGGGCGACGCTGCGAATGACCTGTTTTTGGGCCGCCATATAGACGGCCAGGATGGGAATCACGCTGATGGTGGCGCCGGCCATGACCAGGTTCCAGGCCGTGGTGTATCGCCCATGCAGGTTGGCCAGGCCGACCGGGAGGGTCATCAGGTCCTGGGAGCTGACCACCACCAGCGGCCAGAGGAAGCTGTTCCAGCTCGCCATGAAGGCGAAGATGCCGAAGGTCGCCAGCGCCGGTCTCGAGAGCGGGATCACGATTCGCGAGAAGACTGTCCAGTGGCTCGCGCCGTCGATGAAGGCAGCCTCCTCCAGCTCATGGGGGAGGCTGAGGAAGGCCTGGCGAAGGAGGAACGTTCCGAACGCCGACGCGACCGTCGGCAGGATCAGACCCGGATAGGTGTTGACGAACCCGAGGACCCGCATCTCAACGAACAGCGGCACGATGGTGACCTGGAATGGGATCATCAGGGTGGCGAGGTAGACGAGGAACAGGGCGTCCCGGCCGCGAAACCGCAGGCGGGCAAAGGCATACGCGGCCATGGCGCTGGTGGTGAGTTGCAGCGCGGTCGACGCCACAGCCACGACCACGCTATTGAGCAGGAACCGCCCGATGGGAAATGTGTCCAGGACAATTCGGTAGTTCTCAGGCGCAAATGGTGCCGGGAGCAGCTGCGGTGGCGTTACGAATAACTCTCGATCCACCTTCAGCGACGTCCCCAGCATCCAGAGGAAGGGGAAGAGCATGATGACGCTGCCGGCCAGTAGCGCGCCGTAAATGAGCGCACGACTGAACGCTGGCCTCCGGAAGCCGCGCCGACGCAGGCCGACCGTCACCTGCACGGGCACGCGCTCAATCGGCTGGCCGAGTTCACCGAAAACTCGCTCGGCGCTGCTCAGCGGCAGGACCTGCACACCGCTAGGCATAGGTCACCCACCGCCGCTGCAGTTGCAGCTGGACCAGAGTGATCACCAGAATGGCCGCAAACAGCACCCAGCTCATGGCCGAGGCGTACCCCACCCGGCCGTAGCTGAAGGCGTTCTGGACGATCTGGAGAACGATCACGCTGGTGGAGTCGACGGGCCCACCCCCGGTCATGACCCAGATCTGGTCGAACACCTGAAAGCTGTTGATCAGACTGATCACGACCACGAAGAAGCTGGCTGGTGAGAGCAGGGGCAGCGTAATGTGCCAGAACCGGGCCCAGCGGCCGGCGCCGTCAACGGCCGCGGCCTCGTAGTAGTCATCCGGGATGGCCTGGAGTCCGGCGAGGAGGATGACCATGACGAAGCCCAGGTCCTTCCAGGCAGAGGCCAGGATCACGGAGGGCATCGACCAGGCGGGGTCGGTCCACCACCCAGGCCCATGAATCCCGACCAGAGTCAAGGCGTAGTTGACGATGCCGGACGATGGATTGAGCAGCCACTTCCACATGAAGGCCACCACCACCCAGCTGGTGACTACCGGAAGGAAGTAGATGGTGCGGAAGATTGAGAGGCCACCAAGCTTTTGGTTCAGGGCCAGGGCAATGGCCAGGCCCCCAATGAAGGCCAGCGGAAGATAGCCCAGGATGAAGAACACCGTATGCCCCACCGCGGCGTGAAAATCTGGATCCGCCACGAGCACGGCGTAGTTCCCCAGCCCTTTCCACTGCGGCGGCCGCAGGAGGTCCCAGCGGAGCAGGCTGATGACCAGAGACGCGGCCATCGGGCCGAGCGTGAAGAGCAGCAAGGGGGTCAGGCTTGGCGCTAGGAACGCGGTGGCCGTTAGGGCCCGTCTCCCGGCCGATTGGCCAACCATTCAGGCCTCAGCGATCAGAGCGAGGCCGTGGGGCTCACCAGCCACCGGCAGGCTGAACAGCTCCCGGAGCACGAGGGTGGCGGCGCCGATCGCCCAGGCCCGGTCGCCCCAGGGCTGGATGACGATGTCCATCTGGGCGGCGAGTCCGTCGAACGTCATCGACCGGATGCGCTCCTGCATGGTGTCGAACATGGCTGGGCCCAGCCGGGTCCCCTCCCCACTCACGATCAGCCGCTCCGGATTCAGAAGGGTGACCAGGTTCGCCAGGGCCAGCCCCAGTTGCTGACCCGCTTCAGCCAGGACGGCCGTGACGACTGCATGCCCTGACCCCGCGAGCTCGAGCATCTCGTCGGCGGAAACCTGCCGTCCCAGAGCGGCGGAGATGCGGTTCACCAGCACCGGCTCACTAACCAGCGCTTCGAGGCAGCCCGAGCGCCCGCACTGACAGGACGGGCCGTCCGGTGCGACGACGATGTGGCCGAACTCGCCGGCGCCTCCGATGGCGCCACGGTAGATCTCGCCATTGAGGACGATGCCAAGCCCAATCCCGCGGCCGACCGTGACGGTTAGGAAGTGCTTCAGCCCGATCCCCGCGCCAAACCACTTCTCCGCCACGGCCAGAGTGTTGACATCGTTGTCGACCCAAACGGGAATCTGCAGCTTCCGGCGCAGCGGCTCGCTCAGGGCGACGTCCTGCCAGTGGAGGATGTGCGAATAGCGGCATACCCCCTGGCCGGCATCGATGACCCCCGCCAGGCCTATCCCGATGCCGAGCACCATCTTCCGCTTGACGCCAGATTCCGTAAGCGAGTGCCGGACGGCGTCTTCGATCGCCACCAGGGCGGCCTGAGGATCGCCAATCAGATGGGTGTCGGACTCGGCTGAGTGAACCACCTCGGCGGCGAGGTTGGTGACCACGGTGGTGAGGCCGTGCTCCTTGAGCTTGATGCCGATCACGTACCCGGCGCGCTCGTTGAGGCGCAACAGGACAGGCGGCCGACCCAGCTTCGAGGGGCCGATGGCCAGCTCCGACAACACCCCCAACCGCACGAGCCGAGCGACGATGCCCGTTATCGTGGCTGGGCTCAGCTTGCTCTGGCGCGCCAGCTCGGCCCGCGAGATGGGACCGCCGCCCTTCACCAGGTTGACCACCAGGCTCGTATTCAGGTCCCGCATCAGATCGCGATTGGCCTTCTGGAGCGCCATTACTTTATTCGCTGATTAAACATATGCAGATTGGCTTTGTCAAGGAGGCACCGACCACAGCTCGAGTGTTCAGTGAACTGGAGCTTTCGTCGATCTCGAGATCAGGTGGTGCTGTGGGAGGGCAAAACTCGGTGTGAGTTCACGCGGCTCTCGAGTAGACGTGATGGAGACCTCCAAGGATTGGCCTGGAGACGATCGGTCCGGTGGAGCCGAGCGAACGCGGTCGCGGCGGATGCAGATCCAGACTACGGTGGGGGCGACCGCGGTTGTAGTAAGCCGCGAACTCCCTGAGCAGGAGGTCTCCACCACGTCTCCGGGAGGGCAGCCTGAGATGCGGATGGCTTATTGCCCCTCTTCATCGCGTCGAACGACGCCTCCGCGGGCTGAGGCCTCAGCCTTCCCTTATGGCCGCCAGCACGGCGGCGCCGTAGCGCTCCAGCTTGGCGGGACCGACGCCGGGAACCGCGGCGAGTTCCGCGATCGACACCGGTCGGGTCCGCGCGATCTCGGCCAGGGTCTTGTCGTGGAAGATCACGTACGGCGGCATCTGAGCCCGCCTGGCGGTATCGAGGCGCCACTGACGGAGGGCATCGAAGCGCACCAACGCCTCATCGGTGAGGTCGCCGGCGGTGAGGCCCTTCGACAAGCGGCTCCGCTTGGGGGCGGGTCGAGATGGCCCGACCTCGAGCTCGACCGTCAGCGATTGCTCCCCGGCTAGCAGGGCCAGGCCGGTCTGCGTGACCGACATCGTCGGCTTCTCGCCGTGCCCGCGGACGATCAGGCCCAGCTCCACCAGCGTGGAGACCAGGTCCCGGATGCGCTCCACGTCCCAGTCCCTCAGCGCCCCGAAAAAGGCGAGGGCCTGGACCCAGGGCTTCGACGTCGCCCAGGCATCGAGCTGTCCGCGCAGGATCAAGGCGATGCGCGCCCCGCCCAGGTGCCCCTCGAAGCGGGCGACACATGCGACCGCGGCTTCCACGTCCGCCGGTGCGACGGTGAGCGTCTCGATGCTCCGCGGGTCGAGACAGTTGTCACAGGAGCTGCAGGTCCGCGGTACCCCCTCCTCGCCGAAATAGTCCGCGATCCGGGCGTGGCGACAGCCGCGCGAACGGGCGTAATCCATGACCTGGTTGACGCGCGCATAGGCATGTTCCTTGAGCTGCGCCTGCTCTTCGAAGTCGACCGGCGCGCCGGTCAGCTTGCGGATGCCGCCGCCCGGCTCAACTACGCCGATGCGCTCGAGCAAAGCAACGGCGGCGCGGATGGCGCCACCATCGATCGCGGGCAGCCGCGACTGCCAGTTGCGGATCCAGCCGCTGCCATCGCGAAGCATCTCCCGGTAGACGGCGCGCACGGTGTCGCGATCGGGGTATGCCTGCTCGATGAAGAACTCCTGCAGCTGGCGATCCTGGGCGCTGTACAGCAGGATGCATTCCGAGAGCTGGCCGTCGCGGCCGGCGCGGCCCGCCTGCTGGTAGTACTCCTCGAGGCTGCCCGGGAAGTCGTAGTGGATCACCTGGCGGATGTCGGGGAAGTCGACACCCATGCCGAACGCCGAGGTGGCGACGATGACCTTGAGGCGGCCGGCGGCGAACTCCTCGTAGACATCCTGCCGCTCATCGCCATCCAGCGCGCCGTGGTACGAGGCCGTGGCGATGCCCGCATCCGAGAGGACAGCCGAGACCTCCATCGCGGTCTTCCGGGCGCCGCAGTAGATCAGCGACCGGCCGTCGCCGGGACGGATGCGCGCCAGCAGACTGTCACGCTTGTCCGCCTTGGCGCGGCAGCGCACCACCGACATCATGAGGTTCTCGCGGACGAAGCCGGTGACCTTCCTCACCGGCTCGCGGAGGCCCAGGCTGGCGATGATGTCGAAACGCACCCGAGGCGTCGCGGTCGCCGTGAAAGCACCGACCGGCGGCTTGCCGCAAGCGGCGATGGCGTCGCCGAGACGGCGGTAGTCGGGGCGAAAGTCGTGTCCCCAGCTGGAGATGCAGTGGGCCTCGTCGATGACAAAACGCGACACCTTCAGCCGCCCCAGAGCATCGAGAAAGCCGCTCGCGCCGATCCGCTCCGGCGCCAGGTACAGGAAGAACAGCTCGCCGGCTGACGCCCGGGTCATCGCCTCGCGACGTTCCTCGGCCGTCATCTGGCTGTGGACGCAGGCCGAGGGCACGCCCAGCTGGGTCAGCCGCGCCACCTGGTCGACCATAAGGGCGATCAGCGGCGAAACCACGATCGTCAGACCGCCCTCGACGATGCCGGGCACCCAGTAGGCAATGCTCTTTCCCGACCCGGTAGGGGCGACGAAAAGGACATCGGCACCCGACTCGGCCGCGGCAACGACCTCGTCTTGCCCGGGCCGGAACTCAGGCAGGCCGAAGACTTCCTGGAGAACGGTGCGTGCCGCAGCCGATGGCTGGCCAGGTGAGGCCGGAGGCAGAGACGCGGGCACCTATCGACGCTAGCAGGTTGTAGGGCGGCAACGGTCCGTCTATGGAGGATCACGGAATCTGGGCCATTCGAATCACGAATTCTGACCCACCCCAGGCTGGTCGTCAGCGGACTTTCACACCACCTCCCTGCGCACGGTCGCTTCGGTGCTGCGGCATCACCTCCTTCATCCACCAGAAGTCTCCATGCTCCTGGACGCACTCACGGTTGCCGTCAAAAGTACCGCCACCGGGCGAAAACATGATAGCGAAGGTCGCCGATTCAAATTCACAAATTTGGCTGGGGCGGTAGGATTCGAACCTACGGTGGCGGATCCAAAGTCCGCTGCCTTACCACTTGGCCACGCCCCACCGGCAGGCCGCCCCCAGTATAGAAGCGGGCCGGAATAACAGCGGACCGGCGGAGAGGCACGCCGGTCCGCGTGGAACACCGTGGGGGCTTAGTGCTGGATGTGCACGCTCACGTTTTGGAAAAGGTTGTGCACGGTGCCGCCCATAAAGGTGAGCGAGGTGATCAGGGCGATCCCGATGAAGACCAGGAGCATGCCGTATTCGGTGTAGGCCTGACCGCTGTGGCCGTGCCGGGCGCGCAGCCACAGCCTGCCAGTGGCGCTCGCGGTCCGGTTGATCGTCTTCACGAACCCATGCTAGCTGGCGTCCTCGGCCGTGAGATCGGCTGAAGAGTCCTCGTGGGTACGCTGGCCAGCGCAACGCCTACGGCCGCAGGATTAGACGACCTTACGTAGATCCGGTCAGGCGGCGGGTTGGAGGGGGACCGTGATCCAGCCCTCACGGATGGCCTTGGTAACGGCCTCCAGCTTCGAGTGCACCTTGAGCTTGCTCAGGATGTTCTGCACGTGCGTCCGGACGGTGTTGGGTGACATCCCCAAGCGTTCGGCCGCCTTCAGGTTGTCGTGGCCGAGGGCCAGCTCGTTGAGCACGGCCAGCTCGCGTGGGGTTAACGGCGTGCTGGCCGCCAGGGCCGCGGGCCGGGCCATGCCTTCCAGCAAGCGGTTGAGCATGTAGGGGGCGATCAACGCCTCGCCCCGGGCGGCGCCCCGAACCGCCTGGAGCACCTGCGGGGTGGCCTCATGTTTGCTCATGTAGCCGGTCACGCCCGAGGCGATCGCGTCGCGCAGCACGCTCTCTTCTTCGTCGCTGGTCAGCAGCACGACCTGGGTCTTGGGGAAGTCGCGCTTGATGGCCTGGACCGCATCGATGCCGGAGCCATCCGGGAGGTGCACATCCAGGAGGAGCACGTCCGGCTGGTGCAGGCGGACCTGTTCCAGCGCCTCCTTGACCGAGCCACCCCGGCCGACCACGCGCAGGTCGGGCTCCAGGTTCAAGACCGTGGTCAGGGCATCGCAGAAGACGGCGTGGTCATCCACCAACACGACCCGGATCGGTTCCACCATATGTCTCTCAGGCGGTGGTCGTCTTGGTGCTCGCGACCTCCGACGATGCCGCCACAGGTAGAACGAAGGAGAAGGTCGAGCCCTTGCCCCATACGCTCTCCACCAGCATCTCCCCGCCGTGGGCGCGCACGATCTCGCGAGTGATATAGAGGCCCAGCCCGGTGCCGGAAATACTCAGGGACCGCTTGTCGAAGAGCCGGCTGAACTTCTCGAACAGGCGGGGGATGTCCTCTTCCCGCATCCCCAGGCCCTCGTCGTGAACCGAGACCTTGACCCGGTTCTCGCGATCGAGGAAGGCCATCACGGCGACGCCGCCGCCCCGAGGCGAGTACTTGACCGCGTTGCTGAGCAGGTTCATGACCACCTGCTGCAGGCGCTTGCGGTCGGCGCGCACCTGCAGGCCGGGCTCGATCCGGACTCGCAGGGGATGCTTCTGCGCGTCCATCGGAAACGACTCCACGACCTCCCGCACGAATTGACTGAGGTCCAGCAACTCGAAGCGATAGGTGAAGTGCTCGGTATCGATGCGGTTGACGGAGGTGAAGTCCTCGATCAGGGCGCCCAGCGCCGCAGCGCTGCGATGGATGCCTTCGATCAGCGCCTCCCGGGTGGGCTGGTCGAGGCGGTGCTGTTGATGGAGCAGGGTATCGGCCTGCGTTTTGATGCTGGCGATCGGGGTCTGCAGCTCATGGGTGACCATCGAGACGAACTCCGACCGCACCCGGTCGATCTCTTCCAATCGCTGGGCGCGCTCCTTCTCCAGGGCCTCCCGGCGGCGGGTCTCGTCCAGCTGTCCGGCTCGCTCGATGGCGGCGTGCAGGGCCCGGTCGAGGCGGCTGGTCAGGTCGCGAACCAGCAACCCGGCCACCACGGCCACGAACAGAAACAGGAAAATGCGACCCAGGACGAACCCGGAGGGCGGGGTCAGCGCGGACCCGGTAAAGCCGCCCACCACGATGTACAGGAGGGACACGACCACCGCCGCCGCCACCGCACCCGGCAGCCCGAACCGAACGCCCGAGGCGATGATCAGGAGGTAGAAGACCAGCGAGAAATCGGTGGGCGCGCTGTAGCCACCGGTGACGTACAGGATGCTGGTGGCCACCAGCAGATCGATGGCGGTGGTGATCAGCCCGAACCAACGGCCGGGGCGGTAGCCGCGCAGCAGGACCACTGAAACCGCCGCATTGACCACGGCCCAGCCGGCCAGGGCGGCGTCGACAAACAGCACCGAGGCCGGGGAATTGCGGTTGCCGAAGTGGTTCAGGATGAGTGCGGCCAGGAGGACCACCCAGCGCCCGATCAGGCTGATCCGTTCGCCGCTGGTGAGCACGCCGGCGCGGCTGTCCCGGATCACGTCCGAATAGTCGGTCGGCTGGCCGGGCGACGGGACAGGCTGCACCTCGATATAACGCGTCTCTCCGTTCGGTCCCGCCATGAGAAAGCATCGAAATTATCGCCTGAAACGGGCCATAATCCGCACAAATCCCTGAGGGAGGTGCGAATCCTCGAGCGGGTCGGCTTCGACGCGCGCCTGATTGGCGGGCTGGGCATAGGGCGGTACATCCGGGGGCTACTGCCGCCGCTGGCGGAGACCCTGGGGGAGCACCTCACCGTGCTGGCCACACCCAAGGACCGAGCGCCCGTGCGGGCCGAGCTGGGGTCCGCCCCCACGATCGTGGTCGCGGGCGCCGCGCCCTACCGGCTGCAGGAGCAAACCGCGCTGCTGGCCCAGCTCGCCCGCCGTCAGTTCCAGCTGGTGCATTTTCCGCACTACAACCTCCCGGTTGCCTACCGCGGCCGCTTCGTGGTCACCATCCACGACCTGTTCTCCTTCCAATTCCCGGAGATCCATTCCGGCGGCCTCCCCCGCCTGGTCAACCAGGTGCTGATGACCAACGCCGTGCGGCGGGCAGCGGCTATCATCACCCCCTCCCAGGCCACAGCCCAGGAGTTACTCAGCCGCTTCCCGGACGCGGAGGGACGCGTCCACCCCATCGCCGAAGCGGCTGATCCGCGGTTTGGGCCGGAGCGCGATCGGAAGGCGGAGGCCACCTGGCAGGAGCACTTCCGGATCAGGCCGCCCTACCTGCTGTCTTTAGGGCAATGGAAGGCCTACAAGAACCTGCCCTTACTCATCGAGGCCTTTGGCCTGGTGCTGCGGCAGCGGGTCCAGGCGCAGCTCGTGATCGCGGGGCATGACCCGCGTCATCCGGAGGTGGCGGCCGCGGCGGCCACCCTGCCGGCGGGGTCGGTGGTGTTCCCGGGCCGGCTGCCGGATGACGCCATTGCGGACCTCTATCGAGGAGCTGCCGCCGTCGTGCTGCCATCGCGCGCGGAGGGTTTCGGCCTCCCTGTGATCGAGGCCATGGCCTGCGGCACACGAGTCGTCTGCAGCGACCTGCCCGTGCTTCGGGAAATGGCCGGCGACGTTCCCATCTACTGCGACCCGACCGATGCCGGCTCCTTCACCCAGGGCATGCTGACCGCGCTGACGCCGCCTGCGGGCGACCGCCGGCCCGAGCTGGGCATCGTCCGCGCGGGCCTCTTCAGCTGGCACAAAGCGGCGGCGGAGACAATCGCGGTCTACGAGCAGGCGGTGGGCCGCTAGAGCGTTCGCCTCGAGACCCCCGCCCCGGCCCTCCCCGCAAGGGGGTAGGGAGAAATCGCTAACGAAGCACGCGGGCGGCCACCATGGCGTGGGCGGCCAGCTCGACGGTGCTATCCAGCGGCGCAAGGGTCTCCCCGAGGGCCCGCGCCAGCAGGAGATCTGCCAGCTGCGGGTTCTTGGGCAACAGCGATCCGTGGAGGTAGGTGCCGAAGACATTGCCGGCCGCCACCCCTTCCGTGCCGTCCTCGCCGTTGTTCCCGGTACCCCGGATCACCCGGCCGAGCGGCTGCAACCCAGGGCCGAGGTAGGTCTTGCCGCTGTGGTTCTCGAACCCAACCAACGTCGGTGGGGTGATCCCCAGCCGGCCGGCGTCGATCAGGACATTGCCGATGTTGCGCCGGGGGCCGGGCACCGTGTAGGTGTCCAGCAACCCTAGGCCGGGCAACTTCTGTCCGTCCGCGGTCACGTAGTAATTGCCCAGCAGCTGATAGCCGCCGCACACCGCCAGCACCACGGCCCCGCGAGCCACCGCGGCGCGAATGCCCTCCGCCTTGTTGACGGTCAGGTCGGCGAACACCAACTGCTGGTCTCGGTCCTGGCCGCCGCCCCAGAACAGCAGGTCGAACGCGTCGAGCTCGGGCGCCGAGTCCCGGCCGATGGCGGTCACGTCGACCGCAATGCCGCGCCACTCGGCGCGCTTGCGCAGGGTGAGGAGGTTGCCGCGGTCGCCGTAGATATTCATCTCGTCGGCATACAGGTGCGCGATACGCAGGCGTCTGGGTGACGGCATGTTCCTATAGTACGGGCACTGCATGTCCACCCCGCTGGTGTGCCTGCCCACCTACAACGAGGCGGAGAACGTCGTGCGGTTGATCGCCGCCGTTCGGCGCGCGCTCCCGCAGGCCGGCGTGCTGGTGATCGACGACGGCTCGCCCGACGGGACGGGAGACCTGGTCCGCCAGGTTGCGGCCACCGATTCCCGCGTCTTTCTACTCAGCCGGCCCGGCAAGCTGGGACTGGGAACGGCTTACATGGCCGGCTTCGCGTACGCCGTGGAGCATGAATTTGACCGGGCCTTCACCATGGATGCGGACTTCTCGCATCCACCCGACCGGCTGCCGGCGCTACTGGCCGCCGTCGACGGCGGCGCCGACCTGGCCATCGGATCGCGCTACGTGCCACAAGGAAAGATCGAGGGCTGGCCGCTTCGCCGCGTCTTCCTCAGCTCAGCCGCGAATACATTCGCGCGCACCGTGCTCCGGCTGCACGCGCACGACTGCACGGGCGGCTTTCGCTGTTACGCGGAGGGGACGATCAAGTTCCTGCTCTCCGAGCCGCTTCGATCGTCAGGCTACTCGGCGTTGATCGAGCTGCTGACTCGCTGCGAGCGCGCCGGACTGCGGGTGGTCGAAGTGCCGATCACCTTCACCGACCGGGTGGCCGGCGCGTCCAAGGTCTCCCGCGATGAGATCTGGCGAGCGCTGGTCACCGTGTCTCGGCTGGCCTCCCAGCGGGCCCCCTTCAGGTGAAGCTCTCGAGACCCCCTCCCCTACCCTCCCCGCAAGGGGGAGGGAGATCACCGCGACCAGTAGGGCTGCAGCACCCCTTCCTTGGTCAACACCGACCGCAGTTCCAGCATGGCGGTGTAGGTGGGCAGCACAAAGAGCGTCTGATCCGGCGGCGTGAGGGCGGCCCCCTCGTGCAATGCCTCGCGCCAGCTGTCGATGACCTCCACCCGGTCGGCCGGCACCTCGGCGTACTTGAGCCGCACCCGCAGGTCGGCGGCTCGGTCACCGGTGACCACGATGTGGTCGGCCACATCTCGCAGCTGCTCGAAGTCCACGTCCCAGATCCAGGACACATCCTGCCCATCGGCGATCCGGTCGTTGAGGGCCAGCACGAAGGTGTGCCCCTCGCCGAAGGCGATCGCGGTGCGCAGGACCTCGTTGAAGCCGGTGGGATTCTTGGCCAGCAGCAGCACCGCCGGCCGGCCATCGATGACGACCCGCTCCATGCGGCCGAAGGCCGGCGTGAAATCGGTGAGGGCGGCCGCCGCCTTGGGCAGCGGAATTCCCACGGCGGTGGCGGCGGCCATCGCCAGCACCACGTTGTAGGCGTTGTACAGGCCCGACAGCGGCGCCTTCACCTCCACCGAGGCGCGGCCATCGGTGACCGTCAGGCGCATGGCATCGATGCCCTCGAACGCGACGCGGGTGGCGCGCACCGTCGGCCGCGGCCGGGCGAAGTCGCCCCGCGGGCAGCGGTAATGACCCACGTGGCCGAAGTAGACGCCCGAGAACTCCAGAGCTGAGCCGCAGCGCGGACAGAAGCGGGCGTCGGCGCCGTGACGGAGCTCGGGCTGCAGCAGGGCCGGGTCGTCGATGCCCGCGTACACCACCCGGGGCAGATCGTCGCCGAGGGAGGCCACCATCGGGTCATCGGCGTTGAGCACCGCGGTGACGCCCTCGGGCCCCTGGCGCAGCGCCCGCCGGATGTGGCCCGCGGCCGTCTCCAGCTCGCCGTAGCGATCCAGCTGGTCGCGAAAGAGGTTGGTGACGACGATGGTGCCCGGTGCCGTGTCCGCCACCAGGAGCGGCAGGCTGGCCTCGTCGATCTCGAACAGGCCGACCGACGCCGGCACGCGCCCATTCCAGCGGGCTCGATCCACCACCGCGGCGGTCACCCCGAAGATGAGGTTGGCACCCGCCTGATTGGCGAGCGCCTGGCGGCCCTCCACCTCCAGGATGCGGCGCAACAGGGCCGCCGTGGTGGTCTTGCCGTTGGTCCCGGTGACGACCATGGTCCCCTGCTCGAAGCCCACCGCCAGCTTGCGCAAGATGTGCGGGTCGATAAAGCGGGACACGTCGCCGGGGAGCGTGGTCCCCCCACCGAGTCGAAGGCCGCGGCTCACCCGCGCGGTGAGCTTGCCGGCCCACAGCGCCGCCAGAGCACGCGGATCCAGGCGGCCGTCGGCGGCCATCAGCTCCAGCCGGGGACGGGCCGGCACACCCATACCGGGGCCCCCATGGCGCGGACCTTCTCGGCGGCCGCCCGCGCCGCAGCCACCGATCCGAAGGCGGCGAAGAACGCCCCGCCGCTGCCCGTCATGGTGACGCCGGGAATGGCGGCCGAAACCGGGATGATGGCGCGGTCGAGCTCCGGATACAGCGACCGGGTCGCCGACTCCAGGTCGTTGCCAAAGCCGGACGGCGCATCGAGTCGGCCGCCTCGCAAGGCGGCGACCAGGACGGGCGTCCGCTGGGGGCTGGGCGCGCGACCGTCGACCGCCGCGTAGACCACCTGGGTGGAGACGGCCACCGGCGGCGCCACGACCAGGAAGGCCCAGCGGCGCGGCAGGGCCGGCATCGGCTCGATGGTCGAACCCAGGCCGGTGGCCAGGGCCGTTCCGCCGCGGAGCAGGAAGGGGACGTCCTGACCGACCTGGGTGGCGATCTCCTGCAGATCGTCGACCGTCAGACTCAGCTCGTAGAGCCGGGTGGCCGCCTGCAGCACGGCCGCCGCATCCGCGCTCCCACCCCCCATCCCGGCCGCCACCGGCACCCGCTTGTGCAACCGGAGGCGCAGCGGCAGAGGCCGGCCCACTCGCTGTTCGAGCAGACGGATGGCCTTGAGCACCAGGTTCTCGCCGGCCATGGGCGGACCGGTCGCTTCGAACGAGGCGCTGGCGGCAGGCTCGGCGATCAGCAGGTCGTGCAGCGAGACCGTCTGCAGCACGGAGGCGATCTCATGGTAGCCATCCTGGCGTCGGCTCAACACGTCGAGGGTGAGGTTGAGCTTGGCGTAGGCCGGCAGGATGAGCGTGGTCACGAGGCTGCCTCAGAGTCTGGCAGACGCGATCGGCGGCGCCGGAGGGCAGACCACAGGATGGGGAGCTCCTCGCTGCCCAGGAAGGCCTGCACCGCGGCATAGGTCGCGGCGCCGGCCGCGATGGCGGCCAGGACCGCGATCACGTGGCCGGTATCGAATCTGGGCGGGCCGGGGACGGCCAGCTGGCCGATGGCCCAGGCCACTACTGCCATGAGGCCCGCGCCCAGCAGGGCCCGCTCGGTGGTGGCCACGATCGCCTGGCCGTCCAGCCCGTGCAGGCGCCGGCGCAGCACCCATCCCAGCAGCACGGCATTGACACTGGCCGCGATGGAGGTCCCCAGCGCCAGCCCGCCCTGCTGCAGCGGCGTGCGGACCAGGATGACGTTGACCGCCAGGTTGACCGCCACCACCACGGCCGCGATCCGCAGCGGCGACATCACGTCTTGCAGCGCATAAAAGACCCGCACCAGCAGGGCGGTGGCCGCCTGCCCGGTCAGGCCAAAGCTGAAGAAGAGCAACGCCAGGGCGGTCTGGTGGGACGACTCCTGGTTAAACGCGCCGTGCTGGAAGAGGAGCGTCACGATGGGCAGGCTGAGGACCGCCAGCCCCACGGAGGCCGGCACCAGGGTGAAGATGTTCAGCCGAAGCGCGAGCGACGCACGGCGGCGGATGCTCTCCAGCGCGCCGACGGCCGCATCCCGCGCCAGGAACGGAAAGAGCACGAAGGCCAGCGCCTGGGAGAAGGTGCCCAGGGGGACCTGGGCGATGGTGTCGGCGTAGCGGAGGGCGGCCACCCGACCGTGGGGCAGCTGCGTGCCCAGCACCGTGTCGACAAAGACATTCACCTGCGCCGCGGCCAGCCCCAGGGCGATGGGGAACATCAGGCGGCCCACCTTGCGCACGCCCGGATCACGCCAACCGAGCGACGGCTGCGGCCGCCATCCCGTCTTCCAGAGGGACGGGAGTTGGACGCCCACATGCAAGATGGCGCCGGCCACCACGCCCCAGGCCAGGGCGGCCACGCCGAAGTGGGGCGCGAACACGGCGGCCGCCACGATGATGGCGCCGTTGTAGAACAGGGGCGCCAGCGCCTGGGCGAAGAAGCGCTGGTAGGCGGTCAGGATGCCGATGACCAGCCCGCCGGCCCCCAGGAAGATGGGCTGCAGCAACAGGATGCGGGTGAGGGTGGTGATCTGGGCGTGGTCCTGGGCGCTGTAGCCAAAGGCGATCAGGGAAACGTAGGAAGGCGCCACCAGGAAGAGAATCGCCGCGCCCAAGGTGAGAATCAGGACCGCCGTCGTCAGGACGCGCCCGGCGATCTCCCGGGCCCGCTCGGGCTGACCGGTTGCCAGGTTCTCGGAGAGGACCGGGATGAACGCCGAGCTGATGGCGCCCGCCAGCAGCAGGTTGAACAGCAGGTCGGGCACCCCGAAGGCCACCCGATAGTCGTCCAGGACGTGACTGGTGCCAAAGGTATGGGCGATGACCACTTCCCGGACGTAGCCCATCACCCGGCTGAGGCCGTAGGCGACCAGGATGAGCGTGGCGGCAGAGGCGATGCGCCGCCGCTCGCTCGCAGCCAGCCCGCTCGACACTCCGACGATTCTACTGACGAGTCAGTCGCGATTCTTCCGCCATTCAGTCTCCCGTGGAAAGCTCATCGAGACCCCCTCCCCAACCCTCCCCGCAAGGGAGGGAGAACTGAAAGAGGCCGCCTCGGGATTTTGGCGTGACCGTCTATAATCAGCCGTCGCATGGCCAACACCCGTTCGGCGAAGAAGCGCGTCCGCTCATCGTTGCGCAAGCGCACCCACAACCGCGCCATGCGGTCGTCGGTGAAGACCCTGGTGCAACGCGGGCGGAAGCTCACGGGCGAGCAGGCGCTGCCCACCAACGACGAGGTGCGCCGGGCGATCAGCGCCCTGGACAAGGCGGCTGAGAAAGGCGTCCTGCACGCCAACAATGCTTCGCGGCGCAAGTCCCGCCTGATGCGGCTGCTGGCCAAGACGGCTCCCAAGCCCGAAGCAAAGGCGGCGCCAAAGAAAGAGGCGCCCAAGGGCCGGGGTCGAGGCAAGGACAAGGCTTAGACCGTCCAGCCGCGTTACCCAGTTCATGTCGCCGCCCGTTGGATGGACTAAGGCTAAGCCAGCGTCCGTTCCAGGACGAAGCCTTCCACGGCCAGCCGGGCGTCGAGCTCGCCCAGCTTGATGAGTTCCTCCATCCGCAGCAGATCGTGGAACCCGCGTTCCAGGTCCGGGAGGGTGTAGGCCTCCGCCTGTCGGTACGCCTTCTCCACCACGAAGGGGTGGTCCAGGCCACGCGCCTGCAGCGCCGACAGGCTGACCCCCTTGTCCTGGGCGGCCCGCGCCTGCAGGAGACGGCGCCAATGCTGAGCCAGCAAATAGA
>VBID01000189.1 GCA_005880615.1 Chloroflexota bacterium
CGGCTGCGACTCTCCGCGTCCTGGCGTCGTACCAAGGGCGCCGCGTGAACCGCAGATCGGAAGAACAGCCGGGGAAGATCCTCCATGAGCACCGCTTTGATCGGGAATCCCGTTCGGAGTTGCCGGACTGGAAGTTTCCGTACTACGGGAGCGTCGATTCGACCCCCCTCTTCCTCATTGTCGCCCAGAAGTATGTGGAGGCAACCGGAGACAGAGGCCTCCTGGATGCCCTTTGGCCGAGCCTCGCGGCGGCGGACCGCTGGATGTCCACCTTTGCGGATGCCGATGGCGACGGCTACGTCGAGTACGAACGAAAGAATCCGCGGGGCCTCTTCCACCAGGGTTGGAAGGACGGTTCCGACGACCATCTCGGAATTAATCCGCCTGTCGCTCTCGTCGAAGTCCAAGGCTACACGGTGGGAGCGAAACGGGCCTTCGGCGACCTCGCGAGCCGGCGGGGGGAAGAACGACTGGCAGGAGAAGCGCGAGAGGCCGCATCCCGAATCGAGTCGGCGCTTAACCGTGACTTCTGGATGGCCGATGCCGGATACTACGCACTCGCCCTCGACGGCAAGAAACGAGTTCGTCGAGCAATCACCTCGAATCCCGGACACCTCCTGCTCGCCGGCGTTGTGCCCGAGGAACGTGTCGCACATCTCGCCCGCCGACTCTTCCGCGACGACCTGTGGACGCCGTTCGGGGTACGGACCCATTCAAGTTCCGAGCCCGACTTCAATCCGCTTGGGTATCATACGGGTGCCGTTTGGCCGCACGACAACTGGTTTCTGTGGCGGGGCCTTCGAGCGGTCGGCCGCGGAGGCGATGCGAGAAAGGTCCGTGACGCGATGCTCCGCGCCTATGAAGCGCTCGGCAAGATCCCAGAACTCTACGCGGTCGTAGACGGCGAAATCGTGGATTTGTCCCGGGGACATTCGACGACCCGGGCGAATCCGCTCCAAGCGTGGTCCCTAGGGACGCTGTTCGACATGCTCTCGACCGACGACGCGCCGGCTAGCCCTTAATCGTCCAGCCGATCATGCCGCGGATGTAGTACCGCTGGAGCACGATATACAGCCCGACCGGGACGAGAAGCGTGAGAATCGCAGCGGCGGACAGGAGGTCCCAAGGCCGCGTGAACTGCCCACTGAGCTGCGTCACGCACAGGGTCGCGACCGCCCGGTCGGTCGACTGGAGCATTATCTTCGCGAAGAAGAAGTCGTTCCAAACCCACATGAACTGAAGGACGACGACCGCCGCGAAGGCCGGAAGGGCCATCGGCAGGACGATCCGGTAGAAGGTCTTGAACTCACTCGCCCCATCCACCCGAGCGGCCTCCTCGATCTCCACGGGGAGAGTGCGGTAGAAGTTCCGCATGAACAGGACAATCCAGGGAATCCCCCATGCAGAGTGCAGAAGGATGAGGCCCAGAAATTGGTTCAGAAGACCGACACTCAGCATCAGCTTGAAGATGGGCACGGCAACCATCTGCTGCGGCACCGCCATGAGGAGGACGACGGACAGGAACACGTAGTCTCGTCCCGGGAACCGGTATCGCGCGAACCCATATCCGGCAAACGCGCCGACCATGAGGGGGATGAATGTCGATGGCACTGCGACGAGCAGGGAATTTCGGATTCCCATGGAGAGGGGGCAGTCTGAATTGCCCCACGCTCCCGCAAAGTTGGCCAGCGTAGGGTTGAACGGAGAGAGATTCCACCAGCCAAGCGCAACCTCGCCAAGCGGCCGGAACGCCACCACCGCGACGCCGAGGAATGGAATGAGCCACGCGACTCCGATGCCCCACGCGGCCAGATGCACGAGGACCGTCCGCAGGCGGATGTGCGGGAGTCGGAGGACGGGTCCAGCCATCACTCACCCGCTCGTGTTGAAGTCGCGAGTCGACGCGCCGCTCTGGGTTTGGGTGCGTCACCGGTCAAGAGGCGTCGGAACAGGAAGCCCGCGACTAACGTCGTGAAGAGTAGGAGCATGCACGCAACCGCGGCGGCTTTGTTGGCTTCGGGAGGCAAAGCGACGAATGCGTATCGGTACATCTGAAGAGCCAACACGTCTGCGGCGCCCCCGACACCACCACCGGCATTCGTCGCGCCGAGGATGATATCAAACAGTTTTAGCTCCCAAAGAAGACTCATCGTGACGATGACGAGCGTCACCGGCCGGAGCAGCGGCCAGGTGATACGAGTGAAGATGTGCCATTCGCTCGCCCCGTCGACGCGCGCGGCTTCAAAGTAGTCTTTCGGAATCGTCGTGAGGCCCGCCGAGTAGATGATCGTGCTGAACCCGGTCCAAGACCAGACGCTCCCCAGGATGAGACCAAACAGGAGTGTGGTGGGATGCGCGATCCAGTTCACGTCGAGTGAGGGCAGCCCAATCGACCCAAAAAAAGCCGGAACGAATCCAACGGGGGCCTCGATCGTGAAGCCGAGGAGGACGCCGATCACGATGAGCGGCGTGACCATCCCAAGGAAGATAAACGACTTGATAATCGAAGCCCCACGGACCCTCTGGAGGAGGACCGCGAGCACGAGACCCGTGAACAGCGAGAGCGGGAGATGGATGACGATCCAGAGCAGATTATTCACGAGGGTGCCGTAAGGAGGACCGCCCGACAGCCCATTCGGATTCAGCGTCGCCGGATCCTGCAAGATTGCACCGTAGTTACCCAACCCGACGAAGGAACTGCCGGAGAAGAAACTCAGGATAATCGTTGTGGCGATTGGGTAAAACACGAGTAGGAGGAGCAAAATCGCCGCCGGCATGAAAAACGTGGATCGCTCCGCGAGCCGCCGAAAGGAAAGGGCGGGCCCGGATCGGGCCCGGTTCGGCGCACCCATGCCTACGTCGCCGCTTGGATCGTCGACAGCACGCTGTCCAACTTCGTGGGATCGGACCACAACAACTGGAGCTGACTCCAGAACGTCGTCTGGAACGTTCCACCAATCGTGTCGTCGAGGTCGGGCAACACCGTTTTTCCGGTGAGCAGGCCCGCGACGCGGGCATCGACGCTCGGATAGGCGGTGATGGAGACGCCCGCTGCAGTCGCGATGTGTCCGCCCTGCCGCACTTGCGTGGTCTGCGCGGCTGCGCTCGCGAAGAAGGCGGCCAAGCGCTTCGCCTCAACGGGGTGAGCGGCGAACTTCGGGACGAAGAAGTAGTCCGCCGCAAACACGATCCCCTGGTTTGCGACGCCGCCCGGCAGCGAGAAGACGCCAAGATCCGACGGGTCCGAGACCATGCCCGTAATCCAGCTTCCCATGAAGTACAGCGGATACGTGCCGTTCCAGAAGAGGTTCACGCCGGGGCTGTCCCAGGTTATCGGCTCGCTCCAGTCGCCCGCTTGGAGCGTTGGCACCAGGTAGGTGGCAAACAGGTCGTGCACCGACGTGTCGGTCCACTTCAGCGTCTTCGCCGTGAGCGCTTGATGCATGGACGCTCCGCCATACGTCGCGATGAAATGCTCGGTGACATCGGACAGCGGCCAGCCAACCCCATCGCCACTAATAATCGGGTTTTTCACGCCCGTGATCCCTTTGAGACTCGCGAGCAGCGTCGTGAATTGGCTCCACGTCGTCGGCGGAGTAAGCCCATGGGCCTGGAAAAAGGACACTCGATACCAGAACCCAGGCTTCACTTTCCCGGTGTACGCGCCGCCCCAAATCGCGCTGTTCGCCGTCACCTGATCCAAAGCACCCGGCTTGTACGTCGACGGGCCGATCGTCCCGGTCAGGCTCGTGACGTATCCCTGGCCCGCGTACGTTTTAATGAAGGCGCTCGGCATGAAGATGAGGTCGGCGGGCGATTGCCCGGCCGCGAACTGATTTGGCAGGGACGTTTGGAGGTCTTCCTGCCGTGTCGTCGTGAATGTGTACGAGATCCCGGTCGTCCGAGCGAACTGGTCCATCACGGGCAAGAACGCGTCTTTCTCGTTCCCGGCCCACGGGCCAACGACCGTCACGACCTTGGCCCCGCTCACAGGCGGCAAGCTGGCGTAGTACACAGCCAGCCCGGTTACCACGTTCGATACGACGAGAACGGCCACAATTGCGATGATCAACTTGATCAACGGCCGCGGCGGACGATAACCGCCTGTTCCAGCACCTTCCGTTCCACTTTGCGTTGATGAAGACAATTCCTCCTCCTCCCTTGAGGCCCCGAATGGTGCGACGCCGCATTACTCTTTCGGACACAAAGGCACCGCGCGGTTCGATCGACGCGCACAATCCTCAATACCGTCGGGTGCGCGTACGGGCGCGGCACGATGTCCGAGATCCGGAAGGACTACGCGACTCCGACATGGGTCGTGTTCTCCGCGGCACGATCCCAGCGACCGGGAGCTTTCCGAAACACGAAGGATGCCAGCCCGAAAGCCGATTGCCCGTTCTGCGAGGGCCATGAGGGGATGACGCCTCCCGAGGTCCTCGCCTATCGGGACGGCGGAACCGCGGACGGGCCGGGCTGGAGGATCCGATGCGTCCCGAACAAGTTCCCCGCGCTCGAACGGTCGGGCGAGGTCCGGGAGCACCGGGATGGGCTGCTCGTGTCGATGGATGGGGTTGGAGCCCACGAGGTCATCGTCGAGTCCCCGGACCATGACGGACACCTCGCCACCCTGCCGGATTTGCAGGTCGAGACCGTGCTCCGAGCCTACGCCGAACGCCACCGTGCGCTCGCCGCCGACCGGCGCGTGCGGTACATCCAGATTTTCAAGAACCACGG
>VBID01000141.1 GCA_005880615.1 Chloroflexota bacterium
CAGCCGCTCGGACTTGTCGATGGAGACGGTGCCCACCAGGACCGGGCGGGCCTGCCGGTTGAGCTCCACGATCTCGTCCACGACCGCGTTGAACTTGGCGGCCTCGTTCTTGTAGATGACGTCCGAGTTGTCGGTGCGGACCATGGGCCGGTGGGTCGGGATCACCAGCACCTCGAGCTTGTAGATCTTGTGGAATTCTTCGGCCTCGGTCACCGCCGTCCCGGTCATCCCGGCCAGCTTGTGATACAGGCGGAAGAAATTCTGGAAGGTGATGGTGGCCAGCGTCTGGTTCTCCTGCTGGACCTTGACGCCCTCCTTGGCCTCCACCGCCTGGTGCAGGCCGTCTGACCAGCGGCGGCCGGGCATCTGGCGGCCGGTGAACTCATCGACGATGATGACCTCGCCGTCCTTCACGATGTAGTCGCGGTCGCGCTTGTGCAGGAGGGTGGCCTTGAGCGCCTGGTTGATCTGGTGCGCCTCCTCCACGTGCTCCAGCTCGTACACGTTCTTGATCCCGGTCCAGCGCTCGATCTTGGCGATCCCCTCTTCGGTGAGGGACGCCGATTTGGTCTTCTCTTCCATGGTGTAATCGCTCGGCGAGAGCCGGGCGATCAGGCGGGCATACTGGTAGTACTTCTCGGTGGGGTCGTTGGCCTGGCCCGAGATGATGAGCGGCGTGCGCGCCTCGTCGATGAGGATGCTGTCCACCTCGTCCACGATGGCGTAGTGCAGCGTCCGCTGCACGCACTGGGACAGGTCGACCGCCATGTTATCGCGCAGGTAGTCGAAGCCAAACTCATTGTTGGTGCCGTAGGTGATGTCGGCGGCGTACGCCTCCTGGCGGCTGATGGGCCGCAGGTGCTGCAGCCGCGAGTCGGGGTGGGTCTCGTCCAGGTAGTCCGGGTCATACCGCAGCGACATCTCGTGGCCGATGACCGCCACCGACATGCCCAGCCGGTGATAGATGGGTCCGTTCCAGCCGGCGTCGCGGCGAGCCAGGTAGTCGTTGACCGTGACCAGGTGGGCGCCCTTGCCCTCCAGCGCATTGAGATACAGGGGCAGCACGGCCACCAGGGTCTTGCCTTCGCCGGTCTTCATCTCGGCAATCTGGCCGTGGTGCAGCACCATGCCCCCCACCAGCTGGACATCGAACGGGCGCAGCCCGATCGCCCGGCGGGAGGCCTCCCGGACCACGGCAAAGGCCTCCACCAGCAGGTCGTCCACCGTCTCGCCGGCTTCCAGCCGCTGGCGGAAGTCGGCCGTCTTGGCCTCCAGCTGAGCATCGGATAGCGCCTGGATCAGCGGCTCCAACTCGGTGATCTGGGCGGCCACCGCCAGATGGCGCTTGACCTCTTTGGCGTTCGGGTCCCCGAGGACCTTGGTGATAATGCTCATAGGAAAAAGGACGCGAAGTTAGAATACCCGGCGGTAGCCGGGGCTAACCGCAGGAGCCCGGATCCACCGGTCAGGCGACGCAGATCGGGATGCGGGGCGTGCCGAGCCGAAGGAGGCGACGAGCACGGGAGGGAGCGCATCCGTCGATGCGTGACCGAGCGCGCGCAGGAGACGACGCCCGGATCGGCCGCCTCCGCGCCCGAGATGCCAGCTTGATCCGGTGGATTCGGGCTTAGCGCAGCGCCGCCTCGACCAGCCCCAGGCTGCCGTTGCGCCGCCGGTAGAGGATATTGACCTCCTGGCTGTCTTCGTTGAGGAAGACGAAGAAGCTGTGGCCCAGGTCGGTCATCTCGGTCTTGGCCTGCTCCTCCGAGATGGGCTGGAGGTGGAAGCGCTTGATCTTGGCCACCCCGTTGAGGCGCGTCTCGCTGGGGACCGCCGACTCGGCCTCTTCGGCCTTGCCCTTGCGCCGGCTGCGCAGCCGCTCCTTGTGCTGGCGGATCTGCCGGTCCATCTTGTCGACCACCAGGTCGACCGCCTCGTTCACGTGCTCCGACGCCTGGACCGCCTTCAGGATGGTGCCGTTGACGTGCACTACCAGGCGGGCCACCTTCATCGTTTCCAGGCTCTTGTTTTTTTCGGTGGCGAGTTCCATGCGAGCTTCCATGATCTGGTCGAAGTGCCGGGTGAGCTTCTCCAGCTTGCCCTGGGCGTAGGCCCTCATCCGGGGATCGGCGGCCGCCTTCTTGGCCTGAATCAAGACCTTCATCTGCGCAGCCTCCCGCAGTGAGATCTGGTCGCGTCCGTGTGCTCACAGTATAGATACCGGGGGGCAGATCCCCCCGTCTTCGGCGGCGTCAAGACTCGCTCGCACCGGCTCGCTCCTGTGTCTTGACCCCGCCGGATCGTCGTGCTGATGCACGCCGATCCCCCCCTCGGCCGAAAGGCCGTTCCGGCCCCGGGCCGCCTAGGCAACGACGGGTTGCTGGCTCAGGACCATGATCCCGCTCACCAGCAGGCTGGCGGCGGCGGTGCGAAGGACTGCCAGCAGGGCGCCCAGCGGCCGCCGGCTCATGCCGCGCGGCGTTCCGGCCCGCCCTGGCCACTCTCGCCGGCCCGGCGGTCTGGGAAGACCCGTGACAGCTCCGGTGGGATCGGCACGCCGGCGGCGAACAGCTTGTCCATGATGTGCGGCCGGATCCCGGTGGGACGGAACACGCCTTTGATGTTGCCCTGCTTGTCCACCCCATGGGACTCGAACAGGAAGATCTCTTGCATGGTGATGGTGTCGCCTTCCATGCCGGTGATCTCGGTGATGCTGGTGACCTTGCGACCGCCGTCCCGCATCCGGGACAGCTGGACGATCAGGTCGACGGCGGAGGCCACCTGCTGCCGGATGGCCCGCATGGGGAGGTCGATGCCGGCCATCAGCACCATCGTCTCCAGCCGGGACAGCGCATCGCGAGTGCTGTTGGCATGGAGGGTGGTCAACGATCCATCGTGGCCGGTGTTCATGGCCTGCAACATGTCCAGGGCCTCGCCGGCACGACACTCGCCAACCACGATCCGATCGGGGCGCATACGGAGGGAGTTGATGACCAGGTCGCGGATGGCGACCCGATGCTCCCCGTTGAGGTCGGGCGGCCGCGATTCCATGCGGCAGACGTGCTCCTGATGGAGCTGGAGCTCGGCCGCATCCTCAATGGTCACGATCCGTTCGTCCGTCGGGATGAACGACGAGCAGACGTTGAGCAGGGTGGTCTTCCCGGTACCGGTCCCGCCCGAGATGAGCAGGTTGGCGCGGGCCATGACGCAGGCTTTCAGGAAGCCGACCGCCTCCGGGCTGATGGTGCCAAAGTTGACCAGGTCCTCGGCCTGATACGGGTCCCGCGAGAACTTTCGGATGGTCAGCATGGGGCCGTCGAGGGCAATCGGGGCAATGACGGCGTTCACCCGGGAGCCGTCCAGCAACCGGGCATCGACCATCGGGGTGCGGAAGTCGATCCGCCGGCCGACCGCGGAGACGATGAAGTCGATGACCCGCAGCAGGTGGTTCTCATCGTCGAACTTCCGGTCCGTGAGCAGGATCTTGCCGGCCCGTTCGACGTAGATGTTTTCGGGTCCGTTGACCATGACTTCGGTCAGACTCTGGTCGAGAACGAGGTCGCGGATGGGGCCCAGCGCGTCGTAATAGCGCTGCAGCTCATCGTGCGAAACCTCCGAGGCGTTGACCATCAGGTGTGCTCTCCTTGAACAGGAGTCTCGGGCAGGCGAACTCTGCCCGATGTAACGAGCCCACCCGGCAAAGTTTGCACCGGCGCGACAGCCAGGACCAGGTAGCCCGAGAACCGCCCACCGACGTCGGCGAGAGCCTGGGCGGCCGCCTGGAGCGTGGCCCCGGTGGTGGCGACGTCGTCCACCAGGGCCAGCCCGGGCGGAGGCGGATTCGGGGCGGCCCAGCGGAAGGCGCCGGCCACGTTGCCCTGACGCGCCGCCTGATCCAGTCCCACCTGCGGCGGTGTATCCCGGTCGCGGGTCAGGCCGGCCTGCAGCGGGAGGCCCAGTCGGGGCGCCAGGCACCGGGCCAGCCGTTCCGCCTGGTTGAATCCGCGGGCCCGCTGCCGGGCCGGGTGCAGGGGAATGAATGTGAGCCCGGTGGGGCGGATGCTGGCCGCCTGCACGGCGCCTGCCAGGTGGCCGGCCAGGGCGGCGGCCAGCTGGGGCCGGCCGCGATATTTATAGGTGTGGATGGCGTGTTGCCAGGCGCCCTCCAGCCGCCCGGCGGCGATCAACGGGGTGCCGTCCAACCACGCGATCGGGAGCGGGCGGACGCTGGCGGCACACGCCGGGCACCAGCCTGACCCGGGCTCTCGGCAGCCCGCGCATCGCGGGGGAAACAGCAGGTCGAGCAGCGCCGCGCTCAGGCCGAGAGCGCCAGGCGGTCCCCCCGCTCCAGGTGCAGCCGCTTGGCAGTCCCGGCGGGGAGCTCGGCCACCCGGTCCGCTTTCCACACGAGCGGGATTAGCCCAATCCAGGGGAGCAGCCGGTGATAGACCTTGACCACCGTATTCGACTTGTCCAGGAACACGGCATCGATGGGAAAGCGCATGAACATCATGTGGATGCCATTGCAGCGATAGATCAACAAGCCCCCGCCGGCCGGGATGGAGCGCCGGAACATCAGGCCCATCCCCTGGGTGTAGAGATTGGTGGCCTCTTCCAGCGGCTGGGCGACGATGGTCCCGTCGGTCTTAGTTAGGCGCAAAACTTCTCCCTTGAATCATACCGCACGGGCCGCGCCGGACGAAAGCTTATTTGTGCTGGAAGGTATGGATGATGATGATGACGGCCGGGCCCATCAGGACGATGAACAGGGTTGGGAAGATGCACCCGATCATCGGGAACAACATCTTCAGGGGTGCCTGGGCCGCCTGCTCTTCCGCCCGCTGCCGGCGCCGGCGGCGCATTTCCTCGGACTGGATGCGCAGCACTTTCGCGATCCCCACGCCGAGCTGTTCAGACTGGATGAGGGCCTGGGTGAAGGTATGCAGTTCTTCCACTCCCGAACGCCGCCCCATCTCGTCCAGCGCCTCCAAGCGCGGCCGGCCCAGTCGGATCTCGTTCAGCACCTGGGCGAACTCATCGGTGAGCGAGTTGTGGAACTTCTCGATCAGGCGGCCGATGGCGGCGTCGAAGCCCAGCCCGGCCTCCACCGAGATGGTCAGCAGGTCCAGGGCGTTGGGGAGAGCCAGCCGCAGCTCTTTCTGGCGGCCCTTCATCTTGCCGTTGAGCCAGACATCGGGCATATAGCGGCCCAGGGCGCCCGCCGCCACCACCAGCGCGGCCTGGACTGGCAGCTTGATCCCCAGGACAAGGGTGAACCACAGCCCCAGGGTGCCGAAGACCAGCAGGGCAATCACCTTGAGCACTTCGAAGGCGTTGACACTGAGGCCGTACGGACGGCCGGCCAGGTTCAGCTTGTTCTGCATCACGACCTGCCGGTTCTTGGCCATCCGGGAGGTGAGCAGGGACCCGAGCCGGTCCAGGGCCGGCCTGACGAACCGTTCGGTGAACGGCAGCGACAGCTCGATCTCATCGAGGGTGAGGTTGTGATCCCGATACTGCGACAGGCGCTCGGCAATCAGGTCGGCGCGGGGCTTGGCCGTGACAGCCTGGAAAAAGATCAGGACTCCGCCAAACGCCACGATCCCGAAGATGACTTGGAAAATATTCAAGGCTACACCTATACCTCGATGTTTGTGATCTTGCTGATGATGCCGTAGCCGATCGCGATCGAGATGAGACCGATGCCGATCAGGACATAGCCCAGCCACTCATGGAAGAGGGGCGTGATATAGCTCGGGCTGATGAAGGTCAGGACGAGCGCCAGCGCGAAGGGCAGACCGGTGATGATGTAGCCCGATGCGCGGGCCTGGGCGGTGAGGGTGCGGATCTCGCCCTGGATCCGGATCCGTTCGCGGATGGTGAAGGCGATGGTGTCCAGGATTTCGGCCAGGTTGCCGCCGACCACCCGGTGGATCTGGACGGCGGTGACCATCAGGTCAAAGTCCTCGCTCTCGATGCGCTTGACCATGTGCTGCAGGGCGTCGTCCACGGCCACGCCCAGGTTCATCTCGCGGACGGCGCGGCCGAACTCATCGGCCATGGGTGGCGAGGAGCTCTTGGCGATGGTCGCCATGGCCTGGGCGAAGGAGTAGCCGGCCTTGAGCGCGTTCGAGAGCAGGACGATGGTGTCGCCCAGCTGGTTGTTGAACGCCTTCAGCCGGCGCCGCTGCCGAAACTTCAGATAGAAACCGGGGCCGAAGTACCCGACCGGGATCCCGAACACGGCCAGGAACACGTTGTGGAAGCGCAGGTAGATGACCAGCACCAGCACCACGATGAGGCCAATGACCAGGATCACGTACTCCGAGACGCGCAGCTTGAGGTCGGCCCGCATGAGCTCATCGGCCAACCCCGACGTCCGACCGCCTTTGCGCGTCAGGCGCTTGTTGAAGCCCTCCAGCATGCCGTCTACCAGGCCGCCCTTGCCCGAGCCGCCGGCCGCGGGATTGTAGGCATCCATGTGCAGGTCTGGGTCCGAGGAACCCCGGTTGGCCGCCAGCCCCATGAAGATGATCAGGACGCCAACCGCTGCCGCCAGGCCGATGAAGATGGTGGTCACCTAGGCGCCTCCTTTTCCGGCGGGATCCGGCACCGGCTTGAACAAGTCCTTGGACACGCCCTCGCCGGACGATTGCATGTGGTCGAAATACTTGGGCATAATGCCGGTGGGCGTGAAGTAGCCCTGCACCCTGCCGTCTTCGCCTACGCCGGTTTGCTTGAACACAAAAATGTCCTGCGTTTTAATCTGGTCGCCGTGCAGTCCGATGACTTCACTGATGGCGATGACCTTTCGCTGACCATCTCGAAGGCGGCTCTGCTGCACGATGACGTTTATGGCGGAGCTGATCTGCTCCCGGATGGCCCGAGACGGCAACTCGGCTCCCGCCATTAACACCAACGTTTCCAGGCGGTTCAAACTGTCATGTGGCGAGTTGGCGTGGATGGTCGTTAACGATCCGTCATGACCGGTGTTCATGGCCTGGAGCATGTCCAGGGCCTCGCCCCCGCGACACTCGCCGACCACGATCCGATCTGGCCGCATACGAAGGGCGTTGACGACCAGGTCGCGGATCGCGATCCGCCCCCGGCCCTCGACGTTGGCGGGTCGTGACTCAAGTGTTACAACGTGGTCCTGGTTCAGCTGGAGCTCGGCCGCGTCCTCCACGGTCACGATCCGCTCTTCCTCCGGGATGAAACTGGAGAGGACGTTGAGGGTGGTGGTCTTGCCGGAGCCGGTCCCTCCGGAGACCAGGATGTTCAGGCGGGACCGCACGGCGGCCCGGCAGAAATTCGCCATGGGCTCGGTGATCGTCCCGAATTTGATCAGGTCGTTGATCATGTAGGGCGTTTTGGAGAACTTCCGGATGGTCAGGATGGCGCCGTTCAACGCCAGCGGCGGGATGATGACATTGACACGGGACCCGTCCTTGAGCCGAGCGTCCACCATGGGCGAGCTCTCATCGATCCGCCGGCCGATGGTGGACACGATCCGATCGATGACTCGGCGCAGCTGCGAATCACTTTCGAACTGGATGCTGCTCAGGGTGAGCTTGCCCTTCTGTTCGACGAACACCTGGTTGGGGCCGTTCACCATGATTTCGGTGATGGCCGGATCATTCACCAGCGACTCGATGGGGCCCAGCCCCAGGAAGTCGTGCAGCACGGAGTCCTGCAGCTTCTGCTTTTCGAGCTTGGTCATGGTCAGCCCCAGCTCGGCCACCACGGCATCGAGCAGCTCCACGATGCGGGCGGCCGTCTCGTCCTGGCTCTGCTCCTCGGTCTGGTCGATCTCCTCGATCAGGCGGGCCTGGAGTCGGACCTTGACGCGCTCCGTGGTCTGCTCGAAGGGAGTCCGGGGCCGAGCCGACGCCGTATTCATCCGGCCCTGCGGGGGCCGGGCCGCCGCCTGGCCGGCCTGGGGCACGTAGGCCCCTTCCGGCAGGCTGGGGTCGGGCCCCTGCTGCTTCTGAACCCGATCCAGGAGGGACACGGCTAGACCCGGCCCTGGCCATTACTACGCCCTGTGGTCGACCACTGGACGGAGCGTGACCTTTGAGAGCGGGCGGGGATGCGGAAAGTGGGGTGCATAGGTCTATCGCCGGGCGAAGAGGCCCTTCTTTTGCTTTTTGTCGATGACCTCGACTTCTTTGACGGGGGCGGTGGGCAGCATCTTGCCGACCAGCTCCCGGATCCGCTGGCTGATTTCCGACTCCGGGTGGGTGGTCACAAACGGGTTGCCCCGGTTGATGGAGTTGATCACCAGCTTGGCATCGTTGGGGATCTGGGCCGTGATCGGGAAGCGCAGGTTGGCTTCCACGCTTTCCTTGTTGAACTCCGAGTGCGCGTCCGATTTGTTCAACAGCAGGATGACCCGGTCGGGAGAGACGGACAGGGAGTCGAAGATTTTCAGGGCCAGCTTGGTGTCCTTGATGGCCGGGATGCTCAGTGACGTCACCACCACGATCCGGTCGGCGTGGTCGAGCACTTCCAGGTTGATTTCCCCCAGGTGGGTCCCGGAGTCGACGATGATGAAGTCGAAGATCTTCCGCATCTCGGCAAAGATCTTCCGGATATGGTCGACGGTGACCAGATCCGCCAGCTCGGGGCTGATGGGCGAGAGCAGGACTTTGACCCCGAAGGGCCCCTCCACCATGACTTCGCGAATGAAGTCCGGGTCCATATGCTCGATGTTTTCGACCAGGTCGGTGATCCCCTGCGAGTGGTCCAGGTTCAGGAGCACCCCGATGTCGCCAAACTGGAGATCCAGATCGACCAGGGCCACCCGGGCCTTGGTCTCTTTGGCCATCGACACCGCCAGGTTGGCCGCGATCAACGACTTGCCCACCCCGCCCTTGCCCGAGTAGAAGAAGATGACCTGGCTCTGATCGGCGCGTGGCCGGGCGGCTTCGGCGGGGGCGGCGCCGCCGGCCGCGGCGGCCGGGGCCTTGGCCATGAACGACTCTTTCTTTTGCTCGAGCTGGTACACCCGCCGGATGCTGGCGATCAGCTCGTCGCCGGAGAACGGCTTGATGAGGAACTCCCGGGCGCCCGATTGCATCGCCCGCCGCAGGTAGTCGCGCTCTCCCTGGACGGACATGATGATGACCGGCGAGTTGGGAATTTCCTGGGCCAGGATCTCGGTGGCCTGGATGCCGTCCATGATGGGCATGTTGACGTCCATCAGGACGATGTCCGGGGCGGACTTCTTGGACAGGTCGATGGCTTCCTTGCCGTTGGTGGCCGTGCCGACGACCTGGATGTCGGGCTCGAAGGAGAGTAGTTTCTGCAGGTTGTCCAGCGTGCTCGGGATGTCGTCGACGATCAGGACCTTGATCAGCCCGTCGCTCATCCCTGCACCCGCATCCCCGGATTCATCGATACCAGCCCCATTCGGTGATTTCCCACATAAGCAATCCCCGCGAAATCTTCTGACTTCGCGGGGAATCTGTCAACGGGAAGAGGGACCCGGTCCCTCTTCCTGCCATCGCTCCCTGCTCCGCAGCAGGTGGTCAATGTCCGGTCTCCTCAGGGTTTAGTGGAGGTGGTACGTGGCCTTGAAGGTATTGATGTCCGTTCCCAGGGTATCCGGGTCCGGCTGATCGTAGTCCTTGACCGACTTGAGCACGTACCGGTAGTTGGTATTGTCGATCAGGAACTTCAGGTCTTCCGCCTGCTGCAGGGTGACCACGACGGTCAAGCTGCTGCTGATGCCACGCGTGTTCTGGCCGCCGGCCGGTCCGACGCGCAGGACCCGCAAGTTGTGGAAGGCCGTCTTAGTCGTCGCCCCCAGCGTCACAATGACGTCGATTCGGTCTTCCGGCTGGATGTAACCGCCGGCGCCGACCAGCTCCCCGGTGGGGATCTGCATGCCGACCTGGCCGGTCGGAATGTCCAGGTAGGGCTGCTTGGTCACGGTCACCTTATCCGCGGAGGCGACGAGCAGGTTGTCGGACAGGGGCTCATTCAGGTGGATGGTGATGGCGGAGTACTTCCCGACCACCAGGTCCTTTGACTTGAAGGCAAAGGGGGGCTGCTGGTCCGAGCTGAAGTACTGGATCGTCACCATGTCGGTCGTCAGCTGGGTCGCGGGCGGGATGTCTCGGGTAGCGACCACCACCGGGATGTTTTTCGGGCCGCCTCCTCCACCAATCGATCCCCCACTGGTCTTTCCGAGCATCAGTGCCAACCCGAAAGCCCCGAGGGCGCAGAGAACACCGAAAAGCATGAGGAGCCGGTTGCTCTTCGGCTTCACCTCGGTCGCCAATCAACTCACCTCCTGAATACTGGGCGCCGCCGCACCCGGCGGCACGCACTCCCGTCGCATGCTGTATCCACAAATCCCGAAGCTTCCTTGCGGGAAAACGAAGAGGGCTTCCGCGTGGAAGCCCTCTTGTGTGCTCGTTATGAGCCGAGGCTTACTGGCCCAGGCCGCCCGAGATGTTGCAGAAGACGTTCTTGACCTGGTTGCCGAGGACGATAAGGACCACGATAACAACCACAGCGATCAAGACGAGGATAAGGGCGTACTCTACCATGCCCTGCCCTTCCTCACGGTTGAGCAGCTCGCGCAGACGAAGATAAAGGCTGGTCAGCATTTTGCGATTCACCTCCTTACTAGGGATCGCGTCGCAGCGTCAGTGTCGCATCGATCGACACCCGTAGCAACGCAGTCCCCGCAGAGGAATCGCACGGGAGTTGTCACAACCTGGTAACGCCTGCCGGCCAGCCGATCGACTCGACTAGGACTTCTTGTCGACCCGGATTTCGACCTTGACTTCCGTCCCTCGCCCGGGCTGGCTCCGGATCTCCAGCGTCCCCTTCTCTAGCTCGGCCCGCTCCCGCATGCTGAGCAGACCCAGGTTCTTATTCTTGTGGAGGTTGGCCTCCGTCCTGGCCACGTCGAAGCCCTGGCCGTCATCCTTGACTACCACCGTGACCCGCCCCGGCTGCAGGTTCATCGTCACCTCGGCGGTCTTGGCCCGGGCGTGCTTGTGGACGTTGGTGAGCGCCTCCTGGATGATCCGGAAGAGGACCCCCTCCAGGTTGGTCGGCAACCGGCGCTCCTGGCCCACCACGTTGAAACGCGTGGTCAGCCCGTAGCGGTCTCCATACTCCTTGATGTATTTCCGGAGCGTGGGGATCAGCCCCAGGTCATCCAGGGTCATGGGGCGCAGGTCGAAGATCAGCTGGCGCGTCTCCTCCAACGCGTTGCGCACGCTGTTCTTGAACTCCGCCAGCTCGGCCACCAGCTGTTTGGGATTGCGATCCAGCAGCCGCTCCAGAATTTCGGCCTGGAGTACGAGATTGGCCATCGATTGCGCGGGACCGTCATGCATGTCGCGGGCGATCCGCATTCGCTCCTCTTCAATGATCTGGAAGACCTGACGGGAGGCGTCCCGGAACTGGGCCTCGCCGTCGGCCCGGCTGGGCGGACTCTCTTCGCCATGCATCCGCTGGAGGTCGAGGAGGATCTGGCTGGTCGAGCGCAGGAACTGGCCCTGGTCCTTCAACTCGGCCTGGCGCGTGACCAGCGCTTCGTACTGATCCTGGGCGCGCTCGAGCTTGAGCTGCGCGTCCACGATGTCGTGATAGACGGTCTGGATCTCATCGGCCGAGAAATGTTTGAGGTTGTTCAGGATGTGCTTCTCGGTGACTTCGATCTCTTCGGAATGCTCCTTCAAGGCCTCCAGCGATCGTTCCAGCTCGTGGGCCTTCTCCTCTGTCCGCTCCACCTCCGCCTCCAGCATCTGGAGGCGCGTCATCACGGACTGGTGCAACAGGACGAAAGGATCAAAGACCTCGTCCGCGACCGCCGTAGCATTCATGTGGGCTAGAGACCCCCTAAGCCTGCCAAAATCCCGATTTTGGCGGCCACTATGTTAGCACGGAATTTGCCGACTTCCAGTTACATGATGCCGCCGGCACCGTCAAATAGGCACGAATTTTCCGCATTTCTAGTTACGGTAAGGGATCTCATGACGGCCAGGCTGTCGTTCTTCTTCGGCCGCGCCCTCCCGCTCGGGGTATTTGGCTTCCTGGTGGTCATCCAGGCCGAGCTGGCCATCGCCGGCCTGGGCCGGTTGGGGCAGGACTGGACCACCGTCGCGTACCTAGTCAACCGCCTCCTGACGCTGGCCTTCTTCTCCTTCCTCTTCATCATGTACATGGTCCGCGGCCGGGCGGTCGCCCGGGACCACAACCCGGTAGCGGTGCTCGCCGCCATGGTGGGGAGTTTCATCCTGTTCGGCATGATCCTGGTCCCCAGCCCAGCCCGATCCGAAAGCCTGGTGGTGCTGACGGCCAGCAATCTCTGCCTGGCGGTGGGCATGACTCAGGCCATTTACGCCCTCGCCTACCTGCGCCACCGCTTCAGCATAGTTCCGGAGGCGCGCGGGCTGGTCACCTCGGGCCCCTACCGGCTGGTCCGGCATCCGATCTATCTGGGCGAGATCCTGGCCGGCTTCGGGCTGGTGCTGCCCACCATCGCCGGCCTGCCTGCCATCGTGTTCGTGGTCTTCGTGGCCGCCGAGGTGCTGCGCACCTACTACGAGGAGCGCGTGCTGCGCCGGACCTACCCGGAGTACGCTGCCTACGCGGCCGGCACGCGACGCCTCATCCCGTTGGTGTTCTGAGCTCGAGAGGGCTTCGCGAGGCGGGCGGATGATCGCCCGGTACTCGCAAACTCCGGTGCTTCCCGTCGTTACCACACTGTTAAATTGGCCTCCGTAGCTCCTCTCCCGCGCCAGCCGAAGCGGCGACCGGCCACCGGGGCGGCCGTGCTCTATCGGTGGCTGGACTTGCCCCGCCTGTTCACCCTGGCCGTGGTGCTGATCCTGTTGATCCCGGCCATCCAGCCGGTGACCGATCCCGACTTCTGGTGGCACCTGGCGACCGGAAACTGGATCCTGGCGCATCACGCGGTGCCCCATAAGGACCTCTTCACCTACACCGTGGCCGGCCACGCCTGGATCACCCACGAGTGGTTGAGTGAGGTCGCCCTGGGCGCCCTCTTCACCCTGGGCCGGCTGACCCTGATCAGCCTGGCGTTGGGACTGGTCACAGCCGCCGGCTTTCTGGTGATCTACCGGGCCATCGATCGGCGGGTCAATTTCGTCATCGCCGGGCTGGCCCTGGCGCTGGGGGTGGCAGCCGCCAACCCGATCTGGGGACCACGCATCCAGATGGTCACCTTCTGCCTGGCCGCCCTCACCTACCTCTGGATCAAGCGCTTTTGCGAGGGCAACGGCCGGGCCCTCTACGCGCTGCCCCTGGTGATGGTGCTGTGGGCCAACCTGCATGGCGGGTTCGTGGTCGCCTTCATCTTTCTCGGCGTGGCGTTTGTCGCCGAGCTGATCAAGGTCGTCCTGCGGCGACCGGACGCGATGCCGATGGTGCGCCTGCAGCACCTCGGGCTCATCGGGCTGGCGTCGCTCCTGGCCATCATCATCAACCCCAACGGCTGGAATCTCTACATCTACGCGGTGCAGACCCAACTCAGCGGTGTGCAGCAACGCTTCATCGTGGAGTGGGCCTCACCCAACTTCCACATGGCGGAGATCCGTTTCTTTGAGGCCATGCTGTTCTTGGTCGTCTGCGGCCTGGCGGTGGTCCGCAAGGTCGAGCTCCGGTCATTCCTGCTGTTCCTGGGCGGCCTGGCGCTGGCCTTGCAATCGGTGCGCCACCTGGCGCTGTTCGTCATCGTGGCGGTACCGCTGCTTGCCGATCTCGGCCAACAAGCCTGGGAGCGCGTGCAGAGCCGAGTCCGGCTGCGACCAGTGCCCGCCAACGCGCTCACGTTCTGGATCAACAGCCTGGTCCTGGCGCTGGTCGCCCTGGCCGTCGTCGGAGCGACCGCCCCCGTTTACGGCCAGGCCCTGGACGGCAAACGGGTGGCCCGCGACTACCCGGTGCAGGCGGCCACTTTCCTGGCCAAGAATCCGCCGCCTGGCCACATGCTGAACCAGTACGGATGGGGCGGCTACCTCGTGTACCGGCTCTCCGCCAGCGGGCAGAAGGTCTTCATCTTTGGGGACGCGGCTCTGGCCGGCGACGCCCTGCTAGAGGACTATGCCCACCTCATCTACCTGGCACCCGACCAGCCCAAGCTCCTGGACCGCTACCAGGTCAACTGGGTCATCTTCCGGGATGACGACCCGCTGATCACCGAGCTAAAGCAGGCGCGCGGTGCCTGGTTCGTGCTCAAAACCACGCCGGACCACGCGGTCGTCATGATGCGCGACACTCCCCAGAACCGGTCCTTCGCGGCCCACGCCGGGCCGTGAGCGCGCCGGCCGTGGCCGACCGGCGGCGCCGCTTTCGGCTCCGGCTCCTGCTTGGCTTCCTGGCCCTGCTGACTATCGCCTACACGCGCCAGATGCTCACCTCACCCACGGTGGGACAGGATTTCCGCGCCTTCTATGCCGGCGCGGTCGTGCTGCGGGCCGGGGGGAATCCGTATGACTGGTCCCAGTTGGGCGCCACCGAGGAGGCGCTCTACAACGCCCCCCGCCACCTGCACGGCGGCGACCCCGCCTACTACGACTTCCTGCCACTGCCGGAAGGTCCATGGCTGATCTGGGCGCTGGTGCCGCTCACCGTCTTCACCTGGGTGGTCGCGGCGGCCATCTACGCCGGCCTCATTCTCGCCGTGATGCTGGCGGGCGCCTGGTTCTGGCTGCGTCACCTCGGATGGCAGGGCGCCCGGCTGGCCCTCGGCGTGCTGGGCGTCGCCCTTTCCCCGGTGGTCTTCATCAACGTATTCCTGGGCCAAGCCACCCCACTGATCTTCGGCGCCTTCTGCGCGGCGGTGGCGTTGGCCGCCGGCCGCCGTCCCTTGGTGGCCGGGATGGTGCTGTCCCTCATCTGGATCAAGCCCAACCTGGCGCTCGTGCTGCCGGCCGTGGTGGTCCTCTTGCTGCCCGGGATTGGACGCCGGGTGCTGGCCGGGTTTGGGCTCGGATCAGTGATCGCGTTCGGGCTGGCCTTCGCCAGCCTGCGCGCCGGCCTGCTCGAGTGGCCGCGGGGCATCGTGCAAGTGTGGCGCTCCGTCCAGGGTCCCCAGCCCGACATCGCGTCCCTCCACAGCTTTTACTACCCGCTACTGAGCGGGTGGGTCAAGACGGCCGCCCTGGCGGTGGCCTGTCTGTTGCTGCTCGGCTACGGCGTGTGGGCGGTTCGCCGATCGCCGTCCCGGCCGCTCACAGGTCTGACCGTCCTGCTGCTCTGGCTCTGCGCCCTGCCGTACACGCACTCCTTTGACGCCATCCTGCTGCTCCCAGTGGTGGCCACCCTGGTGGGCAGAACTCAGCGCGGCCTCGCGGATCCGCTGGTGGAGACGACCCTGTTCGCCTTCGCCGTGCTTCCCCTCCTCTACTTCACGGGGGCGCATCTGGGGCCATTCAATGGCTTCGCGGCCATCCCGGTCGCCCTCACCGCCTGGACCTGGCACCGGCGTATCGTGGCCCCCTCGCCGCCGGCCATGGAGGTGGCCGCGTGAGGCACTGGTACGGGATCCGGCTGCTCTTCCGGCCGAAGGCGCGCCAGGGCATCGAACGGCTGGTGCTGATCCTGGTGATCGGCTACTACGTCTTCTACTCCGTCTCCCAGTGGGTCACCCTCACGCCGGGCGATTTGCGCTTCGACTTCCAGAACTACTTCGGCGGGGCGGTGGCCGCGGCGCACCACACCAATGTCTACGGCGACTTCGAACGTCTGTGGGGAACGCACGCCTGGACAGTGGCCTACATCTACCCCCCGTTGTTCGCCCTGTCGCTTGCCCCCCTGACTCCGCTGGGGCTGCTCTGGGCGGGACGCGTCTGGCTGCTGGTGGTGCACGCGGCGTTCGTGGCATCGCTCTGGCTCATCCTGCGCATCAACCCCGAGCTGACCCCGGCCGCCCGGCGGCTGTTCCTGATCGCGGCCTTCATCTTCATGCCGGTCTACCTCACCCTCCACTTCCAGCAAGTGGCCAGCCTCTGGCTGCTGCTGCTGACCGCCACCTTGTGGGCCGCCCTCCGCGGGCACCATCGCGCCGCGGGGATCACGCTGGCGCTGGCCGCCTCCCTGAAAGTGGTGCCCATCTTCCTCATCCCGCTGTTCGCACGCCTCGGTCGGTGGGCGACCGTGGCCTGGGCGACGGCCGCCCTGTGCGCCATTACCGCGCTCACCATGCTGGCCTCGCCCGGCAGCCTCGATTTCTTCACGGTGGTCCTCCCCCGGCTGAGCCTGGGGAATGCCAACTGGGACAACGGGTCGATCAACGGCCTCATCAGCCGTACGGTCGACCTCTTCCCCGGCGTGTTCGGCAGCCAGACGGCGCGGGTGGCGGCCGCCCTCATCAGCGCCAGCGTGGTGATCGTGGTCGGCATCACGCTCTGGCAGGCGGGCCGAGCCGGACGCGACCCCTGGCAGCTGCGGCTCAACGTGGCGGCGCTCCTGGTCGCGCTCTTGATCGTGTCCAGCGTCACCTGGCAGCACCACCTGGTCACCCTGCTGCTGCCGCTGGCGGTGGCCATGGCCTGGATCATCGAGCGACGCCCGGGACGCCGCTACGCGGTCTCACTGGCCGCCGGCTACCTCCTGTGCTGGCTCGACCGCCGGGCTTTCCCGCTCCCCGCCGATGGGGTAGCCCACTCGACGCTGCAGGCCGTTGGCATCCTGGCCGGAACCTCGGTCAAGCTCTGCGGCCTGCTGACCTTCTGGATCGTGCTCCTCCTGATGCTGCGGCACGAGCGCCGGCTGGCGCTCACGCGGCTTCGTACAGCCGCGGTCTCGCTGCCGCCCGCCGCTTGAAGTCGATCAGGTACCAGCCCAGCACGCCGGTGAGCGCCAGCGCTCCGGCGCTGACCGGCAGGCCGTGAAGGTCGACGACCCATCCCACCTGCAAGATCACCAGTCCGGCGACCGGCGACCGCAGGCGCCCCTGGCGATGCAACACAAACGCCGCCCAGGCGGGGACGAGGAGCAGCACCATATCGTGCGGCAGCGTGTGGGGGGACCCCAGCAGCGCCAGGCAGCCGGCCAGCCCCGCAAACGGGAGCAGGTCCGTCCGCCGGCGGGCCAAGCCCGGATCCACCGATCGGGCGCCGCAGATCGGGATGCGGGGCGTGCCGAGCCGAAGGAGGCGACGAGCACGCGAGGGAGCGCACCCGTCGGTGCGTGACCGAACGCGCGCAGGAGACGACGCCCGGATCGGCCGGATCCGCGCCCGAGATGCTAGCTCGACTCGGTGGATCCGGGCTAAGACTGGGAGCACGATCAGGGTCGCCCCGAAGAGGCCCAGCCCCGCGATCATGGCGAGCCGGGGCGGCAGCCCCAGCGCCAGCAGGCCGGCCCAGCTATCCATGGAACGCAGATCGGCCCAGGCACTGCCGGCCAGCATGCCCCGCACCATGGCCGCTATTCCCGACGGTCCCCCGGCCAGCAAGGCCGAGCAGCCGACCAGGAGGCCGCCGGCGATGACTGCCACCAGCGCGCGACGGCAGCGACCGGCCCACAGCAGCACCAGGTAGGCCGGCAGGTACTGTGGCTTGAAAGCCAGTAACACCCCGCCCAGGAAGCCCCAGCCGGCGACGTCACGATCGGCGGCGGCGAGCACCGCGACGGCGCCGACCAGCAGCACGCCGCCGAGCTGTCCTTCGGTCAACAGGGCCCACGTCGGCTCGGCCGCCAGAACCGCGAGCAGCCCGAAGGGGACCGCCGCCGGGCCCAGCGGATGAAGGCGGTTGAGGATGAAGACGGCGGCGGCTAGCAGGAGCAGGATCAGGAGCTGCCAGACGCGAAACGCCGCCTGCAGCGGCAGCAGCGTGAGCGGCACCAGCGGTAGCGCGTCGGCCAGCGGATAGTCAAACGGCAGGGTGGGGTCGATGTGTCCATCGGACACCTGGAGCAAGGCCGGCCCCATTTTCGCCTGGTCGTACACCGCCGCCAGCTGTCCGTGGCGGACGAGGGTAGCGGCCGTGTACAGGACCGTGAAGTCCGAGTTTTGCACGGCCGCCGCTCCCGCACGCACGCTGAGGACGACAGGCACCAGGGCGAAGCCGGCCAGCACGCCCACCAGCCACCTTCGCCGGCGACGGCTCACGGCCGCACCTCGAACAGGCCGCTCCCCCCGGACTCCTGCACCAGCCGCAGCATCGTGTCATCGCGGAGGCGGTCGACCCGAGCCGCGTCCGGGGCCAGCACGTACCCGATATGATTCGCCTGCAGAAACGCATCGCGTTGTTCCGCCGACCACGAGTCGAAGAAGCTGACGGCCAGGGCAGCTTTCTTGGCGACATCGATGGTCTGGTCCGGGTGGCCCACATAGGCCCGAGCGTGCGTCTGCGCCGGCACGAACAGCCCGTCGAGGTAGGTGGTCAGGATCACGGTCTGCCGGCTGGTGCGGGGCGCGACCCAGGCCAGCAGGCGGGCCTCATCCGTCCGCTCATATTCGGCGGCGGCGTCCAGCCGGCCGGCCGCGATCGCATAGGGATGCGCCAGGCTGTAGAGACCGAATAGGCTGGAGCCGGCCAGGCTGAGCGCGACCAGCCGGCGGCGCCAGGCGCGGCCATCAATCTGCCGGCGCAGCACCACCAGCGCGCCGGCCGCCATCAGCCCGAATGGGACCGTGCTGGCCAGGAACGTCCGCCCCATCACGGGGCCCAGGCCCGGCGTGAACATGAACACCGTGATGGCGCCGATCCAAAGCCCGGGCAGCCAGAGCACCTGGGGAAGCCGGCGGCGGGCGAACGCCGCCACGATCAACCCGGTGGCCACCAGGTGGGAGAGCACCAGGAATCCGAAGGGGTCGCCCAGGTCGAAGCTAAACCGGACCTGGCGGAGGGCGATTGGTGAGCGCAGGTCGACCCAGCCCAGGTACCCGATGTAGGGAGCGACCACGACCGCGACGGCGCCCGCCAGCAGGAGGAGACGCCGCGACCGATGGAGGAACGCCAACCCGACCAGCACCACCACGGGCAGGAGGGCGAGCTGCGGGTAGATCAGGGCCAGGCCGAGCTGCGCCGCCAGGGCTGCGGCCAGCGCTCGCCCCGACGGGGCCTTTCCGTACCGGAGGACAGCCGTGAACAGGAAACACAGCAGGGCCGCCGCCCAGGGCAAGTGTGGGGCCAGCGACAACAGGTCGCCGGGGCTGGTCCCTGACACCAACATCTCGGTCGCCGAAAGGCGCACCGGACCGAGCTGCGGGGAGCTCCCCAGGAACGGGCCGACGCCGCCACCGAGGACGGCCAGCCCAAAGGCCAGCCGCCGCAGGCGGCGTGGGCGAAAGAGTTCAGCGGTAAGCCCGTAGATTGCCAGCAGCAGCGCGCCACCGCTGGCCAGCCGGGTCAGGTGATAGAGCCACGGCGCGGCCATCCCGCCAACCAGGTGCCCGCTCCAGATGTACCACGGGAAGAGGAGGACCGGCGGCACCGGTTCCGAGGTGTACATGGCGTGGAACAGCCAGGCGCCGGCCCATCCCTGCCGCCAGTCCGACACGTACACGGGTCCATCCACGCCGACCACCACGTACCCGGTGAAGGTGGTCCCGGGGGGAGTCATCACCCAGGCGATCAGGATCGGGCCCAGCGTGAGGGCGAGGAGGACCGCGGCCACCAGGGCCGGCCAGCGCCATTCCTCGCGGCCTGTCTTCGAGCGCCGGGCTGGCGCCGCCTCCGGCTCAGGCAGCCGATGAGCTAGCGCCACCCGCGGTCCAGCGACGACGGCACCGATCTGAGGGGGGCCGTCGCTCGGGAAAGCAGGGTCGAGTCTCCTAGCGGGGCGCACGCGGCCAACAGCGCCAGCACCAGCGTCAGGTGGCTGTCGTTGAAGAAGCGGGCGAAGAAGGTCATGGCGAAGAGGGTGGCGACGAATCCGGTGAGCCAGCGACCAGCGGAAGGCCGCCGCAGGAACCAGGGGACGGTCACGGCCAGCGCCAGCCCCAGCCCGAGCAGCTGGAAGACCCAGAAGGGGAACTGGTCAGTCTGATGAATGGCATGGGTCGCCAGCAGCAACCCACCCAGGCCGTACCCGGAGATGGGGTACGAGTCGGGCCCGCCGCTGCCGGGGTAGAGCACCACATCGCGGACAAAGGCCGCCGGATCCGCCAGCAGGAACGGCGTGATGGTGACCACCGGGACGATCGCCAGGGCCACCAGGCAACGCCCCACCTCCCACCCATTCCGCTGGCTGCGCCAGCGCAGCCAGAGCGTGGCCAGCAGGAACGGCACCGCGGGCGCCGCAAACAGCTTGTAGGCGAGCCCGGTGCCGAGCACCAAGCTGGCCAGCAGGGGACGGTCGAGGGCCAGCAGGGCCAGACCCAGGATCACCAGCGCCACCACCGGAACATCGCTCCGCCCGGCCCAGACATAGAGTCCCAGCAGCGGGCCCAGGAACAGCGAGACCGCGATGGCGAAGCGCCGGGCGGGCGGGATCGGCAGCAGCCCGATGGCCCACAGCCCGATGCCGAGGACGATCAGCAGGACCTGGCGGTAGTCATACGGGATCCCGAGCGCGTGGGCCACCAGGGCGACCGGAATTCCCGCCATCGGCACCAACGGGAAGTAGAGATTGTGATGCAAAGCGGGGTTGGCCGGCCCTTTCGAATAGTCCCAGGGCACCTGGGCGACGGCGGTCTTCGACCAGTCGACGCCGTAGATCGGCAGACCGTGGAGCATCCGATCCATGGCCACCTCGGCCTGGATGGCGCCATCGTGTTCGACCGAGGTGATCCCCCTGACGGCGCGGTCGTGCATGAGCACCACCGCGGGAGCCACCACCAGCAGGGCGATGACCAGCAGCAGCCCGAGGGTCTTGGCCGGCCAGTGTCCCCGCACGACGGCCACCGCCACTACCTCCGCGCCCAGGGCAACCGCCCCGGCCACGATCAGCCACACGGGCCAGAAGCGGCTGAGCCAGAACATCAGCCCCAGCTGCAGGCCGCCGAAGAACAAGAGGTAGCCGAGGGGCGACTGGAGGCGGGTGACCGCGCGGCCAAGCCGCGCGCCGAATCCGAGGGAGTGAGAGGGACCGCCGTGTTGGGCCGCCGGCTCCCGCGGTTGGGCCTGCGCGCCCCCGATCACGGACCTATAACGGGCCTGTTCAGATTTCCCTGTCTCGGACCGGCGGAACCTCAGGGCCGAGGCGTTATACGACCGCAATGCCAGCTTCGGCGCCGGCCCTGGCCCAGGACTCATTCCACCGAGGCGTGGTCTTGCGCGCCGCGCGCAGAGCCATCCCCATCGGGCTGGCGGTCTCCAGCCTGCTCCTGTACGTCGCCGTGCTCGCCAGCGCCGGCCACCAGGACCTGGACGCATATCTCAGTGCTGGGCGCGACCTGCTGGGTGGGCGTCCCCTGTACGACGCCTTCCTCCATCACCCATTTCCGGACCCAACCCTGCGACCGGCCTACATCTACCCGCCGATCTTTGCCGTCCTGATCGCCCCGCTGACCTGGCTGCCGAGGGTGGTCGCCGGCTGGACCTGGCTGCTGGCCATGCAGGCCGCCCTGGCACTGAGCATCACGGTCGTGGGCCGCTCCCTGAACCCGACGTGGGCCGCGGGCTGGGTGGCGCTAGTTTTGACCTTCACCTTTTTTCCGCTGCTGGTCGACGTGGCCCAGGGGCAGACCAACCTCCTGGTGCTGGCCCTGCTGGTGCTGGGCGTGGTCGGGATCCTGCGGGGACAGAGCCAGGCGGGGGCGTGGCTGGGGGTGGCGGCGGCCATCAAGATCACCCCGCTACTGCTGCTGGGCTGGCTCCTCTTCCAGCGCCGATGGCGAGCCGCTGGTTTCCTGGCGCTTGGCTTCGCCGGCACGACCGGGCTTGGGCTGCTGGTTCGCCCCAGCGACACCGTGACCTTCTTCGGGCAGGTGCTTCCGGTGCTCGCCCGCGGGACCGCCTACTATAGCAACCAGTCGCTGACCGGCGTACTCGGCCGCCTGCTGACGACCAACCCGTACACCAACCCCTGGGTGGCGCTGCCCTGGGAGAGCGCCCTGGCCGTCGGCGCGGCGCTGGCGCTGCTCAGCTGGTGGGCCTTCAATACTGGGCGACTCGACCCGACGGCGGCCGCCTTCTCGTTTCTGCCTCTGCTGCCGCTCCTGTCCTCGGTCACCTGGGAGCATCACCTGGTGGTGCTGTTGCCGCTGATCTGGCTGAGCGTCCTGCGGCTTCGGGGACGTGGCTGGCACCCTCCGGCCACGGCGCTGCTGGCATCAGCGGTGGTGTGCTTGAGCGTCCTCTCCCGGTGGCATCCCGGACCTGGGTTCGGATCGGCCACCTTCCGGGCGGCCCAGACCGGTGATCCGCTGACCATCCTGACCGCCAACGCGCTCTTTGGCGGCACCCTCATCCTGTTCCTGGGAAGCCGGTGGCTGCTGCGGTCCCGCTGACCCGGGCCCCGGCCCCCGCCCGCCGGCCGGCGCTAACGGTCGGCTTCCCGATCGTGCTGGCGCTGATCCTGGGCGCCGTCTCGTTGCTCCCCTATCTGCTGGCCTATGCATGGACTCCGCCCGGGAAGCACTTCGCCGGATTCTTCTTCATCGCCGATGACGCGACGACCTACCTGGCCAAGATGCGCGAGGGAGCCGATGGCGCCTGGCTCTGGACCGACCCCTACACCAGCGAAGCCCACCGCGGGGTGTTCCTGTTCGGGTTCTATCTGCTGCTGGGCCACCTGGCGGGGCTCCTGCACCTGCCGCTGGTGGCGGCCTACCACCTGGCGCGGGTGACCGGGGGCGTGGCCCTGGTGCTGGCGGTCGACCGGCTGGCCCGACGCCTGCTGGTCCCCGAGCTGCGCCGGCTGGCCGTCGTTTTCACCATGCTGGCCGCCGGGCTGGGGTTCGTGGCCCAGACAATGGGGAACCCGGGCGTGCTGGGGATGCGCCTGGAGGCTCTGGACCTGCACCTGCCTGAGCTGACCGGATGGTATTCCTTGCTGGCCATCCCGCATTTCGTCTGGGCCACCACGCTGATCGTGCTAGCGCTGATCGGCCTGCTCGACCTGCAGGAGCGGCCGGCCGTTCGCCCCATGGTCCTGACCGGCGTTTGCCTGACGGCCCTGGCCGCCATCCATCCCCAGATGATCCCGGTGCTGGCCATGGTCTGGGCGGCCTATCGCCTGGTCCGGTGGCGCTGGGGGACGCGGCCGTCGGCCCGCGGCCTGCTGGCCGAAGCCACGGCCTTTGCCATCCCCCTTCCCTTGCTCGTCTACAACGCGTGGGTCCTGTACACCGACCCCACCATCGCCCTCTGGGCCAAACAATGGAAGCATCAGGCGCCTAACAGCCTGAGCCTGCTGATCAGCCTGGGGCTGCCGCTGGCCGCGGCGGGCTACGCTATGGCGCTGACCTGGCGCCGACGCGATCGGAAGCTAATCCTGCTAGCCGTGTGGCCGCCGCTGGTCATCGCCCTCCTCTACCTCCCGAACGTGGCCAACATCCAGCGCCGGCTGCTGGACGCGCTGTACGTGCCGCTGGGGTTCCTGGCTGCCGTCGGGCTGCGGGCGCTGCTGGCCCGCTGGCCACGCCGAGCCGCCCGGTTGGAGCGGGTTTTGGTTCCGCTGTTCTGCCTCTCGTCAGCGCTGGTGCTGGCCATCGCGCTCCGCTTCGCCAGCGGCGTGTACCCGGAGATTTATCTGAGCGCCGATCAGGTCCAGGCCATGACCTGGCTGTCGACCCACCACCATCCGGCCGACCGGGTCCTGTCCTCGCCGGGCGACGGCCTGTACATTCCGGCCTGGTCGGGCGTGCCCGTCTACGTCGGCCACTACTCCGAGACGCTCGACTACTTCGGCAAGATCCGCACCGCGAGCGCCATGCTGCAGGCGACCACCCCGCCGGCGCAGCTGCAGTCCTTCTTCCACGACAACGGCATCACCCTCCTCTACTGGGGTCCGCAGGAGCGGCAGGATCGTAGCTTTGATCCGGGCCAGGAGCCGTATCTTCGGTTGGTGTACGAAGCCGGCGGCGTGCGCATGTATCGCGTCATCGGAGGGACGTGAGGATGGCCCTGGCAGCCCGGGATTCCGGTGGCCGGCCTCAGCTCGTCCCAGCGTCGAGTCCTGCGTTAGGACCGCTGCGCGCGGTCCTCCTCGCGCTGGCCGGCCTGTGCTTCATCGCGGTGGCGGCCCGCTTCCTGGCGGCGCCCCTCGACCGATTTGACGAAGGGTTGACGCTGACCAAGGCGGCGCTGGTCGCCCAGGGCCTGATCCCGTATCGCGACTTCTGGTCCACCTACGGACCGCTGGACATGCTGGTCCTGGGGACCGCCTTTCGCGTGATCGCGGTCGACGCCCTGGTGGAGCGGGGGCTGGCTATCGCCAGCGTCCTCCTCTTCGCCGGCGCCGCCTACACGCTGTTCACGGTGATGGGCGTACGCGGCGCGCTCCGGCTGTTGATGACGAGCCTGCTGGCGCTGGTCGCGCTATCCATTCCCGCCTTCAACTCGGCGGTGCTGGCGGATCTGCTGCTGCTGGGCGCCTTCGCCGCCTTTCTCCGAGGCCAGCTGACGGGGCTGCGGGGCTGGGCGCTGGCCGCCGGGGCCCTCACCGCGCTGGCCTCGTTTGCCCGACCCGAGCTGGGCGCCGCCCTCGGCCTGGGGCTTTTGGCCGGCTACGCCCTGGCCGCTCGTCTGGAGATGCGCCTGGGCCCGCTGCTCGCCTATGTCGCCAGCGCGGGCCTCGCCGTCGCCCTCCTCTGGGGTCCGGTGGTGCTGGTGGCCGGGCCGTCGCCCGTCTACGTCCAGCTGGTGCAGTCCACGGTCACGGTGTATGCCCGCGCCCGGCACATCCCCCTCGGCCAGGGCCATGAGGGCCCGGTGGTGGCCGTCATGGCCGGCGCCTTCGCCCTCACCTGGATCTGGGCCGCCCGCACGCTCTGGCTCCGCAAGCTCCCCCGCGCCGAGATGGCCGCCGTGCTTGCGCTTCTGATCACCGGCATCCTGCTCTTCGGCTGGGTGTGGACCCGCGCCGACGGCGCGCACGCCCTAACTGCCTGGCCCGCTACCGGAGTGCTGCTGGTCCTAATGCTGCAGCAGCGCCGGCGCGGCCTCCCCCTCCAGCCCCGCCTGGAGGCGGCGATGTCGGTGGTGGCGCTGGCCGGCCTGGCCCTGGCGGCCGGGGGGCTGGCCATCCGGGACCTCAACCTGCCCACTACCCCGGGCGTCGTCCCCCGGGCGACGCTGGTCGGGGCCCGCGCCTGGATGCCGCCCGACCGGCTGGCCTTGCTGGTTCGTCGCATCCATGCCCAGGTCCCGGCCGGGCAGCCCCTGTTCGTCGGGCTGCAGCGCAACGACCTGGCCCTCTTCAACGACACGACCCTCTACTTCGTCTCGGACCGCCGCCCCGGCACCGTCTACTTCGAAAACCTGCCGGGGTTCAGCAACCAGGACGCCGTCCAGCAGACGGTGATCTGCCAGCTCGAGCGCTCGCATGTCACCCTGGCGGTCCTGGGTCCCAACGGAACGGGTGAGCCCTGGAACCTGAGTTCGCACCCCGGATCGACCCGACTGGACGCCTGGCTCCGGGTGCACGCCAGCGCCCGGGAGACCATCGATCCGTATGAGCTGATCACGCTGCGGCAGGATCCCGCGGCTCCCACTGCGTGTTAGCGGCCGCAAGAAGGCCTTCGGGACAGGGCTTGTATTGACATGAGGGGGACCCCCGACCGCGAACCGGTGGCCGATCTCGACCTGGTGGTGGTGGGCGGCTGTGGTCACGTTGGTCTCCCGCTGGCACTGGCGTTCGCCCGGGTGGGGTGCCGCGTCGGGATCTACGACACCGATCAGGCCCGGATGGCGATGGTGCGCGGCGGCCAGATGCCCTTTCGCGAAACGGGGGCCGACAGCCTGCTGGTCTCGATGCTGGCCAGCGGCCGCCTCCAGTTCAGCACCACCAGTGAGATCGTGCGGCGCACCGACACCGTCGTCACCGTGGTCGGCACCCCCATCGATGAATTCCTGAATCCGTCCACCCGGGTCTTCGACCGGGTGGTCGACCAGCTGGCCCCCGAGCTGCGGGACGGGGCGCTGCTGGTGCTGCGCAGCACGGTGTACCCGGGAACCACCGACTTCGTCCACGCGCGACTCAAAGCCCGAGGCCTGCCGGTGGACGTGGTCTTCTGTCCCGAACGAATCGCGGAGGGTCACGCCCTGGAAGAGATCGGCCTCTTTCCGCAACTGATCGGCGCCAGCAGCGACTCGGCCTTCGAGCGGGCCCGCGCCCTCTTCGACAAGCTGGACGTGGAGACGCAGCGCACCACGCCCACCGAGGCCGAGCTGGCCAAGCTGCTGACCAACGCCTGGCGGTACATGAAGTTCGCCATCGCCAACCAGTTCTTCGAGATCGCCCATCGGGCCAACGTGGACTACGGCCGGGTGCTGGAGGCGGTCCGCCACGGCTACCCCCGGGCGGCGGACCTGCCGGGTCCGGGTTTCGCCGCGGGTCCGTGCCTGCTCAAGGACACCATGCAGCTGGCGGCCTTTTGCCCGGATCACTTTCCCCTCGGCCACTCGGCCATGCTGATCAACGAGGGGCTGCCCGGCTACATCATCGACACCCTCAACCACCGCCGGTCGCTGGACGGCCGCACCCTCGGGATCCTCGGCATGGCGTTCAAAGCCGAGTCCGACGACGCGCGTAGCTCCCTCAGCTACAAGTTAAAGAAGCTGGCCACCTTCAAAGGGGCGCGGGTCCTGTGCACGGATCCCTATGTCCAGGACTCGACCCTGCGGCCGCTGGATGAGGTGCTGCGGGAAGCCGACGTGTTGATCGTGGCCGCCCCGCACCACGTCTATCGCACCATCGAGCTGGACGGGCGCGAGGTGGTCGACGTCTGGGATCTGTTCGGTCGCGGCATCCGCTTGTGAAGATCCTCGTCACCGGATCGGCGGGCTTCATTGGTGGCTACCTGGTCCCGGAACTTCTCAGCGCCGGCCACCAGGTGATCGGCGTCGACAACTTCAGCAAGTACGGGCCGGTCGCCCGGACGTTCGACAATGACCCCGGGTACACCCTCGTCGAGGGGGACGCCAAGGACGTCGAGCTGCTCACCAGGCTGGCAGGCGACTGCGACCAGCTGATCGCGGCGGCCGCCATGGTGGGCGGCATCAGCTACTTCCACGAGTTCGCCTACGACCTGCTGGCCGAGAACGAGCGCATCGTGGCGGCGGCGTTCGACGCCGCTATCCAGGCCTTCCGGCAGGGCCGGCTGCAGAAGATCAACGTTCTGTCCAGCAGCATGGTGTTCGAGCGAGCCACCGTGTTCCCCACGCCGGAGGGGGCCGAGCTGTCCAGCCCGCCACCGAGTTCGGCGTACGGATTCCAGAAGCTGGCCGCGGAGTATTTCGCCCGAGCGGCCTGGCTGCAGCACCAGCTGCCCTACACCATCATCCGCCCCTTCAACTGCGTCGGGGTCGGCGAGCGTCGAGCCCTGCGCGACAGCGACATCCAGAGCGGCAACGTGAAGCTGGCCTTGAGCCACGTGGTGCCCGACCTGGTCCACAAGGTCCTGGCGGGCCAGAATCCCCTCCACATCCTCGGCGACGGCGGCCAGGTCCGGCACTACACGTATGGCGGCGACCTGGCCCGCGGCATCCGGCTGTGCGTGGAGTCGGCGGCGGCCAAAAACGAAGACTTCAACCTCTCCACGGCGCAGTCCACCACGGTGGCCGACCTGGCCCAGGTCATCTGGCGCAAGGCGAAGGGGACCAGCAACGGGCCGCTGCGGCTGGCCCACGATCCGCCCTATCCCTACGACGTGCCGCGCCGCGTGCCCGATGTGCGCAAGGCCCAGCGCCTGCTGGGCTTCACCGCGACCACCACCCTCGCGGAGATGCTCGACGAGGTGATCCCCTGGATCACCCACGAGATGTCGGTGGGCCGGATTTAGGTGGCGCCGGGCAGAGACGACCCGGTCGTCTCCATCATCCTGCCGGTCTACAACGAGGGCGACAACATCGCCTCGGTGCTCCGCCACCTGAGTGCCTCGATGGCGGCCCGGCCCCGCCAGGTCCTGGTTGTCTACGACTTCGATGCCGACACGACGGTCCCGCCGGTCAAAGCCCTGCAGGCCGAGATGCCCGAGGTGCAGCTGCAGCGCAACCAGCTGGGCCGGGGCGTGCTGAATGCCATCCGGACCGGCTTCGCCGTCTCGACGGCGCCCTACGTGGTGGTCATGATGGCCGACGGGTCAGACGAGCCGGAGGCGGTGGACGGCATGCTGGCCCTGGCGCGCGCCGGGGCGGACGTGGTCAGTGCCTCGCGCTACATGCGCGGCGGGCGCCAGGTCGGGGGGCCGAGGCTGAAGGCGCTGCTGTCGCGAACCGCCGGGCTGTCCCTGTATCGGCTGGGCGCCCTGCCCATTCACGACGCCACCAGCAACTTCCGCCTGTACAGCCGCCGGTTGCTGAACCGGGTCACCATCGAATCGTCGGGTGGCTTCGAGCTGGGGCTCGAGCTGACCGTGAAGGCCCACCTGCTGGGGATGCGGCTGGCCGAACTCCCGACCACCTGGCGGGACCGGACGAAGGGGCAGAGCCGCTTCCGCGTCTTCGCGCTCCTCCCCCACTACCTCCGTTGGTACGCCCGCTGCCTGGCGGCCCGATTCGTGCCTCGCCGCCTCCCCCTGGCTTAGCCGGGCTTAGCCCGGATGCCGGCGGACTCGAGCCGGGATGGCGAGCAGCTCGAGGAACATCGCCGACGAGTCCCAGATGGGGTTGACCCGACTCTGGGGGCTGTTGATCCAGCGGGTGGGGACCTCCACGATGGTGTAGCCGAGGGCGCGCGCCCGGTAGAGCACTTCGACGTCGAATCCGAACCCGCGGGTCTGCAGCGGGGGAAACACTTTGGTGGCCACCTCCGCCGAGAAGGCCTTGAAGCCGCACTGGGTGTCGTGAATCCCGGCCAGCACGAAGGTCTGCACCAGCTTGTTGAAGATCTTGCCCATGGTCTCCCGGTACCACGGTTGATGGAGCTCGATCTGTGACTCCTTCAGCCCTCGCGAGGCAATCGCCACCCCGGCTCCACTCTGCAGGGGCTTGAGCAGGAGCTCGATGTCCTCGATGGGCACGCTCAGGTCGGCGTCACTGAACACGCGATAGCGCCCGGTGGCTGCCGCCATCCCCAGCTGGACCGCCCGGCCCTTGCCGGCGTTGACCGGGGCCGACACCAGCTTCAGCGCCGGCCACGTGCGGGCGTGGCTCGAGACCACGGCGGCGGTCTGATCCGTGCTGCCATCGTCCACCACGATGACTTCGGCCGCGATGCCCCGCGATCGCAGGTGCGCCTCGATGCGGTCCAGGGTGGCGGGCAAGCGCCGCGCTTCGTTGTAGGCCGGGATGACGATCGAGATCTCGCTCATCGGCGCCCTCCCAGGGTCCGGCGTAACGCAATGAGTTCCCGAAAGGCCCGCAGGACCACCGCCGGCCGAGCTCCGGTCTGAGTGCCCGCCGTCCGCGGAAAGTGATGAACCGGGACCTCGATGATGCGCGCGCCTCGCTGCCGCGCCAGGGCCAGCATTTCGGTGTTGATCAGGGCGCCAGCCGAGCGCAGGGCCAGGTCGTCCAGCAGCTCGTGCCGGATCAGCTTGAAGGCGCAATTGACATCCCGCGCCAGGTACCCGAAGAGCACCCGGACCAGGGTGAAGAAGGCCCACGCGTTCAGCCGACGCGTGAAGGGGTCCCGTCGCACCGAGCGATAGCCGATCACCATGTCGGCCTCGGCGCGGCGGTCCAGCAAGAGCTCGATCTCCGACGGATCGAACTGGTTGTCGGCATCCATGAAGAAGACCCAGGGGAAGCGGGCTCGCCCAAACCCCGACCGGAGGGCGGCGCCGTAGCCGAGATTGCGGTCGTGCCGGACCACCACCAGATATGACGCGCGGGCCTGCAGCCGCGCGAGCAGCGCGGCCGAGCCGTCCCGGCTGCCATCATCCACGACGATGATCTCGAACTCACCAGCGAACGCCGCCAGCGCCTGACCCAGCCGACTGACCGCCCGTTCCAGGTTCGCTTCTTCGTTGAAGGCAGGCAGCACGCCGCTGATAGACACGGGACCACTCATTGACTCCCTGCCACGTTAGCGACAAAGACGGTGGCCACGCGGTCGGCGCTGAGTGTCCGCCAGTTCGGGTCCTTGGACAGCGCGCCCACCAGTGGGTGCCAGGTGGGCAGCACGATGGCGTCCGGCGCGTACCGCTGCACCACGTCATGCCACCCCGGCGACGCGTAACTCACCGCCAGGTAATCGCTGAAGACCCCCGGCCCATAGACCTCCACCCGGCCGTCGATGAAGACGTGGCTCCCCGAGGGCCACAAGCGATAGATCAAGTAGCCGCCGTAGTCGTAGTAGTTGAGCACGCGCAGCGCTCGGCCCTCTCGCAGCAGAGCGTCGGCGCCGACCACTGGATAGGCCGCCGCGATGGAGGCGGCCTCCTGCGAAGGCCGCAGGTTCGGCAGCGCGCGATAGCCGAGCATGCCGGCGGCCACCCCCACCAGGATGGCTCCGTTGACCAGGGCCATGGCACGGCTGCGGGCCGGCGCGATGGGCGTGGCGATCAACGCGACCCGCTGCGCAGGTGCCTTCGATACCCGGGGCACGATCTCCGCCCCCACCGCGAGCAAGGCCTGGGCGCTGCGCCCGATCAGGGGGGCGGCGGCCAGGACGAAGAGGGGCACGTGGCGTTGCGAGGAAAGCGCCAGGTAGAGGAAAGCGAGGGTCCAGAGCCAGTCGGCCAGCCGCGCCTTCACCCGTCCGGTCCCCAGGCCGGCCAGCACCACAAAGAGGATCCCCTCCAGCAAATGACCAGCCAGGGAGTGGAAGTCGGGGGACGCCCATTCCTGGATGTTGTTCTGAATCAATGGCGAGAACAGCGTGCCCAGCGGGAAGAGCACCGTGTCCCACCCATACGGATTGACGAAGGCGAGGGCCAGGCCGCCCAGGCCGTAAAGCGCCAGGCCGCGCAGCCGCCGGAGCGCCCGCGCATCGTGGTTGCGCCACGCCTCTACGCCTTCGCCGGCCAGGAACAGCCCCACCAGGATGACTCCACTCAGGAATCCGGAATGCAGGTTGGCCCACACCCACAGGTAGGGCGCCACCCACCAGGCCGGCACTTTTCCCTCCCGGTGCAGCCAGAGCCCACAGGCGAGGACGGCGAAGCAGGTCACGTTCAGCACCTGGGGGCGCGCCCCCCAGGCCGTCGAGCCGGCCAGGGCGCCGGCCATGGTCAGGATGGCGGCCAGGGTGGGGTGCAGCCCCCCGCGCCGGAGCAGCCAGTAGAGGCAGGCGGCTGTGATGGTGACCAGGCCGGCGAAGAGGGCGACCAGCAGGGGCAGGCCCCCGGCGCGCACGATCAGCGCCATGGCCAGATCCGCCAACCACTCGTGCATCACCCAGGCATGGCCGGGCGCGCTGAACGAGTAGAGATCGGTGTGGGGCCAGCCGGACTGGAGGATGACCTGGCCGTTGGTGAGGTGCCAGAAGAGGTCCGGGTCGACCGGGGGCAGGGCCGCCAGGCTGAAGATGGCGACGAAGACCAGGATGCGCAGGACGGCGCCACTATCCAGGTCTTGCCAGCGGCGGAACGCCATCACGAGGCGCCGGGGCGCCCGCCCAGCCGGTGTCGCAGGGCGGCCACCCGGCTGAGGAGGTGGATGCTGGGGCTGGAGCGGCGCTGGGTCATCTGTCCAGCAGCCAGGCAGCGGAGCAATCCGGCGCCGTCTTGGAAGTCGGACCCTTCCACGAATGAGCGACCGATCTCGCGCAGGGTGTGGGCGTCGCTGGCGGCCGACCGCGCGGCGCGCATCGACGCCGACAGCGCCAGGGCCTCAGCGTTGGAGGATGGGCGCAGGCAGCGGCTGTTGAAGACTTCGATGATGTCGACCTCGTCGCGCACCTGCGCCAGGCCGGCCGCGCTCAGGCCGTGCCGGTATGGATCGCGGGGATGGGGCAGATACACGAGGCCCCCCTGCTGGCGGATCGCGCGCACGGTGTCGGAGGCGCTCATTCCGGGCGGCACAGGCTCCTTGAGGAAGAGCCCGATGAGCTCGCCCTCCGCGGTCATGATCTCTTCCCCGACTATAACGGGCAGGCTGGAGACATCCTGCATTCGGCGAGCGCCCTCGATGGTGTTGTGATCGGTGACCGCCAGGTGGGTCAGGCCGGCCATCCGGGCCCGGGCGGCCACGTCGGCCAGCCGGCTCATCGAGTCCTTAGAGTATTCGGTGTGCAGGTGCAGGTCGACCCGCGCCATCAGGTCCTGGACGGGCGGCGTTCCACCATCACCCGCATGACGAAGTGCGGCAGGGCCAGCATGCGCCGCCAGCGCCAGGGCTGCTGAGCCAGCCGGTGAAGCCACTCCAGGCCGCGATCCTGCATCCAGCGCGGAGCCCGGCGGGTGCGACCGGCGATGAAGTCGAGCGCCCCGCCCACCCCGATCGCCAACCGCGCCCCGGTGGCCGGTAGGTTGCGCGCGATCCACAGGTCCTGGGCGGGGGCACCGTAGGCAACCAGCAGGATGTCGGCTCGCGACCCGCGCACGGCCCCGACGGTCACCGGGTCCATGGCGACATCCGGTGATCCGGCGAGGGTCCCGGCTACCTGTAGCCCCGGATACTCACGGCATAAAGCCAGCCCGGCCGCCTCGGCCACGCCGGGTTCTGCGCCGAGCAAGAAGAAACGCCAGCCGCGGGTCGCGCCGGCCCGGGCCAGGGCGCGCACAAAGTCGACCCCCGCGATGCGCGATGGCAGCGACTGCTGCTGGCGCCGGGCCGCCCACAGGAGACCGGCGCCGTCCGGCAGGCAGAGGTCGGCCCGCCGGAGCGCCGCCGCAAACTCTGGATCGCGACGGGCACGCATCACGAACTCCGGATTGACGGTGGCCACCTGGCGAGGGCGGCCGTTCGCCAGGGCCTGCACCGCCCACTCCAGGGCTTGGGGCTCGGTGACCGCATCCACTGGCACTCCCAGGATCTCGATCCGCGTCACCCGCGCAGCGCCTCCTGGTACACACGCACCGTCGCTTCCCCCAGCCGCCGCGGCGTGTACTGCCGCGCCCGGGCGAGGCCGCGCTGGCGCAGCGCGTCGCGGTCCGGGGCAAAGCGCAGCAGACGCTCGATGGCCTGGGTCAGCTCCGCCGGGTCGGCGGTCTGCAGGACCACGCCGGCATTCCCCACCAACTCCGCCAGGGCGCCGGCGGACGACACGATGACCGGAGCGCCGCATGCCATGGCCTCCAGCACCGGCAGCCCGAAGCCCTCGTAGCGGGATGGGTAGACAAAGGCGGAGGCTCCCGCGTACAGTGCCGGCAGGTCTTCGCGCGGCACGTACCCCAGCATGATCACATGGCCCCGCTTGGGCTGGCGACCCAGCCGCTGCGCCAGGCGTTCTGCCCCATAGGCAGTGCGCCCCGCAAACACCAAGGCCACGTCCGCACAGTCGGGCGGCAGCAGGTCATAGGCGGCCCGCAACCGGCTGAGGTCCTTGCGGGAATCGATGGTGCCCACCGAAAGCACGTACCGCTCCGGCAGCCGGTAGCGCTTGCGCGTCTGTACCACCACGTCGGCGGGCGGCGCAACGAAGAACGCTTCCGCGCACAGCGGGATGGCGGTCACCCGATCGGCATCGACGCCAAAGAGGTCGATGACCTGCCGCCGTACCGCTTCCGATGACACCATCACCCGCCGCGCCCGGCGGATGCTGGCCGGCACCAGGGTGCCGAAGTACAGGCGAGCTCTAGGATGAAGATCCTGGGGGGACAAACGAAACGTGAGATCCGGGACCGTCACCACCAGCGGGATATCGCACAGGATCGGAGCCACCCCGGTCACCGCGTGCAGCAGCCCGTAGCCCCGCGGATGGCGACCGAAGCGCCAGGGCACCATCCATTGCTCCCATCCCAGCCGGAGTGGCCGCGGCGGCGTAGGAAACGGCACCAGCCGGTGGCTCCGCGCGTCGAGAGCGATGGCCGGGGCGACCTGGCGGCTGACCCACACATCGACCGGCCACCCCACCTCCGCGAGTCCCCGCAGGATGTGCAGGGCATGATGGTCCAGGCCGGTGAATGGGGGCGCCGCGAACAGGAGATCGATGGCGACCCGGTCATCAACCGCCGCCGCCGCGTCTGGCGAGACGGCGGCAGCCTCGCGCATCATGACTGGTGATGTTACTGGCTCTTGATGCGAGCCCGGCTGTGCGCCCGAATCCTTCGGGGACCGAAGTCTATGCGCGGGAGATCATCACCCACCTGGCCCGTACCAATCGCGGCCACACGATGCGCCTCTACGCCAACACAGCGTCGCCGCCCGCGTGGTCACCCGCCAACGTCGAGTGGCGCCTCCTGCCATTCCCGCGACTGTGGACCCACTGGCGGTTTCGTCGCGCCCTGCGAGCCGAGCAGCCGGATGTGGTCTTCGTGCCCAGCCACGTGCTGCCCTTGTTCCTGGACCTGCCGGCGGTGGTCACCATCCATGATGTCGGTCACCGCCACGTCCCGTCGGCCTACCGCCCGGCGGCGTGGCTGTATCTGGAGTGGATGACCCGCTCCATGGCCCGTCGGGCCGCCCGCCTGATCGCGGTCTCACAGGCGACGGCCGATGATCTGCGCCGCTTCTACCGCGTGTCCCCTGAGCGAATCGCGGTGATTCATTCCGGGGTTGATGAGACCTTTCGGCCTCCGACCACCAATGAGATGGCTCGAGTGCGAGATCGGTACGGACTCCCATCCGCCTATTTCCTGTACCTGGGGCGCGCGCATCCACGGAAGAATCTGCCACTCCTGCTGGCCGCCTTCCAGGCCGCCCGGCGGAGCGGGTTGACGGCGGGGCTGGTGCTCGCCGGACCGAGCCACCAGCCGTCGGCCGGCGATGGCGTTCAGGTGCTCGGGTACGTGCCGCGGGAAGATCTTCCCGCCCTGTATGGCGGGGCGCTGGCGCTGACCCTGCCCTCCCTCTTCGAAGGCTTCGGCTTCGAGGTGCTGGAAGCGATGCGCTGCGGCACCGCGGTGCTGGCCTCCACGGCCGGGTCGCTGCCAGAGATCGCCGGCCAGGCGGCGCTGCTGGCCGACCCCCACCAGGTTCCCCCGTGGACGGCGGCCCTGCGTCGGCTGGCCACCGAGGTCCCCCTGCGCCAGCAGCTCATCCAGCGCGGGGCAGCGTGGAGCGCCGGGTTCAGCTGGGAACGGGCGGCGTCGCAGACGTGGACGGTGCTGGAGACGGCCGGCCGGCCGCCTCACGATAGATCCTGAGGTAGGCCTGCGCCGTTGCCCGCCAGGTGAATCCAGCCGCGCGCCGACGTCCCCGTTCCACCAGGGGGGCTCCACGATCGCCGTCGGTCAGCAGGGTGTGCATCGCCGACGCGAAAGCGCCGGTATCTTCCGCCGGGACCAGCCACGCGGCGTCACCCGCCACCTCTGGGATGGACCCGGCATCGGCTGCCACCACCGGCGTCCCGGCGGCAAACGCCTCCAGGATGGGGAGCCCGAAACCCTCGTCGAGTGACGGAAACACGAAGAGACTGGCCAGTTGGTAGAGCGTGGGGAGGTCCCGCGGCCGGACATAGCCCAAAAAGCGCACCCAGTCGGTGAGGTCGAGGTCGTGCACCGCCCCCAGCACCGGTTCGAATTTCCAGCCGAACTCGCCGGCCACCACCAACGGCACGCGCTCGGTCGCCGGGATGGCGGCCAGGGCGCGCAGCGTGCCCACGAAGTTCTTCCTGGGTGAGACCGTGCCCACCTGGAGGATGAACCGCTCCGGCAACCGGAACGACTGACGCAGGCGGGCCCGCTCGGAAGGCGGCGCACTGGCGGCGAACACCGGGTCGACGCCGAGGGAAATCACCCGGCAACGGTCTGGCGGCATTCGGAAGCGTTCGAGCAGGGACCGGCGGGTCGCTTGGGATGGGCACACCACGATCCGGGCGCTGCGCACCGAGCGCGGCACCAGCACCCGGGTGCTCACCCACTGCCGGTCGGGGAACCACTCGGGATGGTCGTAGATGGCCAGGTCGTTGATGGTGACCACGCTGGGAATGCCGAGCCGGGTCAGCGGCAGGCTGTGCGCGGGGCCGTGGAAGACCTCCGCCCGCGCCAGGCGAGCCCGCAGTGGCATCAGCAGGTGCGGGCCGACCACGGGCATCCCGGACGTCTGAGTCAGGATCAACTGCACGCCACCCAGCTGTTCGAGTTCGCGGACGAGCAGCACCACGGAGCCGCCCACGCCGCTCCCCTGTTGGGCCGACGCCATGGCGCGGGCGTCGATGGCGACCCGCAGGTCAGGCGTGGGCGGCGAGCCCCAGGTGACGGTGGGCGGCCTCGACCGCCTCGCGGGCGGGCATCTTCTCGAGTGCGGCCACCCGGACCGCCGCGCTGTTCGGCCCGTAGGGCGCCACCTCTCCCGGACCGAGGAGTGCCAGCGAGCGCCCGCCGCCGGCGGCGGCCGCGTGCAGCGCATCGCCGTCATGGCCAATCACCAGCAGACTGCGCTGCGCCAGCGTGGCCAGGTCCTCGGGCAGGATCGCACCCAGGTCGACCACGGCCGTCCGCAGGGGGACGCCGGCCAGCAGCTCCCGCACCGGCCGCTCGTCACCAACGCCCCGCACCACGACCAGTAGGTCGGGACGGAGCTGGTTGACCAGCACCGCAAATCGCTCGGCTGGCCACCGCGTTCGCGGCCCTCGGTGGACCCAGTCGCCTCCTCCCGGGATGGCGACCAGGACCCGATCATGGGCGCCGATGCCAGCCGCCTGCAACCGGGCCTCCAGACGCTCCCGGCGAACTCGAGCCGGCTCGAGCCGCGGCCCGCCCGGCGGCTCGACGCCAGGCACGATCCGGGCGGCCAGGCGGGCGATGGCATCCACCGGGTGCAGGCCGTCCGCCACCGGAACGGACTCGGTGGTCCACCAATCGCCGCGGCTCGCCATGCCAACCCGCCGCTGGATGCCGGAGAGATAGGCGAGCGCCACCGTCGCGGCCGCCACTGGCGGCGGCACCACCACCAGCGTGGCGGGCAGGGTGCGCAGCCGCCGCCAGGCCCCCAAAAGACCAACCCCCGGCCGGATGGCAAAGCCGTGCCCCACCGTGTGCAGGTGGAACACATCGAGACTCTGGCGGGGGGCGAAGACGGACGCCCCCTCCAGCGTCCGGACCAGCGGCTGGGCAAAAAGGGCCTCGCGTACGCTCCCGCTGACGATCACGACCGGGCGCGCCATCACGTGATGTAGTGTTGCCCTCCTTTGAGCAAATGGAAATTCTCCAGGGCGAGGCCGGCCCCCGCCGCCACACTCACCTGGGGATCGGTGGCGACCCGCACCGGGACACTGATCCGCTGGGCCAGGAAATCGGCAAGCCCACGCAGCAGCGCGCCGCCGCCCGTGAGCGTGACGCCGGTCCGCTGCACGGACTCTCGCGCCTGTTCGGGCGCCTCCTGGATGAGCTGGCCGAGCCCGGCCGCAATCGCCTCCAGCGATTCGGCCAGGGTGGCGCGCACTTCGCCGCCGCTGATGCGGACCCGCTGGGGCCGCCCTTCCCCATCCGACCCGTCGACCTCCAGGACCGCGTCATCCGCGACCGAGACGGCCGCCCCGATGCTGATCTTCAGCCGCTCCGCCTCCCCATCCGCAAGTCGGATGCCGTGGGTGTGCCGGACGGCCGCCGCGATGGTGGCGTCGAGGGCCGCCCCCCCGACGCGCAAGCTGCGCACCGCGACCATCGCGCCCTCCGCCACCACGGCCGCCTCGGTCCGGCCCGCTCCGAGATGGCAGACGGCCAGCCCGGCTGAGGTCGCAATGGGCAGGCCGGCGCCAATGGCGGCGGCCAGGGGCTTCTCAATGAGGTAGGCGGTCTTGGCCCCCGCCCGCATGCCCGCCTCCAGCACCGCGCGCCGCTGGACCCCCGTGACCGTGGAGGGGATGGACAGCATCAGGTCGGGCCGGAAGATCCGCTGCCGGCCGCAGACCCGGGCCACGAAGTGCTGCAGCGCCAGCCCGGCTACCCGCTGGTCAATCACATCGCCATCCCGGACTGGCCGAAGGGCGGTGACCGCCCCATCGCCGCGCCGCACCATCTGGAGGGCGGCGGTCCCCAGGGCCAGCACGCGCATGCCGTGCTCATCGGTCGCGATCAGCGACGGCTCGTTGAGCACCACGCCGTCCCCTTTGACGTAGACCACCATGGAGCTCGAACCCATATCGATGCCGAGCTTCTTGGAGAGGTTCATGACCTGCAGTGGGACACGTTAGTCGCCCACCACCTTGGAGAGGTCGTCGCGTTCGTCGCCGCCCGCCTCGACCCGGGTCAGGTTGGCGCCCAGCCGCTGGAACTTGGCGTCGATCTCCTCATAGCCCCGGTCCAGGTGGTAGACATTGTCGAGGGCGGTCGTCCCCTGCGCGCACAGGCCGGCCACCACCAGGGCGGCTCCCGCCCGAATGTCCGGAATCCGAACCCGGGCGGCCTGCAGCACGGTGGGCCCGTGGATCAGGGCGCTGCGCCCCTCGACCCGGATATCCGCCCCCAGCTTGTTCAGCTCGGCCACGTGCTGGAACCGGTTCTCGAAGAGCGCTTCGGAAACGACGCAGTGGCCCTCGGCCTGGGTCATCAGGCTGAGATAGGGCGCCTGGAGGTCGGTGGGGAAACCGGGGTGCGTCCAGGTGGTCACGTCGACCGCCTGCAACGGGTTCGAGGCCTCCACCAGGAGGCCGCGGCCTTGTTCTTCCACGTGCACGCCGGCCGCCCGCAGCTTGAGAATGAGCGCGCGCAGATGCGATGGGTCGACATCCTCGAGGATGGCTTCCCCGCCGGTGGCTGCCACGGCGATGGCATAGGTGCCGGCTTCGATGTTGTCCGGGATCACGTGGTGGCGCGTGCCACCCAGCTCGCGAACGCCTTCCACCTGGATGACGTCCGTGCCCGCCCCCCGCACCTGGGCTCCCATGCCTCCCAGAAAACGGGCCAGGTCGACCACATGTGGCTCGCGAGCCGCGTTATGAATCGTGGTCACACCCTCGGCAGTGACCGCCGCCATCATCAGGTTTTCGGTGCCGGTGACCGTCGGCATGTCGAGATGGATGGTGGCGCCGTGCAGGCGCCGGGCGTGGGCCACGTAGTCCCCGTCCTTCACGTCGACCTGGGCTCCCATGAGGCGCAGGCCGACGATGTGTTGCTCAACCCGGCGCATCCCGATGTCGTCGCCGCCCGGCTTGGCCACCCGTGCCTCACCGGTGCGAGCCAGCAAAGGGCCCATCAGCAGGAATGAGGCACGCATCCGCCTGGCAATGGCCGTCGGAACTTCGGCGGACGCCAGGCGGGCGGCCCGCAGGCGCAACTGCCCCCGCTCCGGATGGGTGACCTCGGCGCCCAGGCTCTGCAGCAGCTGGCGCATGGTGTGCACGTCCTCGATCTCGGGAACATTCGTGAGCCGGCACTCGTCCTCGGTCAGCAGGCACGCCGCCAGGATGGGCAGCACCGCGTTCTTCGACCCGCTGATCCGAACCTGCCCGACCAGGCGTGAACCCCCCTCGATCAGCAGTTGGGCCACGGGCTTAGGGTACCCGAATAGTCCTCACGGTCAGCGACGCGCCCGGCGGCGCAATTCGGCAATCCGCAACCGCGCTTCCGCCCGGGCCAGGGCGGCGGCGACCTGTGTCTGATCGGCGGTCGAGACCCGTTCGTCCAGCAGCCGTTCGGCTCGGCGGCGGGCTTCCTCGGCGCGCGCTTCGTCGATGTCCTCCGCGCGCTCGGCCGAATCGGCCAGCACGGTGACCTGGTCGGGGCGGATCTCCAGGAACCCGCCCGACACGAAGAAGAACTGGTCCGTCCCGTCATTCACGACTTTGATGGTGCCGACTTTCAGCGGCGTCAGCAGCGGGATGTGATGGGGCAAGATGCCGAGCTCGCCCTCCGAGCCGGGCGCGACCACGAAGTCGGCCTCGCCGGCAAACCGGCGGCCCTCCACGGTGACGATGTCGACGTGGAGCTTGGCCACTTAGCCCAAGGAAAGGAACCCTTGCCGGATCCTTTCCTGCCGCAAGCCGCAGCGACAGCTGCGCCTCCGCTTCGCTCCGGCCAAGCGGCGCTCATCCTTTCCTCCGGCACAACAAGTAGGTATCGCCGTCATCTTTGCGCCATCACGATTGCTTCGCGCCTTCGACGACGTCGTCGATGGTGCCCTGCATGTAGAACGCCTGCTCGGGCAGGGCGTCGTGCTTGCCGTCGAGGATCTCGGCGAAGCCACGGATGGTCTCCTTGAGGGGGACGTACTTGCCCGGCCGGTTGGTGAAGACCTCCGCCACGAACATCGGCTGCGAGAGGAAGCGCTCGATCTTCCGCGCCCGCGCCACGATCAGCTTGTCGTCCTCGGACAGCTCATCGGGCCCCAGGATGGCGATGATGTCCTGGAGCTCTTTGTTTCGTTGGAGCACCTGCTGCACCCCTCGCGCCACCCGGTAATGCTCATCGCCGACGATATCCGGTTGCAGGATGCGGGAGAACGAATCCAGCGGGTCAACGGCCGGATAGATGCCACGGTCCACGATGGCCCGCGACAGGCTCACGGTGGCGCCCAGGTGGGCGAAGGTGGTCGCGATGGCAGGATCGGTGTAGTCGTCGGCGGGCACGAACACGGCCTGTACCGACGTGATCGATCCTTTTTTCGTCGAGGTGATCCGCTCCTGCAGGTCGCCCATCTCGGTGGCCAGCGTGGGCTGATAGCCGACCGCCGACGGCATCCGGCCCAGCAGAGCGGAAACCTCGCTGCCGGCCAGGGTGTACCGGAACACGTTGTCGATGAACAGCAGGACGTCAGAGCCCAGGTCGTCTCGGAAGTACTCCGCGATGGCCAGCCCGCTCAGGCCGACTCGCGCGCGGGCGCCCGGGGGTTCGTTCATCTGGCCGAACACGAGGGCCGTCTTGTCGATGACGCCGGACTCGTTCATTTCGATCCAGAGGCCGTTGCCTTCCCGGGTGCGCTCCCCGACGCCGGCGAACACGCTGAACCCGCCGTGCTCGGTCGCGATGTTGCGGATCAATTCCATGACGATGACCGTCTTCCCGACCCCGGCCCCGCCGAACAGGCCGATCTTGCTGCCCTTGGCAAATGTGCAGATCAGGTCGATGACCTTGATGCCGGTCTCCAGGATGCTGGTCCCCACCTCCTGCTCGCTGACTGGCGGGGCTGCGCGGTGGATCGGCCGGCGGGCTTCCGACTCAACCTTTCCTTTGCCGTCGATGGGTTCGCCGATCACGTTGAGCATCCGGCCCAAGACTCCCTTCCCCACCGGGACCGTGATGGGGCCGCCCGTGTCCCGGACCTCGGTGCCCCGCACCAGCCCGTCGGTGGTGTCCATGGCAATGGTGCGGACCACGTTGTTGCCGCGATGCTGCTGGACTTCCAGCACCAACCTGCCAGTCGGGCGCTCGATCTCGAGCGCGTGGTTGATCTCGGGAAGGTCTTCCGACTCGAAGACCACGTCGACCACCGGGCCGATGACCTGCGCCACCCGCCCCACCCCGGCCTTCTTCGTCTGCGCTTTCGTCCTGGCTTTCTCGGTGACGGCCATCCTACCTCCCGCCGGTCAGCGCCTCGGCGCCGCCCACGATTTCACTCAGTTCCTTAGTGATAGTTGCCTGGCGAACCTTGTTGCGAAGTAACGTCAGGTCATCGATGAGCTCGCCTGCGTTGTCAGTAGCATTTCGCATGGCTACCATCCGGGCCGCCTGCTCACTGGCCAGGTTATCAAGCAGGGCGGCGTATACCTGGGCTTCCACATAACGGGGCAGGAGGGCCGTGAGCACCGTCTCCGGGTCGGGCTCGTACAGGTAGTCAACCCGTGGACCCTCCCGCCGTTCTGGCAGGCGGACCGGGATCAGGGGCACCACCAGCGGCTGCTGCCGGCTGACCGAGTGGAACCGGGTGTAGGCGAGGGCCACTTCGTCGGCGCGACCCGCCAGGTACTCGTCGATCGCCGCCGTGACCGAGGGGAGAATGTCCTTGAGGTCCGGTCGGTCTCCGAGCTGGGACGTGTCAGCCACGATGTGGACCTGCAACCGCCGGAAGAAATCCCGGCCTCTGCGGCCGAGGCTGACCAGCGACCCACGCGCACCCCCCTGCAGGTACTGGAGGGCGACGCGCTGGGCATTGACATTCAGGCCGCCGGCCAGGCCCCGGTCAGCCGTGATCAGGATCAGCAGCCGCGCCTGGACCGGCCGGGTCTCCAGGAAGGGATGCCGAAAGCCGCTGACCCGGCTGGCGACTTCGCTCAGCACCTCGGACATGCGTTCCGCGTAGGGCCGCGCGCCCAGCGCCCGGGCCTGCGCCCGTCGGAGCTTGGAGGCGGCGACCGCCTCCATGGCCTTGGTGATCTGCTGAGTGTTCCGCAGGCTGGCAATCCGCCGACGGATCTCGGCGAGGGTCGCCATCTAGTGTCCCGGGCCGGAGGTTCGTTGATAAAGTCGCGGCCTCGGCGGGGGTGGCGGAAGGAGGAGCCTATCCGTCGATAGGTGACGACTGGCGCCGGGCCCCCTAACGCCGGCATCCGCGCCGCAGGCGCCCGGCCGCCCAGGCCGATGAATTTGCAACGAATTTCTGGCTCGGGACACTAGGTTTCCTTTCGCTCCTCCCGCTCCACCGCGGCCCGCGCCCGCTGCAGCGGACCGGCGGGTTGAGGCGGAGCGGCCTCGGCCGGCGGGGCCGCCGGGGCGGCGGGCTTCTGGACGAACGCGCTCCCCTTCCGGAATTCCTCGATGGCGGCCCGCAGTGCCTTCTCGGTCTCGGGCGAGATGGTTCGGTCCTTGGCAATCTGGTCGCCGACCTGCGGATGAGCGGTCCTCATGAATTGGACGAACTCCCGCTCAAAGACGGAGACCTGCTCCGCCGGAACGTCATCGAGATACCCGTTGGTCCCGGCGAAGATCGCCATCACCTGATCGGGGATGGCCACCGGTTCGTATTGCGGTTGCTTGAGCAATTCGGTCATCCGCTTCCCGCGCTCGAGCTGGTCCCGGGTCCGCTTGTCCAGGTCCGAGGCGAACTGCGCGAACGCCGCCAGCTCGCGATACTGCGCGAGGTCAAGGCGGAGCCGGCCGGCCACCTGGCGCATGGCCTTCCACTGGGCGTCGCCGCCGACCCGTGAGACCGACAACCCCACCGACACGGCGGGCCGGATCCCGGCATAGAAGAGGTCGGTCAGCAGGAAGATCTGGCCGTCGGTGATGGAGATCACATTGGTTGGGATGTAGGCCGAGATGTCACCAGCCAGCGTCTCGATGATGGGCAGGGCGGTTAGCGATCCGCCGCCGTTGTCCTTGTTGAGCCGGGCGGCCCGCTCCAGCAGGCGGGAGTGCAGGTAGAACACGTCCCCCGGATAGGCCTCGCGGCCGGGGGGCCGGCGCAGCAGCAATGAAATCTGCCGGTAGGCCCAGGCGTGCTTGGAGAGGTCGTCGTAGACGATCAGTGCGTCCTGGCCGCGGTCGCGGAAGAACTCGCCCATCGAGCACGCCGCATAGGGAGCGATGTACCAGAGCGGTGCGGGTTCTGACGCGGTGGCGGACACGATGATGGTGTGCTCCATCGCTCCGAAGCGTTCCAGGGTGGCCCGCACCTGGGCCACGGTGGCCGCGCGTTGCCCGATGGCCACGTAGATGCAGATCAGGTCCTTGCCCTTCTGGTTGATGATGGTGTCCAGCGCGATGGCCGTCTTGCCGGTCTGGCGGTCGCCGATGATCAGCTCACGCTGGCCCCGGCCGATCGGAATAATCGAGTCGATGGCCTTGATACCGGTCTCCACCGGCGCACTGACCGGCTGCCGGGTGATCACGCCGGGCGCCACTTTCTCGATCGGCGCGAATTCACTGGTCTTGATCGGGCCCTTGTTGTCGATGGGCTGCCCGAGCGCGTTGACCACGCGCCCCACCATCGCCTCACCGACCGGGACCTGCATGATCTTGCCCGTCGTGCGGACCTCGTCGCCCTCGCGGATTTCCTCGAAGGGGCCCAGGATGATGGCGCCGACCGAGTCCTCCTCGAGGTTGAAGGCGACGCCGCTAATCCCGCCCTTGAACTCGAGCAGCTCGAGCGCCTGGGCGCTGCGGAGACCGTAGACCTGGGCGATCCCGTCTCCCACCTCGGTGACGATGCCGACGTCGGCAGAAAGGACCGGGACGTCGAATTCCCGCAAGCGTTGTTTGATCAGGCTGCTGATCTCATCCGACCGGATGCCCACTCCTCCTCCCTCCTACCCAGCCAGCTCCTGGCGGAGCCGTTGGAACTGGGTCGATACGCTACCGTCGACCAGCCGATCACCAACTTGAATCGTGGCACCCGCGACCAGACGCGGCTCGACTTCGTGACGGAGCGTGACCTTGCGTCCCAGCCTCCCGGCCAGGCCCCGCTCGTACCGCTGGCGATCGGCGGCACTGAGCGCAACCGCGGTCGTCAGGGTGACGTGCACGATCCCGGACGCCTCGTCCGCCAGGCGATCGAATTCGCGGCGGATGGCTGCCATCTCGTTGGTCCGCCGGTGCTCGATCAGCAGCCGGAGCAGGTTCTGAGCCCCAGGCGCCAGCTCGGGAGCCAGCCGTTTGGCCAGCTCCATCCGGCGCGGCATGTCGACCGCCGGGTTGGCAAAGGCCGCCTGGAGGACGTCATCCCCCAGGAGGTCGTCGAGACTCGCCATCTCGCGGCGCCAGCCCTCCAGGTTGCTTTCCTCCATGGCCAGCTGGAAGGCGCCCTCCGCATAGCGGCGCGCGACGTTGCTCCTAGGCACCGGGGATGGCCTCCGCCACCGAGACCTCCTCGATCGCCCGCTCGATCAGCTCCCGATGCCGCTCAGCGGTGAGGGTTTCCCCCACGACCTTCTGGGCCGCGGTGACGACCAGCTCGGCGACCTGGTCCCGCAGGGCATACATGGCCCGCTGCCGTTCGGCCTCGATGTCCCGGACGGCCTGCTCCAGGATGCGCTTCGCTTCGGCTTCGGCCTGCTGTTTCACCTGCAGAGCGACCTGTTCGGCTGAGCGGCGAGCGGCCTCAATGATCCGCTGACCCTCCACCCGCGCTTCCTGGATCGACGCCTCGGCGTCTTTCAGGTACTGCTCCGCGTCCTGGCGCGCCTTTTCCGCCGCCGCCAGCTGGTCGCCGATCTGCTTCTGACGGGCTTCGGCCGCCCGCAAGATCGGCGGATAGACCCAGCGCGCCAGGATGCCCAGCATCACCAAGAAGGCGATCAGCTCGACGACCGCCGTGGCGTTGAGCTGGAGCGGCCCCAGCGGCGCGGCGTCGAGCGGCACCATGCGTTATTTCACGCCCGCGGCGATGACAAAGATGAAGAGGATGGCCAGGGCGAAGTTGATGAAGTACATGCCCTCGGCCAGCCCGATGATCAGGAACATGATCGTGGTCAGCCGCCCCTGGGCCTCCGGCTGGCGGGCCGTGCCGTTGATGGTGGCGTGGCCGGCCAGCCCGTCGCCAACCCCGGCGCAGATCGCGCCACCGCCCAGCGCCAGCCCGGCGGCGATCAACCCACCCGCGACGGCGATGGCATGAACCATGGAGTCGGCCTGGAGCAGAACGGCCGCCACCGCATTTGCCTGAACCATCTTTCGTCTCCTCCTTGTTACGCGGCTGCCGGCTGCTCAGACCGGTGTTCCGCATGGCCCTCTTCTTCTAGACCCTCGCGCGCCTGCCCGAAATAGATGATCGTCAGCAGCATGAAGATGAACGCCTGGATGGTGCCGATGATGAAGACGTCAAAGAACTTCCAGACCACCAGCGGGATCCAGGCGATGAAGACCGGTGCCAGTTGGATAATGATGAAGATCATCACCACCCCGGCGAAGATGTTGCCAAAGAGCCGCAGGGCCAGGCTCAGCGGTTTGGCGATCTCTTCGACGATGTTGATCAAGACGAACGGGACGCGAATCACCAGTGGGGCGTCGAAGGGTTTCGTGTACCGGCGAAGGTATCCTGTGATCCCCAGCACGCCGACGCTATACCAGTTGGTCATGATGAAGACCACCAGGGCCATGGCCACGGTCTGGTTCACGTCGGAGTTTGCCGGAATCAGGTACTGGCTAATCCCCAGCGGGAAGAATTCGATCCAGTTGGCGACCAGGATGTAGAACGCGATGGTGGCGGCCAGCGGGATGACGAAGCGGGCGGTTGGACCGAGGGTCACCTCGACCTGCTGCCGGATGTAGGAGAGCAAGAACTCGAGGACCAACTGCAGCTTGCCGGGCACGCCGTGGCTGAGCCGATAGGCCACCGCAAAGCCGATGGCCAGCGTGATCAGGATGGCCAGCCCGCTGGAGATCAGGCTGTCGACATCCAGCGCGCAGAAGGGCGAGTTGCACAGGCTGATGGTGGGATGGGTACCAATCGGCGCTTCCTGCAGCCAGATCATTGGCTCCGGAGCCCCCAGGCGCCGGCGAAGGCCAGGATGATCTGCGCCCCGGCCACCCCTGCGAGCACCAGCCAGGCCAGGCTCGGACTGAGCGCCAGCCCCAGTCCGACCGCCACGACCGACAGGACCAGGAGCCGGACCATGCTCAGGGCGCCAAAGCCCATTCCCAGCCGCAGGGAGCGCTGGATCATAGGCCCGTTCGCGGCGCCTATCACCAGTCCGAGATCGAGAGCCAGGCCCGCGCGCAACCGGCCGATGGATGCCATGCCCGCCAGCACCGCGACCGCCACCACGGCCGTGGCCACGATGGCGGTTCGCACAGTGCGGTCAGCCGTCATCGGCCTCCCTCATTGATAGCGTTTCCAGCGCGCGAACAGGCCCCCTGCAGCCGCCGCGATGCCCGCCAGCAGCCCAAGGAAGAGGAAGAACGGCGAGGTCCGCAGGATCGCGTCGAGTGCCAGCCCGGCCAGGAACGGCACGATGAATGCCGCCGCCAGGAAAAGACCCAGGCCCCCCAGCTCAGCCCCCGTGGGACCGCGGTTGCCTGCCATCACGGGCTCCGCCGGCTGTCTGGCGACGCCGGACAGGCGGGCAGCCGGGCGGCCATCAACCGCTGCAAGGTGGGCTCTCAACCGACTTCAAGCTTAGCATCGGCTGAATTTGCGCCGCAATCAAGCAGCCAGCTGAAGCCCGAATCCACCGAGTCGAACTTGCATCTTGGGCGCGGGGCGAGCGAGCGGGCCGTCGTCTCCTGCGCCCGCTCGGTCATGCATCGACGGATGCACTCCCTCGCGTGCTCGTCGCCTCCTACCGCTCATCTCGCCGCGCATCCCAATCTGCGTCGTCCGATCGGTGGATCCGGGCTGATCGACGCCGCCAGCGACGCAGGAAAATGACCGCGATCCCCAGCAGCAGCAGGACAATGGCGCCCTGCAGCACTCGGTGGTGGCCGTAGACCGTCAGGCCGACGGCGGCGAAAATCGCCGTCCCGAAGTAAAAGGTGAGGGCGGTCTCCCGAGGGCTCAGCCCAAAGTCGAGCAACCGGTGGTGGAGGTGCTCCGCATCGGCTTCGGCGATGGACCGGCCCCGCAGCCTGCGCCGGACGATGGCCCAGGCGGTGTCCAGGATGGGGATGATGAGCGCCAGGATTGGAACGGCCAGGGAGAAGACCACCGCCCCCTTGGCCACCGACAGCACCGAGATCGCCGCCAGCGCGAAGCCCAGAAAGTGGCTGCCCGCATCCCCCATGAACACCCGGGCCGGGTGCCAGTTGAAAAGCAGGAAGCCGACGCAGGCGCCTATCAGCGCTCCGGCCAGGATCACGATGTCCCATTTCTGCTGGGTGATGGCGGCCAACAGGATGGTGCCGGCCACGATGGCCACCACCCCCGCGGCCAGGCCATCCACCCCATCCAGCAGGTTGATTGTGTTCTGCAGCGCGACGAACCAGAAGAGCGTCACCGGGATGGCGACCCACCCCGGGAAGGTAATGACCCCAAGACCCGGCAGCGCGATGAACCCGATGGTGAAGACCGGGTTAAACGCCAGGATGAAGAACAGCGACACCCCGACTTGCAGCCCCAACTTGGGCAGCGGTCGCAGCCGCCGCAGGTCGTCGAAGATCATCACCGTGGTGATGGCGGCCGAGCCCAGCAACAGGCCGAGCGTGTCGGGATGGGTGGAGAAGATGGCGGCGGCGATGCCGAAGCCGACGTACATGGCGATCCCACCCAGCCGGGCGGTCGGCTGGCTGTGGATGTCGCGCTCGCCGGGGTGCGCGACCGCGCCCAACCGGAAGGCCAGCCAGCGTGCCGGCAGGATGGCGATGGCAGTGGCCACCAGGGCGGCCAGGAAGGGTAGGACGGCCGGCCCGAACTTCTCCGGCGTGAAGCCGAGGACGCGATCGAGCTGAGACTCTAACAGCACCGCGCCGAAAGTTTAGAAGAAGCCCGGATCGATCGAGCGGACGATGCGGATTGGGATGCGGGCGTGCCGAGCCTCAGGCCGCATCCGCGCCCCAGATGCGCGTTCGCTTCGGTCGATTCGGGCTTTATTAGTACGGGAGCGGAAAGCGCTCGCAGAGGGCGCGGCTGCGCCGGCGGACGTCATCGTGGACGCCGGGGTCTTCCAGGTGTGTGATCAGGGTCGCCACCAGGTCCGCGATCTCCCCCATCTCCCCCTCCCCCATCCCCCGGGTGGTGACCGACGGCGACCCCAGCCGGATGCCGCTGGGGTTGAACTTGCTGGCGGTGTCGAAGGGGATGCTGTTGCGGTTGACCGTGATCCCCACCGTGTCGAAGATCTCCTGCACCCGCTTGCCGGTCAGCCCCAGCGGGCGGAGGTCGATCAGCATCAAGTGGTTATCGGTGCCCCCGCTGATCAGCCGGAGCCCGCGCCGGGTCAGGCCATCGGCGAGTGTGCGGGCGTTGGCCACGACCCGCTGCGCGTAGTCCTTGAACTCGGGCGTGCGCCATTGCGCCAGCATCACGGCTTTGGCCGCCACCCCGTGGTTGTGTGGGCCACCCTGGCTGCCGGGAAAGACGCTCTTGTCCAGCTCGGCCGCGTGGGCCGCCTTGCACAGGATCATCCCGCCCCACGGGCCGCGCATGGTCTTATGCGTGGTGAAGCTTACGAAGTCGGCATGGGCAACCGGACTGGGGTGCGCCCCGCCCGCCACCAGGCCGGCGAAGTGGGCCATGTCCACGAAGAAATAGGCGTCCACGGATTTGGCGATCGCGGCCATGCGGGCGAAGTCCAGGATGCGCGGGTAGGCGCTGTAGCCGCCCAGCAGCATCTTGGGCCGCACCTCCTGCACCTGCCGCTCGAGCACGTCGTAGTCGATGCGCTCGGTCTTGGGATCGACGCCATAGGCCACGAAGTGATAGAGCTTGCCCGAGAAGTTGACCGGGCTGCCATGGCTGAGATGGCCGCCGTGACTCAGGTCCATCCCCATCACGGTGTCGCCCGGCTGCAGGACGGTGGCATAGACGGCGTAGTTCGCGGTGGTCCCGCAATGGGGCTGTACGTTGGCATGGTCGGCCCCGAAGAGCGCCTTGGCCCGATCGATGGCCAGCGTCTCGATCCGATCGACGTTCTGGCAGCCGCCATAGTAGCGCTTGCCGGGATAGCCCTCGGCGTATTTGTTGTTGAGGAGCGATCCCAGCGCCTGCAGCACGGCCGGGCTGGCGATGTTCTCGGACGGAATCAGCTCCAGTGTGTACTGCTGCCGATCGAACTCATCGCGGATCGCCTGCCCCACCTCGGGATCGACCTCGTCAATCTTGCTTGTCAGATCGCGGGCAACCTGGACCATGCCAGAGATTATCCGGGATCGGCCGCGCCAAGCCCGGATCTACCGGTCGGGCGCCGCAGATCGGGATGCGGGGCGTGCCGCGCCGAAGGAGGCGACGAGCACGCGAGGGAGCGCACCCGTCGGTGCGTGACCGAACGCGCGCAGGAGACGACGCCCGGAGCCCGGGGCCGTCGGACGAACGAGGCAGATTGGGATGCGGGGCGTGCCGAGCCGCAGGAGGCGACGAGCACGCGAGGGAGCGCACCCGTCGATGCGTGACCGAGTGCGCGCAGGAGACGACGCCCGGATCGGCCGCATCCGCGCCCAAGATGCGAGTTTGTTCCGGCGGCCCCGGGCTCAGGCCGCATCCGCGCCCGAGATGCGAGTTTGTTCCGGCGGCCCCGGGCTCAGGCCGCATCCGCGCCCGAGATGCTAGCTCGATCCGGTGGATTCGGGCTTTAATCTAGGAATCAGGTCGGCCGCCGGAATGAGACCCTGCCGGAGGATGCGCGGCTCGGTCCCGCTCAGGTCGAGGATGGTGGACGGCTGTCCGTTGGCCGGCCCGCCGTCAAGGATCAGGTCGAGCTCCTGGGCGAAGGCCGCCTCCACCGACCCGGCGTCCGCCGGCGGTGGCGCGCCCGCGTAGTTGGCGCTGCTGCTGGCGATCGGCTCCGTCAAGCCGCGGAGGAGCTCCAGGGCCACCGGGTGCTCCGGCGCCCGAAACGCCAGGGTGGAGCCCCCGGCACCCACGATGGGGGCCCCCGGGCGGCGCATCAGGACCAGGGTCAGCGCCCCGGGCCAGTAGCGGGTCATCAAGTCCTCCGCCTGGGGCGTGACGATCGCCCACTCCGGCACCTGGGTGGCGTCGGCCACCAGCAACACGACCGGCTGGTCGGCCGGCCGACGCTTGATCGCGTAGAGGCGGCGCACCGCCGAGGGATCGCGGGCCCGAGCTCCGATGGCGTACAGCGTGTCGGTCGGGAAGGCAATCACCGCGCCCTGGAGGAGCCGGCTGATGGCCTGGTTGATGTAAGGAGGCTCCGCGGGCCAGCGCACCATCAGAGGCGCACCTCGACGGCCCGCGAACGCCGGCTCAGGTCGGCGAGCACGCCAATCGTCGCCCCCGGGAAGCTCGAACGGGCGAGACTGGCCACTGAGCGCGCCTGCCGCGGATCGCACTCGATGACCATCGCGCCGCTGGGCCGAAGCATGCGAGGAGCGTCGGCCAGCGCCCGCCGGATCAGCCGAAGCCCGTCGGCACCGCCGTTGAGCGCCCGTTTCGGCTCATGCCGAACGTCCAGCGGCAGGCGCCGAAGGGCCGCGGCGGACAGGTAAGGCAGATTGGCCAGCACCAGGTCAGTGGGCCGAGCCCGCCCAAACAGGTCGCTCCGGCGGACCTCGACCCGGCCGGATACTTGCCGGGCACGCACATTGGCTCGCGCCACCCGGAGGGCTCGCTCATCGGTGTCCAGGGCCTGGACCCGGGCCCGTGGGCAGTTGCGGGCGACGGCGATGGCGATGGCGCCGCTGCCGGTTCCCAGGTCGATGACGTCGCGCGCCCCGGGGTGGTCGTGCAGGAATCGCAGGCCGGCTTCCACCAGGACCTCCGTATCCGGGCGAGGGACAAGCACGCGGTGGTTCACCCGGATGGGTTCCCCGAAGAACTCTTTGACCCCGGTCAGGTACGCAACCGGGACCCGGTGCGACCGCTGGGCCAGCAGGAGGCGAAAGCGCCGGGCCTGGGACGCCGTGAGCCGGCGATCATCGTGGGCCCACAGCCATTCCCGCGGCCGTTTCATGACGTGCCCGAGCAAGACTTCAGCGTCGAGCGCGGGCCTCCCGATGCTGGCCTGGGTCAGCCGCCGGCGGGCCGCGCGTAACTGGTCACGAACGCGGGACCCGTCCTGGTCATTGGACCTCACCGTTGGCTCCACCGTCGCGTCCGGACAACCGGTTCGCCTGGTCCGCCGCCAGCAGCCGGTCCAGCACCGGGTCCAGGTCCCCCGTCAGGAACTGGGGCAGCTTGTAGTACTTCAGGTCGATGCGATGATCGGTGATGCGGCCCTCGGGATAGTTGTAGGTGCGCACCTTCTCGCTCCGTTCCGCCGTCCCCACCGCCGACCGGCGCACCTTGGTGAGCTGGGCCGCCTCCTGTTCCTGCTGGCGGGCCAGCAGGCGGGTCTTCAGCACTTTCTCGGCCTTGGCCCGGTTCTTGAGCTGCGAGCGCTCGTCCTGGATAGCGACCACGATGGGCTCGCGGCCATCCTCCGGTGTGTAGGTGAGCCGGACGGCGGAGTCGGTCGTGTTCACGCTCTGGCCGCCGTGGCCGCCAGAGCGGTAGACGTCCACCTTGAGCCGTTCGGGATCGATGGCCACCTCGACGTCCTCGGCTTCGGGCATCACGACCACCGTCGCCGTGGAGGTGTGGATGCGGCCCTGGGCCTCGGTCTCGGGGACTCGCTGCACGCGGTGCACCCCGCTTTCCAGCTTCAGCCGGGAG
>VBID01000193.1 GCA_005880615.1 Chloroflexota bacterium
AGGCATGCACAACGGACAGTGAATTCACTCCGACGGTGGCTGGCATCAGGCTCGAATCCTCTTCCCGTCAGGCAGCCGCAGCAGCGGCCTCCGTCACGACCGAATTCACACCCAGGGGACCATCCGGCAACGCGGCGTGGCCGCGCCAGATCAGGAAGACCCTCCACGCGTCCGTGTCCACGACGACCGTGTCGATGCGCATGGTGATCTCGACGTCCTCGCCCTGGCGCTGCTCGAGACGCGCTCGTGGGGGAGCAACACCCGGAAGCGCGAACGACAGAGTCCCCTCCCTGGTCACATTGCGGACCAGCACCGGCTCGTCACCGCGAAGGTACCCTGGCGCCACGAGACCAGGCGCGGCGGCGTTGAAGAACCGGCGATCGAAGTCCTTGGGAAGCAGAGGAGCGCGGGCACCGGCCCAGGCGTCATCGTAGGTGCCGGCGAACGAGGCCCGCGGCTGCCACTCCGGCCCGATGAACCCGAACCCGGCCGGTGCCGGCACGTCGTTCCAGTCGCGAATCGGTCGCCCCGGGTCTTCGAGGTTCGGCGCCGACGACTGGTCGACGGGCGGCGCGCCCTTGGCGTGGAATCCGATTCCTACAGGATTACGCGCCTCGAATGTGTGCTTGGCTTGATCGCTCGCGTGGCGATCCCATCCGCCGAATGCGCGTTCCCAGGTCAGCGGCATTTTTTCGAAGGGGATGGGACGGGTCAGCGATGTAAAGCCGAAGCGGCTTGCCCACATGCGAGGGCCCACGACCTTGACGATCTTGGCGATCGCCCCGACCCGGAACTCGACGTCAAGTTCGGTCACCCCACCCCGCGGTGCATGCGCGCTGCCGACGAGCGCGATGTCGGTTGAAGGCTTCACGAAGGCGACTTCGGGCTCGTAGCGCAGGCTGGAAACGCCCGGCTTCCCGTTGTAGACGCCCGCCGGGTTGACAGGGGCCTGCTCCTCCGCCAGCCGCAGAGGCATGCCCGGCGTGATGGTGTAGGTGGCCTTCACGATCGCCACCAGCAACGGCCTGCCTTCCTCGTCAGCAAGGAGGAGCGTGCCGGCGGCGAAGGGGGTCGCGTTCTCGAGCGCGAACTCCGACATCTCAGTTGATCCTGACGGTGGCCCCGCGGATGACGTTCGCCTCCAGCGATCTGCTGAGCAGCCGCCGGCCCTTGATCGTGATCGTGCCGTCCTTAGCGAGGCGGATTGCTCCCTCGCCACAGCGAATGACGATTTCCTCCCGCGCCTCGAGCTCGAGCCGCCTGCCGTCAAGCGTCACACGCGCCCCGTTCTCACGGGTCGCGATCTCTACCTGCGCGTCCCGCGCGGGGCTCAGGGCCTCCCGCACGACCCCGACGAGGATCGGCACCGCTCCCCCCGCCGCTCCCACGAGCAGAACGATGGGAATCATGCGCCCGTCCATGGGGATCGACCCGCTCCACGCGCCGTCAAGCCACCGCGCAGCGCGCGGCGGCCCCGGATTCCCCGTCCAGTCCACGAGCGGCGCCCCGGTGGGGTCGGTCCCCACAAGCGCCCCCGCGACGTCCCTTGATGATGACGTCCTTGTCACCCTTCATTTCAATCTTTCCGCCCTTGACAGTGATGTCGCCATTCTTCTTGAGGATCACCTCGGCGCTGCCGCTCTTCAGGGACAGTTCGTCCTCGGCGACGATCTGTACCTTCTTCGCCTGAAGCGTGTATTCCTTGGTGACGGCGTGCTGGTGCTGACCCTTGATGGTCTCGGAGAAATTTTCCTCGACCTCCAGGTTGCGATTCTTGCCGATGGTCTCCGTGAGGTCATCCCCAACATCGAGCCTCATGTTCTGGCCGACATTTTCCGAGAGCGAAAGTCCGACAGTCATTGCCTTGTTGGCGCCAACGGTCTCCGTCATTGCAGCGCCGGCCGTAAGGGCGAGCGCTCCTCCGACGGTGACTTCCATGGCACCGCCGACGCTCTCGGCATAGTTGACCATCACGTTCTCGGTCAGCGCCCCGCCGACGTTGATGAACATGTTCTTGTCGATGGTCTCGTCATGGTTCGCCGCCACTTTGAGGGTCTTGCTCCCCCCGATGGTCTCCTTGTGGTCGACGCCCACCTCGATCGTCTTGTTGTTGTCGACCTTCTCCGACTTGTCGTGCCCGACGTGCAGAGCGCGATCGTGGCCGACGTCTTCGCTCCGGTCGTTCTCGGTGATGTTGGTGTGGTCCTTCTCGGCGTGGATGTACAGCTCCTCGCTCCCCTTCTTGTCCTCCATGCGGATCTCGTTGAAGTTGTCCCCGGAGCCTCCCTTGCTGCTCCGGCTCTTGAGGCCGCTCTGCGTGGCGTTGTCGGGGAGGCCGTAGGGCGGCATCGCCTCGGCGTTGTAGACGCGGCCGGTGATGATCGGCTGGTCGGGATCCCCTTCCAGGAACTCGACCATGACCTCCTGACCGATGCGCGGGATGTGGATCGCGCCCCATTGCTTCCCTGCCCACACCTGCGCCACGCGGACCCAGCAGGAGCTGTTCTCGTCCTTCTTCCCGAGACGGTCCCAGTGGAACTGCACCTTGACCCGGCCGTACTTGTCGGTCCAGATCTCAGACCCCGCCTTGCCCACCACCATGGCCGTCTGTGGGCCCTGGATCACCGGCCTGGGCGTGAAACGGGGCGTGCGGTACGGCGTCTTGCTCTCGATGGCCGAGAAGCGGCAGGCGTACCGGGCCTCGTTGTCTCCGCCCTCCCCGGTCTCGAACTCGGAGGACCGCAGGTCGTAGCTCGCCGACACGATCAGGTACTCGCGGTTCTGGTCGTCCCTGGGAAAATCGCTCAGCTCGAAGAGGCCGCCCGGCGTGAACCCGCGGGCGTTGGCGGCTCCGTGCACCTGCTCGTACTGCCACTGGAGCTCTTCTATCCTCGCCTTCGTGTAGTCCTTTCCGTCCTGCTCCACGATGTATTCGCCCGGGTAGTCGTAGATCTCGAAGTCGGCGAGGTCGTTCGCCCGCTTGATCTTCGAGCGCGTAGAGAGATCCACGCTCGGCTTCTCGAAATCGAAGTCCTGGAGCGAGTAGAGGCCGGGCATCACCTCCCTCGTGATCGACCAGTCCGAGACGTAGTCCTCCTTGCGGACGACGTTCTCAGTCGGAGGATAATACGGGATCTTCTCGTAGCCCGGGATGAGCGAGTGGGCGCCGTACGAGTCGGAAAGAACCAGGGTGTGCTTCCCGTCCTCGTGCTTGAAGTAGTAATAGATCCCCTCCTGCTCCATGAGCCGGCTGACGAAGTCGAAGTCGGTCTCGCGGTACTGGACGCAGTACTCCCACTTGCTGTAGGAGGCGGAGAGCGACTCGTCGAAGTCCGAGAAGCCGTCGTCCCGGAAGACCTTCTTGATGATGTCCGGAACGGTCATCTCCTGGAAGATGCGACAATCCTGCCTGCGGGTCAGGAACCACAGCCACGGCCGGACCGTGATCTGGTAGGTGGCGTATCCGGCCGTCCTTCCGGTCTGGGCGAAGCGGCTGACGTAGCCGTTGAAGAAGCGTCTCTGGTCGTCGCTGATATCGAGGCGCACGGTGACCTTCTGACCGAGGATGTCGTCCATCTTGATCGCCTCGTCGGTGCTGAGCAGGCTCAGCTCGTACTGGAAGAGGCGCCCGAGGTGCTCGGTCCCCGTCATGCTCTTCAGGAGAAGAACGTCCTCCCCGAGCGGAGTCGTTACACCGATGGGCCGTGTCTTCTGTTCAATGGGCATGGCCATCCTTCCTGTCGTGGTCGCGCGCGTGCCGCCTAGAGAGATTGCCCTATCTTGCCACAACTTCCCCTGAATGGTACCGCCTAGTTGGCACGCGGCCGTTCGCTCCCCCGGGTCCCTCGAATCGCGAAATTTGCGCTACAATGCATTCAACCTCATCAAGCCACGAATCCAGCACGAGGTGCCGGGATGCCCGGGCGGATGGAGTTCGAACTCAGCTTCGGCCAGCCGGGTGCGCCGCGTAGCCCGAAGCGGGGCTCGGACGGACCCATGCGCATCCTGGTTCTGGGCGATTTCAGCGGGCGCTGGAACCGGGGGCCCGCCGAGCCGGTCGCCGGGCTCGCGGACAGGCCGATCCTGGGCGTGGACGGCGACAATTTCGAGCGGCTGATGGCGCGCCTCTCCCCTCGTCTGCGACTCGACCTGGCCAAGGGGGAGAAGGAACCCTCCGCCATCGAGTTCCGTCGGATGGACGACTTCCACCCCGACGAGCTTTATGGAAGACTCGAGGTGTTCAAGCCGCTGC
>VBID01000194.1 GCA_005880615.1 Chloroflexota bacterium
CACGCGGGGAGCGACCCACGCGTGTTCTGCGAACCATGGGTCAGCGCTCCAGTCTGTCATCACCGGAATTCAGCAAACCCGTTCGCAATCAAGCCCATGACTGGAGCCCGTAATTCTACCAGGCTAAACTACGTCCCCATGGGACTCGTGGGTCGCGCAAGAGCGGCGGGGATATCTAACTTTGCGTCGCAGGTCGAGCGGCACGGGGACGGCGTGTCGTCGACGTAGTCCAGAGCTCTTGTGCGAGCGCAAACGCGAGGACGCCTTCGATTGCTTTCGAAATGAGTCCCAGCGGACCAAAGACGTATTCTTGGCTAACGAACGGGAGGACCGTGAGCCGGGACGCGACGTACAGTCCGATAAGGCCGACCGACCCCAAGAGCCAGGCCCAAACGATCGGCCGCGACGCGCGCAAGATCGTGAAGCCACCGATGAACTCGAGCGGGGCGAGCACGAGGAAGAAACCCACGACGATCGACTCCACGTGTTCCCCGATGGCGACGATGTGGATTGCGCCGTCCGCGAACAGCAGGAACGTCGCAAGGATGCGTCGACCGCGGACCCGGTCCCACAGCACCTCTGGATGGTCGAGCGCGTATCCGAAGAACAACAGGCCGAGGCCCCATGGGACCGCCGATAGACGAACGAGGTCCGTCGCCCCGAGATAGCTCGGCGTGCCGAGGCCGCTCGTTAACACGATCTCCGCTTCGATCGCGCCGGTCACGAAGAGGATCCCGATTCCCGCCAAGATGAAGGCCAGGCCGGGAGTGTACCGCTCCCCTCCCATGCGACGGCGTATCACGCGGCGCGGCCAAGTACCTTTGCCGAAATCGACCGCTCACCGTTGCCGCATCTTCTGTTCCCGCTTTCGGCGGCGCATCCGTTTCTTGCGCCACTTCCAGCGCATCTTTCCGCGCTTCTTCCAAGCCCGCGAAGAGCGTTTCACTGGGTCGCCGGCGCCCGCGTAGCCTCGTTCCCGTTAAGTAGTTTCCCGTCTCAGTGCTTGGAGGTCACGTTGCCCGCTCCAACTCGGCCCTTCGCCCCAAGCCAGATGGACATGGCCCTTCGAGTCCAGCGCCAACGTGATGTAATCTCCGTAGGGGAAGGCGAAGCCTTGCGAAGTTACGTACGGATAGCCGCCACGGAACTGGGAAACTTGCACCTCGGCGGACCAAGTCTGGCCCCCATTCGAGGAGCTGCGATACCACACATTGTACGCACCCGTGCGGTTGTCCATCCAAGCCACCCTCACATCGCCGGGATCGCCCGCGGCCACTCCCGGGAACACGTGGAACGCGCTCGTGACGTCGGCATTGAGCATAGTGCGGGACGACCACGTCATCCCCCCATCCATGGACGTCTTGTACCAAACAAACGGAGGTCCGTTGTCTGTCAACGGCGTGTTGTAGGTCACATACAAACGGCCACTTCGATCCGCGGAGATTGACGCGCCGGTGCCCAGGTAGTCCCATCCGCACGAGGTCGGGCACGGGGGACCTGGCGGAAGGCCGGTGTCCACGTTCGAGAGTGTCCAGCTCGCTCCCTTGTCGGACGACTTCGTGACCGCGACATCCTGGGGGCCCTGCGCCTGGCCGCTCTTGTGGACCAGCTCCCATACCATGTACACCGTGCCGTCCGGAGCCACCGTCGCTCCACCGTTCAAGGGCCATCCAATCGTGTTCTGGTTGATCTGAACCGTGGTGAACGTGCGGCCCCCATCGTGAGACGAGGAAACGAACAACTTCTGCGCGATCGAGTAGCCGACGTAGACATCGTCGCCCTGAACGGCCAAGCCATCCTTGTCGGTGATGCCGTTCTTCACGTCGGCATTGACCGCCACCGGCGTCGACCAGGTGGCGCCATTGTCATCGGAGCGTTGGACGACCGTGTCCTTGCCGTGGAGATAGCTGACAAAGACCACTCCGGCGGAGTTGACCTTCACCTGAGGATCGAATTGCGCCGCGGAACTGATAGTGAGCGGAGACGGGGCCGTGAACGTCCGGCCTCCGTCGTGAGAAACCTGGATTACCATCGTATCCATCGAACAGGCAGGACAGCCCGGGACTCCGCTTAGGTGAGTCGTCATGTAGTATACGGTTCCCTGGCCGTCGGAAGCCACGGCAGGCTCCCAGTCATCCCCGCCAGGCGGATATCCCATGACACTCGGCGTTGTGAAATTTATGCGCCCCGCCGCAGCGCCAAGTACCGAGAAGCCTGCCAGAACAAATACTACTGTCAGCGCGCCAAGTCCGAGTGTAATTCGCCCCATGAGAACCCCCGTGCGGCGGGAAAGCGCTTCGACGCATAAGCGTTCACTCTCCCTCGCGACCCTGAGAATGTCGACCCGGAATCCGTTTATGCCCCATTGGGCATACGGGGCCGGGGAATTTCATGGTCAGTTCGCAAACGTTGGCGAAAAGCATCGTGAAGGGAAGCCTTCGACCGAAGCCGGACGAGGTCGTGCTCATCTCGACGTATCCGCATACGATCGAACTTGCGGAGCAGACCGCGTTAGAATGTCAGAAAGCCGGTGCCGATCCGGCGCTCTGGCTCGAGACGGATGCCCTGTTCTATGGCAATTTCAAGAATTACTCCCTCGAGAGCCTCCGCCGAGTGTCGGGTCATTGCGTCGGCCTGCTCGACTACGTGAATTCGTACATCTGGTTTTTTGGGCCTCGCAATCCCGCCCCCATGGCGACCGTCCCTCGGGAGAAGTTCGCCGCTGGCTTCGAAGGGGAAAAGGCCCACTCCGACAAAGCGTACGAGAAGATGCCGAAGAACGTCGCGGTGGGGATCGGCGCGGTCACCCGGGAGCGGGCCAAGGCGTACAGTCTCAATTACGCGAAATGGAAGGCGATGGTCGAGGCGGCCACCGTGGTGAATCAGGAGCGGCTGGCGTCGCTCGGCAACCTCGTCGCCGGCATGATTTCCCGACCCGTTGATGTTCGGGTGACCGCCGACAACGGGACCAAACTGAAGTTCCGCCTCGCGGGACCCGACCGGAAGCCATTCGTGCATGACGGGGTAATCAGCGACGAAGACCTCGCGGTCGGCACGCTCGCGAGCCGGTCGGTCGATCTGCCTACCGGAGAAGTGGGCGTCGCCCCCGTAGAAGAGAGCGCCAACGGCACCTTCGTGGCGGATGTTCCGATCCCGCAACGGGGCCGGCTCGTCGACGGCCTTTCGTGGACGTTCCGGAACGGGAAGGTGACGGACTTCACTGCGAAGAAAAACCTGCAGTTTGTGCAGACGAACTGGGTCGAGGCCTCGGGCCCCAAGGACGTCTTCGGCGGGGTTGCGTTCGGACTGAACCCGAAGGCGCTGCCCGGATTCTTGCAGAACGGCATTGTGTCGGGTGCCGTCAGCATCGGCATCGGGGACAACCGCGATCTGGGCGGCAAGAACGACAGCAGTTACGGGTTCTGGGCTCCGCTCGCACGCGGGACCGTAGAGATCGGCGGGAAGACCGTCATTCAAGACGGAGCGTGGACAATCTAGACCTCGCGGCCGGACGCTCGGCGCTCAGCGCCGGACGACATCGCCTGACCTCACCAGGGAACCGGTTCCGTTTGTTTTGGAACGGGACTCCGGCAGAGGGTTCAAAAGGAGGGGCGACATGGGCGAACGATACCCATGTGGACTCCCACGCCGACGGTCCCGTCCGCGCCGTATTCGTCGGCGCCACGAAAGCTCGGATTTCTGCAACGCCTGCGGATCGGGTGGCAACTCACCAAGGTCAGCCTCGGCGTCCTCCGCCAGGAGAAGGGCCTGATCCTCCTCCCGTTCCTCTCGCTCCTGATCACCGGCGCGGTGTGGATCCTCTTCTTCATCACGATCTTCCTCCTCACGGCGCC
>VBID01000195.1 GCA_005880615.1 Chloroflexota bacterium
CCCGCGCTGGACCTGTTCCGGTAAGGATCCGTCCCTCCCCCGGGCAGGGCCGCGGAAGGCGGTCACGGTCCCTCTGAGATCGAATACAGTCGGTATTCGCACGCTGGACCCCCATTCGGGCCCAGCTATGATGGGCGAAATGAATGTTCGAGTGGTCCTGTTCGCCAAGCCGCGGGAGCTGGTAGGCAGTCCGAATGTGGAACTGGCCTTGCCCCCGGGAGCGACTGCCGCCGACGCCTGGCGCCAGCTGAGCGATGAGTTCCACCTCGGCCCGCTGCCCCGGTCGTTCCGCTGCGCCGTGAACGCCGAATACGCGCAGTGGGAAGACCGCCTCACCGACGGGGATGAACTGGCGGTGATCCCACCGGTCAGCGGCGGGGCGGTCGGCGCCCGGCAAGCGCTGGTCGAGATCCGAGACGAGGCGCTTGATCCAGGCGCAATCGCGGCCGCCGTCCAGATTGCCGGCGCGGGCGCGGTCGTGACCTTTACTGGAATCGTCCGGGAGGAATCCCACGGCCGCATGGTGCGGGCGTTGGTCTACGAAGTCTACGGGGCCATGGCCCAACGGCAGATCGAAGGCTTGGCGGCGGAAGCCCGTTCGCGCTGGCCCATATCGGATGTGGCCATCGTCCATCGCACCGGGACGCTGTCGGTCGGCGACGTCAGCGTGGTGATCGCAGTGGCGGCGCCCCACCGGGCCGAAGCGTTCGACGCCTGTGAGTGGCTGATCGATGAGCTCAAGCGGTCGGTGCCCATCTGGAAGAAAGAGGTCTACACCGACGGCGAATCATGGGTCGAAGACCGCCCTTAGGTGTATGTCCGTCCCCCTCAGGTAGAGGGTTACGGTGGGGGTGTCTCCTGATCGATGAGCCCGATCAGTCGTGTCAAACAGGGAGTCGTTGCCCAGTATGAACATGAGTCCCGATTCAAAGGACCCCTGGCGCCCTTCCGGGTGGCGGCCAATCTGCGACGACCTTACAGCGGACAACTGCGGTAAACGCGGTAACCTCGCGGTAAACTACCGGCCAGCGAGCGGGAGTAGCTCAGCTGGTAGAGCGCCTGCCTTCCAAGTAGGTGGTCGCGGGTTCGAGTCCCGTCTCCCGCTTTTGTCCCAGCTAACGATCCGATGGCATGGTCTTGGCGGCTTAGAAACTGACCCCATGTGCCATGCTGACTCGCGTGCAGCTGCGGATCGGATTCGCTCGCTTGGCCGATCGGCGCCCATCCAGCTGCCACAGCTCCATCGCCGCCCCCCGCTCCCAACGTTTCCAGTCCTCGCGTCGCCACCGCCTGGGGACCGGTTGAATCACGCCCGCCCGGAGCAGACCGCGATAGATCGCGGAGGCCGACGGGGGCGGGCTCACCCCTTTCTTGCCCAACTCCAGGGCCAGTCGATGCGGGCCCCAGAAGGGCTTGTGGGATGCCGCCGCACACGTACAAGCTGGACGCCTCAGGGACCGGCGAGGTGGCGTTTCCCGACGGCTTTCATTACATGATCACGGTCCGCCTGGGTCCGAGCTTCCACACCGGGATGGAGCTCATCTCCCTACAGGGAATCACCTATGAACAGAATGGCGTTCACGTCGATCTCGTCAGTGGTAACACGACGCCGACTTGGAGTAAACAAGATGCGCACAACCTGCTTCCCGTTGACCCTTTCAAGACTCTGCAGAGCCTGAAGGGCACGCTAGCACCCCGGGACCTTGGTGACACGGCCATCGCCGGCGTCCGGGTCCACCATTACGCCATGGAAATGGATCAGGCCAAGCTGATTGCGGAGGAGACCTCAGCCCTGGCGGATCCGAGCCTGCGATCGGCGCTTCAGCGCGTAATCCAGAAGGGAACCTTTCACGTCGAGGTGTGGATCGGTGTCGAAGACCATCTGATACGCCGGATCAGCACCGACGAGGCACGAACAGAAACCATTGCCCTGCATAACGCGGAGACCAACAGTGCCCTGCCGCCGGGGGCCTCCGATCAGGGCATCCTTGCCATCAGCGACCAGATCGTCCTCAACCTCCACGACTTCAACAGCCCGGTGACCATCACCACGCCACCGAACGTTCGATAGGTCGCGCCTGACAGTGCGTTCCCGTCGGGAATAGAGTCCGACCAGGATGGCCGCCGGCCAGCGCTGATCAGCGACGCCAGCCGGCTGAACACGATGCGCAGCGGTCTGCCGAGCGAGCAGCTGCCCCGAATGCTGGGGGCTGGCTGGCGGAGCGTCAAGGTTGCCGGAGGAACATCGCCATCGCTGACGGTGGTTTACGATGTTGTTGCGGCAAGGGCTGGCCGCGAAGATGTGTCGAGGCTCAGGGAGGAGGAAGCGATGAGCGGGGTACGGGTACTGGTTGGGACGCGCAAGGGCGCGTTCGTGCTGACGTCGGATGGAAAGCGGGGCGGTTGGGAGATCGCCGGGCCTCACTTTGGGGGCTGGGAGATGTACCACCTCAAGGCATCACCCGCCGATCCGAATCGGCTCTATGCGGCACAGTCCACCGGGTGGTTCGGGCAGCTGATCCAGCGCTCCAACGACGGGGGCAAGACCTGGGAGCCGGTGGGGAACAAGTTCGTCTACGACGGCGAACCCGGCACGCACCTCTGGTACGACGGGACGCCGCGCCCCTGGGAGTTCAAGCGCGTGTGGCATCTCGAACCGTCGCTGGCTGATCCCGACACGATCTACGCCGGGGTTGAAGACGCGGCCCTCTTCCGTTCCACGGATGCCGGGCAGACCTGGGAGGAGCTCTCCGGGCTGCGGCGCCACGAGACCGGGCCAAACTGGGCCCCCGGCGCCGGCGGGATGTGTCTGCACACGATCATTCAGGATCCGGTCGACGCCGATCGGATGTTCGTCGCCATTTCGGCCGCCGGAGCTTTCCGGACCGATGATGCGGGCAAAACCTGGCGGCCCGTGAACCGCGGCCTGCGTTCGGAGCAAATCCCCAATCCCACGGCCGAGGTCGGCCACTGCGTACATCGCCTCGCCATGCATCCCTCGCGTCCGAAGACCCTCTTCATGCAAAAACACTGGGACGTCATGCGGACCGACGATGGGGGCGAGTCGTGGCGCGAGGTTAGCGGCAACCTGCCGTCCGACTTCGGCTTTCCGATCGACGTGCACGCCCACGAGCCCGAGACCATCTACGTCGTGCCGATCAAGAGCGACTCGGAGCACTATCCACCCGATGGAAAGCTGCGCGTGTATCGCAGCCGGACCGGCGGGGACGAGTGGGAGCCGCTTACCAAGGGCCTGCCGCAGAGTGACGTCTACCTGAACGTGCTGCGGGACGCCATGGCCGTCGATTCGCTGGATCCGTGTGGCATCTACTTCGGCACTAGCGGCGGCCAGGTGTACGCGTCGGCCGATGCCGGCGACAGCTGGGCCCCGATCGCCCGAAATCTGCCCGCCGTGCTGTCGGTCGAGGTGCAGACGCTGAAGTGATTCGCGTCGTGCTACCGACGCATCTGCGAAAGCTGGCGCAGGTTGGCGGCGAGGTGCAGCTGGAGGTGCCGGGTCGGGCGACCCAGCGCTCGGTCCTGGACGCGCTTGAGGCCGCCTATCCGGTGCTGCGCGGGACGCTCCGCGATCAGGTCACGCTGCAGCGCCGGCCGTTCATCCGGTTCTTCGCCAGCGAGCAGGATCTGTCCAACGAGCTGCCCGACGCCCAACTGCCTGACGCCGTCGCCAGGGGCGCCGAGCCGCTCCTGGTCGTGGGGGCCATGGCCGGCGGCTGACTACGTCGGGGCGACTGCTAGGCGGAAGGTGCCATTGGCGTAGGTGAAGAGACCCGCGTAGCGCCCCCAGTTGATCGCCGTCTGGAGTT
>VBID01000044.1 GCA_005880615.1 Chloroflexota bacterium
AAACTGCGCCAGGGCCACCCCAACGTGGTCGACGTGATCCGTGAGGGAGCGGTCCACCTGGTCGTCAACACCGTCTCCCCGGCCAGCGGCGGGGACGGCACGTCCGTGCCCCTGCGGGACGGTTTCGAGATCCGCCGGGCTTCGGTGGAGCGGCGGATCCCCTGCCTGACCTCGCTGGATACCGCGCGATCCCTGGTGGATGCGCTGGAGCAAACCCGCGGCCGCGCCGGCTGGACGGTGGCGGCCATCAGCGACTACGTGGCCGGTCTGGTCGAGGTGGCGCGATGATCGCGACCTTGCAGGCTGCCCGCGTGCTGGAACGCAGCACGCCCATGGGGGGCGGCGTCGAGCTGATTTGCGAGACGCCGCTAGCGGCCGATGTCCATCCGGGCCAGTTCTTCCAGGTGGCGGTGGAAAGCCCCGGGGCCCTGCTGCGCCGGCCCTACAGCGCCGCCTGGACCGACCCCACCCGCGGACTGGTGGGGTTCGTCTTCAACGTCGTCGGGGCCGGCAGCGACTGGCTGGCGGCGCGCAACGCCGGTGACCGGATCGATTTGCTGGGTCCCCTGGGCCGCGGCTTCGCCATCGATGGCGGCCGACCCGCTGTCTGTGTGGCGGGCGGACTGGGCATCGCTGTCTTCATCGGCCTCAGCAACGCGCTCACCGGACGCGGGCGGTCGACCACTATCTTGTACGGCGCCCGATCGGCCGATCAGCTGCTGCCCGCCGCCCGCTTCCCAAAGACACGGATGCAGCTCGCGACCGACGATGGCTCAGCGGGGCACCATGGCAGGGTCACGGCGTTGCTGTCCAATGCGATCGTGGGCGACGCGGACATCTTTGCCTGCGGGCCCACCCCGATGCTGGTGGAGCTGGTCCGCTGGGCGCAACGAGCTGATGTTCGGTTGGCGCGCATCCAGGTCGCACACGAGACACCCATGGGGTGCGGCGTCGGCACCTGCCTCGGTTGCGCGCTGCCTCGGGCGGGTGGGGGGTACATGCTGACCTGCCAGGACGGGCCGTGCATTTCGGCGGACCTGGTGGAATGGACCCGGGTGGTGGATGCCTTCCATGGGTGAGATCGACCTCAGTGTCGACCTGGGCCGCGGGCTGCGGCTGCGCTCCCCGGTGATGGTGGCCTCGGGCACCTTCGCCTATGGCTTTGACGCGCCGGCCGTGGACCGGACCGGGCTGGGCGCGGTGGTGACCAAAGGCACCACGCTGCGGCCTCGCCATGGCAATCCGCCGGTGCGGATAGCCGAGACACCGTCCGGGATGCTGAATGCCATCGGCCTGCAGAACCCCGGTGTCGATCATGTGGTCCAGGCGTTTGCGCCAGTCTGGGCGCGATGGGACCTGCCGGTCATCGTCAACGTGGCCGGCGACGCGGTGGAGGATTACGTCGCCATTGCCCGGCGTCTGGATGGCGTGCCTGGCATCGCTGGGCTGGAGCTCAATATCTCCTGCCCCAACGTGGAGGCCGGCCTGCAGTTCGGCGTCGACGCCCGGCTGGCGGGGCGATTGACGCAGGCGGTCCGCCAAGCGACCTCGCTGCCGCTAATGGTCAAGCTCACCCCCAATGTCACGGACCTGGTGGCCATCGCGCGGGCCATCGCCGATGCCGGCGCCGACAGCCTGTCGGCCATCAACACCCTGGTGGGCATGAAGATCGACGTCAGGCATCGCCGGCCCGTCCTGGAGAACCAGGTGGGCGGCCTCAGTGGCCCGGCGATTCGACCCCTGGCCGTCCGGGCGGTGTGGGAGGTGGCCAGCGCCGTCTCCATCCCGGTGGTCGGCGTGGGCGGCATCATGACCACGGAGGATGCCCTCGAATTCCTGCTGGCCGGGGCCAGCGCGGTCCAGGTGGGAACCGCCAACTACGTGCGGCCGCAAGCCGCGCGGGAGATCCGGGACGGCATCGCAACCCACCTCACCGAGCACGGGTGGAGCAGCCTGGCGGCCCTGCCGCTGCGAGCGCCGGCCCATGTCTGACGCGCTCGCGCTGTTCGAGCGCTCCGGCGCCCTGCTACGCGGACATTTCACCTACACCAGCGGCCGCCACGGAGCCGAGTACCTCGAGAAGTTTCGCCTGCTGGAGGACCCGAAAGCCACCACCGCGCTCTGCGGGATGATTGCCGCTCGCTTTGCCGGTGCGGGCGTGGAGCTGGTGGCCGGTCCCACCACCGGCGGCATCATCCTGGCCCACGAGGTGGCGCGCCAGCTGGGCGTGCGCGCCGTCTACGCGGAGCGGGGCGAGACCGGCAACCGGGTGCTGCGACGCGGGTTCAGGGTCCGTCCTGGGGAGCGGGTGCTGGTAGTGGACGACATCGTCACTACTGGTGGCTCGCTGCGAGACACGTTGGCCTGCATGGAGACGGCGGGCGGCACGGTGGTCGGGGTGGGCGTGCTGGGCGACCGAACCGGAGGGCGGTTGGAGGTGGGCGTACCCTTCTTTGCTTGCCTGACGGTGGACTTCCCCTCGTATGCCCCGGCCGAGTGCCCGCAGTGCGCCGCCGGGATCGCGGTGTCGGCGCCGCGCGGCAGCGGGGCCGCCTCCGCCGTTCGCTAAGCCGATTCGGGCTACGGCCGCCCGGCGAGCTCCGGCTCGCGGCTGGCTCGCGCGTCGTCGAGCTCGGTCTCGGCGCGCCAGGTCCGGCGAAGGGTCCGGAAGTACCAGCGGAACTCCCAAATGACGTAGGCGATGGCGGCCGCCACGGCCAGCGCGATCAACCAGCCCACGGACCGAGCTTACCCCCGGCGGGGCAGCCTTTCAAGAGCCATTTCGCAGGTCAGGGCAGGAGTTTCCCGCTGGAGACCTGGTAATCGTGATCGGTCATGTGGGCCAGGTGGTTGGTCACGCTAGAGGCGGTGATCTGCAGCATGTACCCTGCGAATACCACCACTACCAGGACGCACCCGATCAATAAGAGCATGGTCATCCGGTACTCGCTCTGCGCCTCGCTGACCTCGCGGGCGCGCCGGCTGGCGGCGTCACGCATATCCCAGAGGCTACCAGCGCTCGCCGATGACTGGCACCGCCAAGAGGCCTATTGCGGAACCGCTTTGGGCGGCGCCGGGTCGGGGATCATGAGATCGGCGCCTTGCCCATCTCGTTACGGCCTCGGCTGCCTACCCTAACCGGTCAGGCTCGCCAGTAAACCGTCGATGGCGCCATCGGCGAGGGCCGCCAGTTCGGCATCGGTGCGGTCCTGGATCGGGTGCGCGATGTAGACGACGCTGGGGGTGAAGCCGAGCGCCCGTCCCTGAGCGTCAATGGCCGACTCGAACTCAGACGACGCGGCGAGCACGGCAGGAAGGCCGGAAGCCTCTAGCTCGGTGATGTCATGCGAACTGCACGACGCGCACGACCCTCAATCGGCGAGGGCTTCGATCACGGCATCGCAGTGAGTCCGGATTTCCACCCGGAGGTCGGCCGGCGCCGGCTTGGTGTATGTCGGCTTGCGAAACCGGACGACTCGCAAGCCGCGAGCGGTGAGCTGCTCCGCCACCCGGTCGAGGAAGATATCGCCGCGCGCCTTGGCGATGTCGAGCAGTCCGATGGTGAGTCCGTCGAGCGATGCCGGCCGGGCCGCGCGGGGCCGATGGCCGGGTTGGCGCTCGCTGGTCGGATCGAGCAGCTCGATCATCGGCGGATCTCCTGGGTGACGGGCTCCGTCCCGGCCGGGCCGCTTACCCATCCGGCAATGATGGCGGAGAAGAGGCCCGCGGTGCCGCCGGCGTGCGCGAACAGCAGCCCGCCTGGCCGAAACTTGGCCACCGTCGCGCCCACCGCCAATTCGGGCATCCCTTCCGCAATCCCGCCAGCGCCTTTCACCATTTCGGCACCCGGGAAAGTCAGGATGGAGCCGAGCTCATCTCGCAGCCGTGCCTTGGACCAGCCGGCCTCGCGGAAGACCCGTCCGTGTTCGGGCGAAATGACACAGAGGGCGTCCCATGCCAGGCCCCACTTTGGATGCCCAACCACCCGCAGGCAGGCGGCCAGCGATCGAGCCAGCGCCTCGGGCGTGCGGGCCAGCTGGTCGAAGAATGGTTGGACGCCCGAACCGGCGAACAACGTCACGGCCGAGGTGCCGGGCGGCAGGCCGCGTTCCACTGAAAGGGATTCCCAGGGTGAGGTGTCCTCCGCCTCGGCGAAGCAAAAGGTGTACTTGCCCGGATTGCCCAGCGTGGCCCGATCGATCTCGCCGGGCCGGCCGCCGCCCACGTTGCGGATCACCAGCTGCAGCGCGCGGCCGATGGTGGCGTTGGCGCGATTGCCCTGGCCTAGGGCGTTGATCCCGGAGTTCATCCCGATTTCCCGGGCGATGGGGCCGTTGACGATGACCACCGGTCCCACGAAGTAGGTGGTGGCCAGGATGCCGTGGATATTGAACGCCTCGGTGCAGGCAGCCTCCACCGCCGCCAGCACGACCGGCAGATATTCGGGCCGGCAGCCAGCCATCACCGCGTTGACGGCCACCTTTTCCACGGTGCACTCAACCAGGTCGGGCGGCACGACCGCGACCACGTCCTGTGGATCCCGGGACGTCCCTTCCAGCATGCGAAGGACGCGCGGTGGGGTCGGCGGTACGAGCGGGAGCCCGTCTGACCAGCCGCGGGCGAACGTTGCCTCGACCTCGTCCTCCTGCGCGCCCAGCTCGATCCGTCGAGAGCGAATCCGCGATCCGTCGTAGCGCATCGCGAGGATCTCGGGCATGCCGATGTCGAGCGTTCGCGAACCGCAGCCCGGCCGAAAAGCCGGGAGGCCGTCGCCGAGTCCGTTAATCCCGGTTAGGCGCTCCCACTCGCGCCGGTCCCACCCTTCCAGCCGCTCCACCGGCTTGCCACCCACGACTCGGAGCAGCGTGGGCACGATTTCGATGCGTTGCCGGTAGGAGACTTCGAGCAAGGTGTCGTCAACAGGCGCGGTGCCCGCTGGGAACGTAGGGTCGTCCTGTGTGTAAACGGTCAGGGCTGCGTCGACCGCAGCCAGCTGCCTCAGGACCGGCTGTACCATCTGGCAGGTCGGGCAGTCGGCTTTCACGAAGCACACGAGGCCCTCGGGGAGGCTCACCCGACCTAGCGTACGCAGAACCCTTGGCCTCCGCTGCGCGGAATTGATGTAAACCAAGACACGCATGGGCGCTCTGGCCGCCTGGCGCCACCGGCTCCATCTCCTGCGGAGTCGACCGCCAACCCCGTCCCCGAAGGTGATAGGATGCGCGTCTTCGGGGCTGCCTGAGAGGTCCCTATTCCACCTGGAGCCCTCTTCCCCGAGTGGACCTCCACTACCTGGACGGTGATGCTGTTACGGGACTTCGGTCTTGATCCCGTGAGCGCAGGGGCGCGCCGCGCCGTCGCCCTGGTCCGGGAGAACAGCAGGTGGGACACGCCGGCGAGCCCTTTTTCGCGGGCGAGGTCGAGCCGTGCATCAACGGCAAGGCCGTAACAATCGGGGCCTACTTCGGCGAGGACGTCCGCTCCATCGTGGACCGGCTCCTCGGCGAGCAGATGCGCGACGCCGGGTGGAACTGCGAGGCTGCTGCGGCCGGTGCGCCATCCTCGAAGAGCCGAACAACGAGTGGGCGGTCGGCCGTCGATACTGGAGCCAGGAGTGGATGAACAAACTGCCGGAGCCCACGCCAGAGGAGGTGGTGAAAGCGCTGCTCGAGCTGGAGCCCGCATAATGCGAGTGCGGAACCGCACCTCGGTTTAGTCACCACTTTCCGCGACATCACCTTCACGCTGTGTGCATCCGAACCAGAGTGACGACCCTACGCCATCGACATTGTTAGTCCATCTGTGTCTACATTTCGCCGATCGGGTGTAGACTGGCCGCACCCAGGCCCATGACAGTCGGGCAGCGCGTCCTGATCATCGAAGACGATTCGAGAGTCGCGGAGCTGTACATGTCAAAGCTGCGGCGCAGGGGCCACGAAGTGGATAAGGCTCGGGACGGCGTGTCCGGCGTCGACCTGGCCGGATCGCTGCTACCGGATGCGATCAGCCTGGACATTCATCTGTCCCGGCTTGGCCGGCTAGCTGTGCTCAGCGTCCTGAGCAAGCAGGAGCCAGTATCCAGCGTCCCCGTCATCATGACAACTGCGCTCTCCGGCTTGCGGGAACCGGTCAGCCGCCTCTACGCCGAGCTGGACGCGCCTCAAGAGTTGCTGCACCTATGAGCCCTGACCAGCGGCAAGCAGGCGGGAGGCCCGGCCCGGAGCCGGCTAGCGCGTCCGGCCCGCCAGTGAGCGCAGATGATCGGCTGGCCGCAATTATTCGAGCCAACCAGGAGCGGATGGTCGACCGGCTGACCGCCGACCTCTGGGGATACGACGGTGCCTGGCTGCGCCGAACCTATACGGACAAAGCGGCGCTGCGACTGTTCATCGAAGCATTTGTCGAGGCACTACGACGCTCGTTCACAGCGGGGGACGGAAAGCAGTTTGTGAGCGAGTACGGGGTCAGCCTTGGCCGCCGATACGCCGAAGAGGCTCGAGACTACGACGAGGTCTATGAGAGCCTGGTCGTAATGAAAAACGGGCTGCTTCCGTTCGTGTTCCGAGACCCTCCGACCGAGCCCCTGGCCGTGCGCCTGACCGATGTGCTCTTCCGGCTCGAGCATGAGGTGGCCCGCCGCTACTACGAAGTTGAAAAAACCCAGCATGCGCAGTTCGCCGAACTCGACATTCTCAAATCCGGTTTCATGCGGCTCACGACTCATGAACTGCGCCGGCCACTCAGCGTCTTTCGCGGCTACGTGTCCATGATCGAGTCGGGAGATCTTGGGGAAGTTCCAACCGAGGTGCATCAAGCAATCCTGAAGATTGCGGTGAGCGCCAACGAGATGGCCAAGCTGATTGACGACCTGGCGGCGGTCGGCCGCCTGGAGGAACCGGACAAAGTGCTGCGGCGCGAGCGCTATCCGGTCAACCAGCTGATCAAAGATGCTGTGGACGTCGTTCGGGCCGAAGCGCTGGCCAAGAGGATCGCGATCATCGAGCGCATCGATCCATCCCGCCCCACGATCCAGGTCGACATCGATCGGATGCGGGTTGCGCTCCAGAACCTGCTCAGCAACGCGGTCAAGTATTCCCCGCCGGAATCCTCAGTCGAAGTCCGGGTCGAGGCGCAGCGTGGCGCCCTCTCGATTGTCGTCGAGGATCAAGGCTACGGGATTCCAGCCGAGGAAATTCCTCATATCTTCGACAAGTACTATCGCGGCGTCACGCCGGAAGCTCAAGACACGCCGGGGACGGGCCTCGGGCTGTACATTGTCAAGCAGATAGCCGAGTTACACGGGGGGCGCGTGGAAGTGGTCAGCGATCCTGGGAAGGGCTCAGCCTTTCGACTGCTCCTAGAAGCCTAGAGGCTTCCAGATTTGGCTCGCGAGAGCAGGGCGTCGCTCGGACTTTGCCGTCCAGCCGTCAGGTCCAGCAACCGCCTTTGGCCTCCTTGCCTGGCCGTCCGTTCGGGTGAAAGTCTGCTGATTGAGCATCAGCAGACCGGTCTCGGTCACGACTATCAACCGCTGGCGACCAGCCGGCTGACGGCCGCTCTCGGGCCAGGCTCCAGCCCAGTCAGTCAAGTCGTCGCTGGACCTTTGCCTTGGTCCCGACTCACGCTGTGCGGGGGCACAGCCGCCTGACGGCCGCACGCAACTCCGACAGCGGCGCGCTCTTCGTTACGTAAGCATCCGCACCCGCCATTTGAGCCTGCTTCTCTGTCGCCATCCCACCAGTGAAGAGGATCACCTTCGTTTCGTGGTAGGCGTGCGCCTTGATGCGAGCGGTAAGCTCGAGTCCGCCGATTCCCGGCATTTGAACATCCGCCAGGACCACCACAGGCCGCCGCGCCAGAATAAGCTCCCACGCCGTCTGGCCGTTCGAAGCTTCCAACACGTGGAAGCCGTCCAATTGCAGGGCCGTCCGAACCATCTCCCGGATGTCCGGATCATCATCTGCAATTACGACGGGGAGCGGATTGTCTACCAGGGGAAGACCTGCACGCAATAGCCTACCGCAAGGCCCTTCCTGTGCCGCACCAGAGGGAGCGAAAAGGAGGATCGGCAAACAGATTTGACGGAGCGTGAAACTGTGGTACCCCCTGCGACGTTGGCCCATACCGGAGGGCCATCCGATCGCCTGCCGAGCTGGCAGGCCGCGGCCTATAGTGGCCGAGCAGGGAGGACCTGACCGCATGGACTCAGAGGAGGTACTGGGATGCACCCGATCGCCAGACCCACGTGGATTAGCACCTTCGCGCTCTTGCTGGGCTTCGCCACCGTCCAGTCGGCCGCCGCCAGCCCGTTGACGGTGGCGCCACTCACAAGGATCTCAGACCCAAGCCCGTTCGCGGCCTGCACGATTGGCGGCAGCCAGCCGCCCCCGCCGGGCGAAACGCTTTACCCGAATGCGGAAGAGGAGCCGTGGGTCAGCGTCAACCCTACTAATGCGAACAACCTCATCGCCGTCTGGCAGCAGGATCGCTGGTCCAACGGCGGAGCCCACGGTCTGGCGGCCGGGGTGACCCACAACGGCGGCTCGACCTGGAGCCACACGTTCGCTCACTTCAGTGAGTGTGCCGGCGGCAATGCTGCCAACGGCGGCGACTACGAGCGCTCCTCGGACCCGTGGGTGACGTTCGCTCCCAACGGGGACGCCTACCAGATCAGCCTTTCGTTCGACGCCAACACGGCCCGCAACGGCGTCCTGGTGAGCAAGTCAACCAACGGCGGCGACACCTGGAGCGAGCCGATCAGCCTGATCCGAGACTCGGGCGGTCGCGACTCCTCGTTCGCCTTCAACGACAAGGAGTCCATTACGGCGGATCCCACCAACTCGAAATTCGCCTACGCCGTCTGGGACCGGTTCACCAGTCCCTCGGGCAGCTCGCTGGCGAGCATCGAAGGGTTGATCCATTCCAGGTCCTTCCGGGAGCCGGTCTTTTTCTCCCGCACCACCGACGGCGGCGCAACGTGGGAAGCCGCCCGGGACATCTACGACCGGAGCGAGTTCAACGGCACGATCGGTAACCAGATCGTGGTCCTGCCCAACGGTGACCTGCTGGACGTCTTCGACGAGTTCTTCGTACATGACAACTCCAATGACCAGCGGGGCGAGAGCATCAGTGTGATCCGCTCCACTGACAAAGGCGTGACCTGGGACAGTCGGTCGACCGTGATCGCCGCCAGTCTGGAGCGGGGTGCCTTCGATCCCGACACTGGGCGCCCGATCCGGGCGGAAGGCGGGATCCCCGACATCGCGGTGGACCGCACCAGCCGCAAGATCTACGCCGTCTGGCAGGACACCCGGTTCAGCGGTGTGGACGAAGTCGCTCTCTCCATGTCCTCAGACGGCGGCGTCACGTGGTCAGCCCCCATCAAGCTGAACCAGACGCCGCGCAACCCGAACCCCGCGGACGAGCAGGCGTTCGTTCCGCAGGTGCAGGTCGCCGCGGATGGCAGCGTGGCGGTTACCTACTACGACTTCCGTTTCAACGACCCCAGCCCGGGCGTTCCGACGGACGCCTGGATCGTGCGCTGCGCAAGCGACTGCGGGAACCCGGCAAGCTGGCATGATGAGGCCAGGCTGTCCCCGGCGTCCTTCGACATCGAGCAGGCGCCGGCCGCGCGCGGACCGTTTGGATTCTTCCTGGGCGACTATGAGGGCCTGACCAGCGTCGGGAACACCTTCATCACGGTGTTCGTGCAGGTCAACAACGGAAGCCCGACAAACCGCACGGACGTCTTCGAGACTCGCGTCGCGCCGTAACCGGTCTGGTAGGGCAGTCGCTGCAAGGCGGCTGCCCTGCAGCCGTCTCGCCTCCTCAAGTAGTGACTGTTCCACCACCCGCAGCCGAGATGCATGGATCTCGAAGATAAGTTGAACTAACGCGTGATAGTCGAGGCAAGCGGTCTAATAACGCGCGGGGACTAGGGGCGGAGAGGATCGAACTCTCGACACCCCGCCTAAAAGGCGTGTCCGCCACCGATATGGCGCGATCCGAATTCGGTTGGAGAACCTGCTCGGTCGATCTTCAAGCGCTCCACCGCCTGCCTCGGATTATTGAAGTACCTCGAAGATAGGTTCAACGAGCCTGTGGTGGTGGACAACGGAGCCGATCTTGATTCCACAGACGTGGTGGGGACGCAAGCGTCCCGCCTCATCTGTCACAAAGGGACCGTTCGTTATGCGACGAACCTCTTCATGAATCCGAAGAAGTCCTTTCCATCGAAGCCAGCGCCGGCATCGCAGCGAGGTCCGGCAGGCCATCCTGCGTCGAATCATCCAGAGCTCTTTCAATCACCCACGAAGAATTCAGCCGTTGCGGCCTGGGTTAGGGCGGCCCTGGCGCTGCGGCGGATAGACCCTCGGGAGGTCTATCAGGTTGTGGCCGTAGGCTCAGGATCCCTCGGCCTCAGTCTTCAGGCGCTGCAAGTCGGTGCGAGCGTGCTTTCGCGACCAGGCACGCAGCGT
>VBID01000222.1:0-2869 GCA_005880615.1 Chloroflexota bacterium
CATTATCGGCCACGAGATTGTCAGGCCCCGCGAGGATGGCGATCCCGAGGTCGTCGTCGCTGCCGCGAACCGTGTTGTGCTCAACGATGTTTCCTCCTTGATCCGAAGCGACCCCCGACCCGATCAAGATTCCATACACGAGCGAAGCCACCTTGCCGAAGTGCGTGACCAGGTTGCCGCGGACCAGGCCCGCGCGCAGGCCCCCCAGACTCATCGCCGACCCGCCCACCTCCTCGATCACGTTATTGAGGAACTGACCGGTGTAAGAGGCGTCCGCGATCCCGCTGACGGCAATGGCGTCAGAATCACCACCGGCGACCCGGCACGAGAGGACGTAAGCGAGCTCCGCTCCGAAGACATAGATTGGGTGGGTGGAATTCGTCATCTCGACATTTTCTACGCGGAGACGGGTGCCCACCGTGGAAGATGCGTAATAGATGCCGAACGAGCCGCCCGAAAGACGCCCGTTACGGATCGTGACGCCTCTAAAACCATCGGCAATCATTATCAGCGCGTCGATCGGTCCGCCGCTGATGGTGCGCCCGTTGAGATCGAGCGTGACATCGTTGGCCTGGATCGCGATGACCGGGCCGGCTCCTCCCGCGATATCGCGGGTGAGGATGTAATGACCCGACTGCGTGACGATCGTCGGCTGGAAGATGGGGACGCGCCCTTCGTCGGCCAACATCCCTGTTGCCGCGACAGACGTGAGCAGGAAGCCAACGATCAAGGTTTTCCTCATGGCGTGTCTCCTTCGCAGAGGGGATGGCCGGGAGAAGCTGACGCCCTTCGGGGCCGGAGAGCCATACCGTCATCCAACGAAGCAGGGGGTAACTGTCTGCATTTCTCATACGCCACTTTAGCGGCGTAGTCAATCAGAAACTGCGGCGGGCGGTCTGGCCTGCTATACTGGAGGGTGTCTGAGTCGGGCGGTTTCCTTTGCGACGATCTGCCGGGTCGCAGGTCCGCTCCCTTTAGTTGACGCAGCGAGGATACCCGGGTATAAATGCTTGCGCGACTCACCGCCATGAGAAGTGTTCCCAAGGTCATTCAACGATCGGTGGTGCCGCCGGTCGCCTCCGGATGTTCCTCGGCCGCCCGGAGGATTCGTACGTTGCCCGAGAAGGAGGAAACCCGTATGTGTAAGCCAGCAAGGTACGCTCTCCGGTTCCTCGTGGTCATCGCCATCGTCAGTCTGATTCCGATGCTTTTCAATTCTCCGAGCCCAGCCTCCAGTCCGTACGTATCGGCGCTCTCGAGTCTGGCGGTCCCCCAGACCTTCGCCGGTACCAAATGCAGCTACCAGGGCTGCACTGGCGGTTCCCGGTACAACACCGTCTGTGGCAAGGCGACATCCGCCACGAACTGCCAGAACTACAAAGGGTTCTGCCTCTTCAGCAGCTGCTGACGGCGCGAGACGAGGCGGGCCGGTGGCACCGCCGGCTCCACCCCGTCTCGCCGTGCACGCGTCGCCGCTGACGACCAGGGTTCACACTCACTCCTCGGACCCGGAGTCCTCGTCGAGTGTTCGACGGCTGAACTGCTGACCGGAGCGAAGCTCCCTGGCAGGCTACTAATTAATGATACTCGCGCGGAACCTCGTCCGGACCAGAGCACGATTTCATTTCCGTACTTTGAGCCTCGTGGTCTCTCGCTCGTACAGCGCTTTGCCCGGACACGCACCTTCGTACGCGAGAATCGAAAGAGCCGCTTACTTGCCCTGGGCGACTACAGGCTTTAGATCCGTGCGTGCCCGTTGGGTGAGGGCCGAGTCGGGGCAGCACGATTCGAGCCGGTGAAGCAGCGGCTCGGCCTCCTGGCGCTCGCCAGCCGCGAGATGAGCGGCGAACAAGCCGTACACCGTCAGGTCGAGAGCGCGATGAGTCGGGACTTCCTTCAGGCAGCGCTCGAAGGATTTCCTCGCGGACTTGAAGTTCCCTGTCTTGAGGTTGTTCCACCCGATGATCGTGAGGACCTCGGCCAGCACTTCCGGTTGGGAGCGCACCTCGCTCGTCGCGAGAGCTTTCTGGAGGAACTCTGTGCTCGCTTGAAACAGCTTCATCCTGTGATAGGCAAGCCCGACAGCTCGCAACGCCTGCAGATCCCGGCGGTTTGCGGCGAGGCGCGCCTGCCACGGCCCGACTTCCGAGAAGTCACCGGGCATGGCCCTGAGGATGCCCAGGTACTCATCGGCGTTGCCGAACCCTTGCCGCCGCGCGATCTCCGTGCCCCAAGGATCGCTGAGGACGACGGTAGGCACTGCCTCAGCGCGGTATCTGTCGGCCAACTCCGGCTGGTGGTCGATGTCAACTCTGAGGCAGACGAACTTACCAGCCAGCGCCACGACGTCAGCCCTGGACCAGAGCTGGTGCCATTGGATCGCCGGGGCCGTCGGAGCATGCTCCGCGGACCACGCCACCGTCGCGCAGAGTAACAACGCAGTCGCCTCTATGATCGATTTCGAAGCGGCGCGCCGGTCGTGCCACGGAGAGTGCGTCGTCACGATTCTCTATCTAAATACTGCGCGCACGTGCCTCGACAATCGCCGCTGCTCAGGGATGGCGGGCAGTTTGGAGGGGAGTGACTGAGATTGTCGACGAGCGTCGAAGTACATGACACCCACATAGGTGAAGACCATGAGGGGAAAGGTGAACCCGACCACCGGTTTTCTAAGTCGCCTGAAGTACTCTTCGGAAAGATGAAACGTGCGCGCCATCCCCTCTCCTGGTTGATTGACGCAGCCAGTGCGACCGAACAACGAGTCGTCTCATGTCCGGAACACGTCCGTGCTGAGGTAGCGCAACCCTGAATCGACGATGATCGTGGCCACCGTGGCTCCCGCGCCGAGCCGCTTGGCCACGCGCAGCGC
>VBID01000222.1:2930-4657 GCA_005880615.1 Chloroflexota bacterium
ACAGCGGAGGGACGAAGCCGATTCCAATCCCCTCAATCTGGTGCGACCCTGAGGTCCGCTCCGAAAGCACCGCGGATTCCGCCGGCTCGACTGCGGCAACGTGCAGGTGAGGATTATGACCTCGCAGCGCGTGCGCCACGCCGTGGATCGAATGCGCGGTGCCCACGGCCTGCACGAAGGCGTCCACTCGTCCCCTGGTCTGCTCCCATATCTCCTCCCCGAGAGGATGATAGCCCGCCTCGCCGTCTCGATTATTCAGTTGATCGCAGTACCAGTGTCCCGGCCGGCGACTGATCTCTCCGGCCGTCGCGATCATAGCCTTGATCAGTTGCTCGGTGATTCTCTTCCTCTCGCTCAAGACGTCCGTGAGCTCCGCGCCGTAGGCGCGCATCGTCCACCGCTTCTCCTCGCTGAACGCATCCGAAAACACGAAGTGGGCCTTGTAGCCGCGCGCGGCGCAGACCAGGGCCAGAGAGACCCCGGTCGTTCCCGCCGTGTATTCCACCACTGTCCCGCCCGGTGCCAGCCTCCCGTCGGCGGCGGCGCGATCGACCATGGCCCGGGCCACGCGGTCCTTCATGCTCCCGGTGGGGTTGGCAGACTCGAGCTTCGCGACGATGCGCGCGGAGCCGGGCGGCGCCATACGGCGGAGCTCTACGAGGGGCGTGTTACCGATTGCATCAAGAACGTGCCTGGACGTGTCCATTGCAGCAGTGATCGCTCGCTCCTTCCGCATCAAGCGCCGCGGGCATGCTCGTGCGAGCCTCTGTGAGCCCAGCGAACTCGGGGTCTCTGAACAAAGTCACCACGCTGTCGCCTCCGGCTGGATTGATGTGTCGATCATATCAAGGACACCGAGCATGCACAACCCTCCGGCAGCAAACGATCGGCTCAGGGGCGGGTCCGCAGCCGCGACCAGTTCACCGGAACCCGCTCGGCTTCACGACCTGCAGTTGGAAAGGACTCCTGCAGGGCCGTCTAGGAGCCTGTCCGAGTAATCGGTTTTGTTTGCACGGTCTCACGCCGGCGCGTGGATAATACGCGCATGAAGACCTTCCGACCCTACGAGCCCGATCAGATGCTGTTGATGCCACCGTCGCTTGGGGACTGGGTGCCGCGGTTAGAACGGACTACTGCAGGGCCGTCTAGTTGGGATCGGGCGGAACCATCTTGAAGGCATCTCTATCACGCAGGACGATTGGTTCGCCGTCCGTTGTATGTTGCGCCTGGCACTCCGACTTGGCCTTGTGCATCCGGGGGAGCCAGGGCCCTTCCAATTCCTCGGTGCCTCCCATCGGGTCCTTCGTAGTCCAGCGGAGCTTCTTGGGATTCGCCTTGGTTATCAGTAGCGCCGCGCACGGTGGCATATCGTACGCCATCTTGGTCCCGGCGACGGGCGAAGCCGCAACGAGCCCTTTGAAGGAAGCGGAGATGTAGACAGTATCACCCTTACTTGGCCAGACCTGCTCGGAAGCAAGTGCCATCGGTACAAGGACCAATGCCAGGAGACCTGCGTAAAGCCTCATGAGTGTTGCCTCCCATGTGTCATGCTGGGTCTGGCAGGTGCGCTGCGATCGCTTTTCAGGCGACAGTGCCGTCCGCCAGCGCGGGCACCAGCCGCTGCGAGCTCGACATCCGCCAGCGACCTAAGCCAGCTGCCAGGTGGGGCCAGGAAACGAAGCCTGGTCAACTTGACTGCCTCCCGGGAGGGACGAACAGCTGACGAA
>VBID01000142.1 GCA_005880615.1 Chloroflexota bacterium
GCCGAAGTCCAGCGTCACAAAAAAGCGCTGTTTGAGGGTGCCGCTCTGGACCTCCAGCACGATTGCTCCCTGCTTTAACCGCTTGGGCAGATCGCTCAAGAGACTTAACGTGGCACCCTGGGTGCCGGCCGGCTGCCGCCGCACCTCGGCGGCGATCCCCGGCGGTGCCTCGGCGACGGTCATGGTGATCGGCTCCCGATAAGCGCCCGCCCGTTCGACCGGCAAGCAGAGCGTGACGGCCTTCCCGAACGCGGCTCGGACGCGGCTGGCTGGGCGGATGATGAAGGTCGTGACCAGGCGCAACACCCGATTCCGGCGTGGGTCCACGACCAGGATGTTGTCCGCCTGGTCCACCGCGACGGTGGCGTCGGCTGGCAGGCCGGAGAGCAGGCGGGTGCCGCTGCGGCCCATCCAGCGCCAGAGCTCCCCGCTGTCGCTGATGAAGACGAGCCAGCCGTGGTGGTCGACGGCGATCGAGCGGATCGGCGGGACCCCGGCAATAACGCCGAGGACGCCGCTGCGGTCCAGCCGTTGCAGGCCGATGTTCCGGTCGCTGATCAGGATCCCGCCGCTCGGCTCCAGCGCCAGCCTGGGCTTGTCGCTGAGACCGTGCAGAATGACTTCCTCGTGGTCGCGGCTGACGTGGATCAGCTGACCTGGGACTGCCGCGAACACCGAATCTCCCGGCGCATTCACCATGCCGGTAATGCCGGGCAGCTGCCGGTCGGCGGCTCGGAAGAGGAACAGGCCCAGCCCCGGGATGACCTGTACGATGGCACCGCTCTCGCGTTCGGCGACCAAGAGTGACCCGTCCTCCAGCTCAACCATGGACCCGGGGTCGTGCAAGCCCTGGGCCCAGACGGTCATCGAGCCGTCCGGGTTGAGGCGGCCGACCGCTCCATTCGAGGCGTCGGCGATCCACAGGCGGTCATCGGCAGTGACCAGCGCTCCAGTAGGGGCGCCCAAGCCGGGCGTGATCGGTTCCAATGCCTGTGGGGCGATCGGGCTCACACAAGTGCCGGCCGAGACGGACCGCGACGCCGGGATGCACCCCGAAAGCGCGAGGACTACCAGCAGGCCGGCGGCCGCAGGGCCGCGCATCCGTTCATGATGACACAGCCGCGCGCCCGCACTGTTAGGCCGCGTGGCCGGCAGCGAGCTCCTTCGCCAGGCTGTCGAGGATCGGCTGGATGGTGCTGTGCTGCCAGGCGGCGTTCCCGGCAACCGCCGCGCTCCAGCCAGCTGCCACCTGCGCGTCTTGCTGGTCCAGGGTCCGGCGCAAGCCTTGGGCCGCGGAGGACTGGCCGGAAGACTCCGCCAGGGCGTACTGCTGAGCGGTGTAGTCGTAGCTGGCGAGGGCGTCAAACCACTTCCCCCAGGCGGGATCCATCAGGGCCTCAGGAGTGGCTGCCAGGTCCACCTGCGCCTTTAGATCATCCTTCAGCGTCGCCGCAGTGCGGGCCACCAGCACCCAGTTGCGGGCGGCGAGGGCGGGTTTGAGCGTCCCCGCCACAGAGGCCTGATCCTGCTGGGCATGCTGGGCGATGGCAAACTGGAGGGACGCTGCGTACGCCAGCCGCCGGCTCGACTGCACGACTTTATCGAGGTGGCCAAGGGTGGCCCGGTCGGGTGCGATGTACGCCGGGGGGCTGAGCTGGAATGGGATGCCGTCCGCCTGCAGCAGGACGGCCAGGCCGGCCTGGATGTCGGTGTTGGCGGCGTCGGCGGCTTTTTCGGCTGCCTGGGCAGCAGCTAGGCCGGTTGTGACCTTGTCGGGACTAAGCAGGACGCTCCCCGTGGGTGTGATGCCGCCCCAGAGGGTCGTCACCGACCGGCCAACCTGGCCGGTGCTCTGCTCGGCGGCTACGACCTGGGTAGCGGCGGTCGTCCCGAGATCGGCTGACTGCTTGGGAAGGATTACGAGCAGGAAACCGCCAAAACCGACCCCGGCCAGACTCAGCATCAACACGGCCGCGATCCGCGTCCCCCAGGACACCTTCCGAGGCCGCCGGTAGACAAGCTTCTGCCCAGGGCGACGCTCAGCCACGAGAGTGTTAACGGAGCCGGGAAGCCACCTCTTGCCATCCGGCCCCAACCGGCGCTGGGGCATGCGCCCCGGGTAACCTGTTCGTTACAGCATGGCGAAGGAGCGACTCCTGGTGGAAATCGAGAAAGATCTACGCGATTTTGCCAAGCAGTACGCCGCCTCCCACCGGCTTTCCCTGTCGCAGCTGGTGGAGGAGCAGCTGGCCGAGCTGCGGCGACGGACGGCCGGGGCCGCGGAAAGCGAGACCTATACTTAGCGCTGTGGCGTATATCATCACCGAGACCTGCGTCGACCTGAAAGACAAGTCCTGCGTGGATGTGTGCCCGGTCGACTGCATCATCGACGGCGGTGCCGAGGACCGGATGCTCTACATCAATCCGGACGAGTGCATCGACTGTGGCGCCTGCGTCGATCCCTGTCCGGTGGCCGCCATTTACCCGGAGGACGAGGTCCCGGCCGACCAGCGGAAGTTCATCGCCTGGAACTTCGACTTTTTCAAGACGGACGCCGACAAGGCGCGGGTGCGGGCCGAGATCAATGCGGCATATCCCGAGAAGCGCCAGACGGCCGAGGCCCACTAGCCCGGATCACCGGTCGGACGCCGCAGATCGAGATGCGGGGCGAGCAGAGCCGGGCAGGGCTCGGATCCAGCGGCGGGGTGGACCCAGCCATTCGCGGACCAGGGCCCGTAGGCTGGCCGACGGCTCGGGGAGGCCTTCGACCTCGAACAGGATGTCGGCGATGGCCTCCGCCGGCCCGGTGGGGCGTCCCATCTTGCTCAGCTCCAGCCAGCGGGCCGTGATCCACAGGAAGAGGTCGGCCTCGGTGCGCCCCTGGAAGACTTCCAGGATCCGATACTCCCGGATCAGCTCGATCACAGGCAGATAGACGTGGTCGTACCAGCTGGCCGCCGCCTCCGCCAAGGGCACCTCCCGGCCCTGGTCCAAGCCTAGGAAGTAGCGATGGCCGAGGATGTGCTCCAGGATCCGGTCGTACTGACCCAGCCGGCTGACCTCCACTGTCGCCTGGGGTCGCACCCGGTCCAGCCGGGTGCGCTCTAAGAAATCGGCGTACTCTCTGGCCCGAAGGAGCTGCTCGGCGTCAATCTCGCCGTCCAGAGGTGCCCGCGTGCGGACCTCGATTACCCGGGCGGCAATGGTCGCCTGACCAAGCTGGCGGGCCACCGACACCCGGTGATGGCCGTCCTTGACAAAATAGGCGCCGGCCAGTTGATACACCTCAATCGGTGGGATCGCCTCCCCCCGCCGCATGGCCGCATCCAGGCGGGCCCACCGCTCACGCAGGTGCGGCCGGGCGGGCAAAAAGGAGGCGTCGAAGTCGCCCACTCGCCCAACAGTGCCGCGGATCTGTGCCACGGGAATCTCCCGGAGGCCGCGGTAAGACTGTCCCTCCATGCGGGCAGCTATGCGCACCTCGTCGAAGGACAGCAGGGCCTTCTGCTGACCGCGCATGAGGGCCCCCGCCTCGGCCAGGAATCGCTGCAGGAGGGCGGCGTTGAAGGCGAGCCGGCCACGGAGTTCCTTCACACCCGTTTCAGTTCCAGTTCCAGGATCCGGTGGCCGTGCACATTGATCACCTTGGTCGGCCCAATCGTCGTATCCCGCTGCGAGAGCGACCCGTGCGGGTGCACGTGCCCATGCAGGAGCAGCCGGGGCCGCCACCGTTCGGTTGCCCGGCGCACGGCGCGCAGGCCCTGGTGAGCGAGATCGGTGCCCTCATGGACGCCGGCCGGTGGCCCGTGCAGGAGCAGGATATCCAGCGGCCGCCGCCGGAGCCGTAGGCTCAGCCTCAGCACTTTCAGGCTCATCTGCCACTCGCGGTACTGTTGTGGCCCACCCCGGTACCAATGGGCCCCCTCCAGCCCGGCGATCCGCAAGCCCGCCATTTGAATCACCCGCCCGTCCAGGTCGCCTCCCAGCGGATAGTCGCCCTGGGGCCGCGGCGGGTCGTGGTTTCCCCGGACGAACAACAGCGGCACCCGATAGCGGGTCGCCAGCGCGTCCAGATACTCCGCCGGTAGGTCACCGCAGCCCAGGAGCAAGTCGATCTGGCCCAGCGAGGTCACCGTGCGGTCATCGAGGAGCTGCGGGTCCTCTTCATCGCTCACGGCTAAGAGGTGGCGAGTCGTAGTCAAGCGACGAGCCCCGAGGTCGGCCGCAGGGGAGCATGGCAGGAGAGTACGCGCCAAACTCCCGGGCTTTCTGTTCTAAGCACGATGCGCGTATCCCAACCCGGTCCGACCGAGGCTTTCGAGGTTCGCGGCTCGCACCAAGAGCGGCGAACCTCCCCCGCCGGACGGCGAGATGACCTTACTCCAGCTCTTTGAATAACGGTGTCACGTCGCGCTGAAAGACCGGCAGGTCCACCAGGGGATGATCCTTGAGGGCCGGCACCTTGGCCGCCAGCTGGTCGTCGTAGGTCGGCAACTCCACTTTGTAGAAGAGGCCCACGGCCAGCCGGTCGGCGGTCTCATAGGAGGCCTGCAGCGCCCGCACCTTCTTGCCCACGATCTCATCGGGATCGTCTGGATCCTTCACGACCGGGTCCCAATCCGGCTCGGTATCGAGGCGCCGCAGCCGCGGCCGGCCGATGTCCTCGCCCGCGTACCATTCCTTGGTCCGGATGTCGTTGTACACGGGGCAGGTCTGGTACACATCGAGGAAGGCCGTCCCCTTGTGCCTGATCGCCTGGGTGATCAAGGGCACCAGGGTCTTGACGTCCAGCGCGTACCCCCGGCCGATCCAGGTGTACCCGGCGCCCAGCGCGACAGCGATCGGATTGATCCCCTCCTGGATCGACGGCTCCGGCATGGACTTCGTCTTGAGCCCCTTGCGCAGCGTGGGTGACGCCTGCCCTTTGGTCAGGCCGTATACCCCGTTGTTGAACACGATGTACGTGAAGTTGAGGTTGCGGCGGCCGGTGTTGAGGAAGTAGCCCGCGCCGATGCCATAGCCGTCTCCGTCGCCGCCCACGGCCACCACCGTCAGCTCATGGTTGGCCAGCTTGACCCCGGTGGCCACCGGCAGCGCCCGCCCGTGCAGCGTGTGCAGGCCGTAGGTGTCGATGTAATGCGGTGTCTTGCCCGAGCAGCCGATCCCGGAGATCATGGCGATCTTGTAGGGCGGGATCTGCAGCTGCAGCAGCGCCTGCTGAATCGAGCTCAGAATGCCGAAGTCGCCGCAGCCAGGACACCAGTCGACGTGGACATCCGTCTTGTAGTCCTGCAGGGTGAACTTGCGGGGAGCGTCGGCGACCGCGTCAGGCATGTGAGACCATCCACTCCTTCGCTTTTTTTGCCAGCACCGCTTCGACGCCCTCGACGACCTCGTTGCGGGAGAACGGCCGGCCGTCGTACTTCAGGACCCGATGGTCGGCCTGGATGCCGGTTTGCTCCCGGATCAGCGCTCCCAGCTGCCCGGTGTAGTTGGGCTCGATCAGCACCGTGGTCTTCGCGACAGAGAGGATCTTCCCAATCTCCGCCGCCGGGAAGGGCTTCATGAGGCGCACCTGGAGGAAATTCACCTTTCGTCGGTCCAGGGCCGGCAAGGCGTCCAGGATGGCGCCCTTGGTCGAGCCCCAGCTGATCAGGGTCAGGTCGGCATCTGTGGGTCCGGCCAGCTTGTACTTGAAGGATTCGGGGATCTCGCGGGCGATGACGTCCAGCTTGCCCATGCGCTTGCGCATCATCGCGATCCGGTTCTCGACGCCCTCCGTGATGTGACCCTGCGGGTCATGCTCGTCGCTGGTTGTGGAGAAGATCCCACCCGGCGTCCCGGGCAGGGCCCGCGGGCTGATCCCGGTGGCGGTCAGCGCATGGCGGCGGTAGCCGTTCGTGTCCGGATTGGTGGGCTGATAAAGGGCTCCCCGATCGACCACCAGCTTGCTCATGTCGATGGGGGGAATCGTCCAGAACGAGGAGGCCAGGAACTTGTCCAGCAAGACCACCACCGGCACCTGGTACCGGTCGGCCCAGTTGAAGCTTTCGAAGCTGTCGGCAAATGCCTCGTCGATGTCGCCCGAGGCGATCACGATGTGGGGGAAGTCCCCGTGCCCCGGGTGCAGGGCGAACTGCAGGTCGGCCTGCTCCGAGCGAGTGGGCAGCCCGGTGCTCGGCCCGCCCCGCTGCCAGAGGAAGACGACCGGACCCGGCGCCTCCGTGATCGACGCGAACCCCAGGCCTTCCGGCATCAGCGAGAAGCCGGGACCAGCCGTGGAGGTGGCCGCTCGGACGCCCATGTGCGCCGCACCCACCGCCATGTTGATGCTGGCGATCTCGTCTTCGCACTGGACCACCGTCATCTGGAAATCGGGTGCCTTGCTCTCCAGGTACACCGACTCATCGGTGGCGGGGCTGATCGGATAGTAAGTCTGCAGGCCCAGCCCCGCTTTGATCTTCGCGATGCCAACGGCCTGGACCCCTTTGATCAGCAGCCGCCTGGCACGCTGCTCGACTGGCAGGGGGCGCAGCTGCCGCTCCAGGCGGCCCGGGAAGTGCGCGCGGGCGTACGCCGCCGCCGCCGTCAACGCCGCGGCGTTCATTTCCGCGGCCTCCGCCTTGCGCCCCTTGAAGCTCTCCCGGATCACCTCGATCACCAGCTCCTCGTCGTATCCGATGAGCCCGATCGACGCTCCCAGAGCCACGATGTTGCGCATGACGACGTACTTGCGGCCCTGCCCGCCCCTCCCGATCCCAATGAGCGCCTGCTCCAGCACCTCCATGTAGGGCACCGGGTGGAGATGGATGTCGGTCCGCTCGAACTTCTCGGCCGGGATCTTCAGGTCGGCGTCATAGACGACCCCACCGCCGGGGGCGATCTGGTGGACGTGGCCCTGGTGGCTGGGATAGTGCTTCCGCTCCCCTGCGTCCCCGAATAGGGTCTCCTCGTCGAGCGCTACCAGCATATGGACCGGGTCGACGTGGGAGCGAATGGGCACCGGCGCCGCGGTCACCCGGTAGTAGCTGTGCTTGCCCATGATGTTCGAGTGGAGCTCGATGTTGGCAAACACCGAGAGCCCACCTCGAAGCAGAGCCTTGGCGTATAGCTCGGCCGAGGAATTGATCCCGCCGCCCTGGGGGCCGCCAATCATCCAGGAGACTTCAGTTCGGCTGAGCTCAGACTGCACAGATAGCCCTACGATTCTAGTCGACGCCGTTAGATCCATCCCCTTGCACCTTCGGGCGCTCTGCCGGCCTCCTGATCTCCCGGACCCCATGGCGGCGGACTAGCTCCCTGGCCTCCCTCTTGTTGCAGGTGTTGCAGGAGGCGGGCGCAGGCTACCATGGCTCAGTAGGCAGGTCGACACAGGTACAGAGGAGGCCAAGATGTACGGAACCATCATGCGCGCGAAGCTCAAGCCGGGGCAGAAGGAGGCCTATCAGCGGTGGGGCCAGGAGCAGGAAAGCCAGCTGACCCAGTCGCCGGCGACGGGATTCGTCTCCATGGAGGTCGCCTTTGAGGACAAGGACCCGAACCGGGTCGTCTCGATCATCCGGTTTAAGGACAAGGATAGTTACGTCAAGAATGCGAATGCTCCGAAAACCAACGACAACTACAACCAGATGATCAAGTTCTTCGAAGGCCCGCCGGAATGGATTGACGTCAACTATGTCGCCTTTCAGGGGGAGCCGTTGAAGGCGTACATGGCGGGCCCACAGGCCGAGTCGCGCCGCTAGGCGAGGAAGGATTCGAGAAGCACACCCTCCCCCCGCCCCTCCCTCAAGGGCGGGGGCATTCTAAGGGGGAGGGGGTCTCTCGTCAGTTCCAGACACCCGGAATCGAGTTTCCACACTTGAAGCATCGACCAGTCCCCGAGAGTCGGTCCTCCAGGATGCGGTAGCCGAAGCGGCGAATCAGGGTCGTCTGGCAGCGCGGGCATCGCGTGTTCTCGTACTCTCCCACCCGGCCCGGAAGGTTGCCGGCGTAGATGTATTGCAGCCCGGCCGCTTCCCCGATCTTTGCCCCCCGAATCAAGGTTTCGGCCGGGGTGTTGTCCGGGTCGAGCATCTTGTAGTCCTTGTGGAAGGCCGTCACGTGCCAGGGGATCGCGGGTGAGATGCCCGCCAGGAACGCGGCGATGTCGCCAAGCTCTTCGTCGCTATCGTTGAAGCCGGGGATGGTCAGAGTCACGATCTCCAGCCAGAAGCCCATCTCGTGCACCATCCGGATGCCGTTCAGGATGTTCTCCAGCTTGCCGCCCAGCGAGCGGTAGTTCTTGTCGCGCATCGACTTGAGGTCGATCTTGTAGCAGTTGGTCCAGGGCCGAATGTACTCGAGCACTCGCCTTGTGGCATTGCCATTCGAGATGTAGGCGGTCGTAAACCCACGGCGTTTCGCCTCTTTGAAGACGTCGACCGCCCACTCCGACGTAATCAGAGGCTCGTTGTAGGAGGTCGCCACCAGCTTCGCGTCGTACCGCTGGGCGATGTCGACCAGCTGGCGCGGGCTGACGTCCATGGGCTCGGAAAGCGCACCCGGGTCGCGCAGCGCTTGCGAGGTGACCCAATTTTGGCAATAAGAGCAATGCAGGTCGCATCCGAGCATGCCCATGGTAAGCGCGTCAGAGCCGGGGAAGACATGGAAGAACGGCTTCTTCTCGGTCGGGTCGCACTGCAGGGCGCCCACATAGCCGTGCGGCACCATCAACGTGCCGCCCTGGTTGTAGCGGACCTTGCAGATGCCTCGCAGCCCATCCAGGATCAGGCATTGGTGAGCGCACGCGTAGCACCGCACCTTGTTGCCCGGCAGCTTCTCGTAGAGCGTCCCCAGGGCCCCCTCGGTGACCCGCCGATCGAGGGCCTGGGCGAACGGTCCAGCTTCCTTGACCGCCACGCGCTCAATATACCGAGCGGGTCTGAGACCTCAGTCTGACGCTGTTACGCGGCGGCGTCGGCCACGGCCTTGATGCGCTTGGCCTTCACGAACCCGCTTCCGGGTTGGGGGTCGAAGTGACTTACGGGCACGTGCTGGCCGGTGGCGACCAGCAGCTCCATACACCGGGGGATGACGCCGGTGGCGGTCAGCGCCCCGCTCACTTTTCCGTCTTCGTAGCCGCTCTGCTTATACACGAAGATGTCCTGGATCGAGATCTGGTCGCCCTCGATCCCGGTGAGCTCCGAGATGTACGTGATCTTGCGCGTGCCATCGCGCAGCCGGCTCTGCTGGACGATGACGTTGATGGCGGACGCGATCTGCTCCCGAATGGCACGCGACGGCAGATCCATCCCGGCCATCAGCACCAGCGTTTCCAGCCGGGAGATCGTGTCTTTGGGCGAGTTGGAGTGCACCGTGGTCAGCGAACCGTCGTGGCCGGTGTTCATCGCCTGCAACATGTCCAGGGCTTCGCCGCCACGCACCTCCCCGACCACGATCCGGTCGGGCCGCATCCGGAGGGTGTTGACCACCAGGTCGCGGATGCTCACGCCACCCTTGCCTTCCACGTTTTTCGGCCGGGATTCGAGGTTGATGACGTGTATCTGGCGCAGCTGCAGCTCGGCGGCGTCCTCCACGGTGATGATCCGCTCGTCCCCGGGGATAAAACTGGAGAGCACGTTGAGAGTGGTTGTCTTGCCCGACGATCCGCCACCAGCGACGACGATGTTCATGCGGGCATTCACGCAGGCCTGCAGGAACTCGGCCATTTCCCTGGTCAGGGTGCCATTGCCAATCAGGTCATCGATCTGCAGCGGATCCCTGCGGAACTTGCGGATGGTGACGGCGGCGCCCTTCACCGCCAGCGGCGGGATGATGACGTTCACGCGCGACCCGTCCGGGAGCCGGGCGTCGACCATGGGCGACGTCTCGTCAACGCGCCGGCCGACGCCGACGACGATCCGCTGGATGACCTGCATCAGCTGCTGGTCGCTGTCGAACTTGACGGCCGCCCGCTGCATCTTGGTGTTGCGCTCGATGTAGACGCGGTTGGGCCCGTTGACCATGATGTCCGAGATCGAGTCGTCGGCCAGTAGCGCGTCGAGCGGACCATACCCCAAGATGTCCGCCAGCAACGCCCGCAGCAGCTGTTCACGCTCCTGCCGGCCGAGGTCGATGTTCCGGCCGCTCAGGTAGGCATCCAGGACCTCTTCGGCTCGCTGGCTGATGGCGTCGTGGTCCATCTCGTTGGCCATTTCACCGAGCTCTCCGATGATCCGGTCGTGGACGGCGCCCTTGATCTTGCCGAAGCGCTCATTCGCCGGGAGGTCTTGCAGCGGGAGGTTGGCCCGCGACGGAGCGGGCGGCGCGGCGGGCGCCGGCCGGGCCGCGACGGCATCCGAGAGGCGCCGTGGAGCAGGCTCTGGCTGCCTGGCGAGCGGAGGGGTGACGGGGGCCATCGGTCGAGGGGGCGCCGGGGGGGCGGGCCGGGGCGGCGCCGCGGTCGGGCGCATGGGTACCGGAGCCGGGGGTGCCGGGGGTGCCGGGGGTGCCGGGGGCGCCGGCCGGGCCTGCGGGGGCTGAGGACGCTGGACCGGGGCGACTGGACGCGCGGCCGGGCCGGGCGGCGGCCCCACCGGCTGGCGGACCGGGGCTGCCGGCTGGGGCTGGGAGCGGGCCGGCGTCGGTGGCGAGGGCGTTAGCGGGGGTGGCGGCGCAACCTGAGGGGGCGGCTTGGGGCCCGGGGTCGGCTCACCGCCTTGTGATTTCTGGATCCGCTCGAGGAGCGACAATCGTGAACCCCCGGCCCGGTCTCTCCTGGCAAATATCGCGATTCAGCCACGAGGCGGTCGTCATCATAGGCGGCGACCATTGCGGCCGCCATAGCGGCAGCGTTACAGGGAATGCACAAAGAGTGACAGAGGTTGCACGCGGCGGCAACTTATCGCAATGTATTCGAGGTCCTGAAAATCGGCGTGACGCCGAAATCACAAGCACCGGAGGTATTCATCGATGTCGATTCACACGATCCTGCTGCTGGCCGCGGTCATCCTGTTCATCCTGGACGCGCTCGGGGGCATGATCAAGATCAAGGTGGGCTTTGGCATGCTGGCCGCCGGCCTGGCGTGCTTCGCCGCCGCGTTCCTGATCAGCTAGCCAGCCTACAGAAAGCCCAATTCCATCCTGGCGTCTTCGCTCATCATGTCCGGACTCCAGGGCGGGGAATAGACCAGCTCGACCGTACAGTTCGTGACGCCCGGGACTTCTTCGACCTTGGCCTTGACCTCGTCGAAAAGGTCCTGGGCCCACGGACAGCCAATGGCGGTGAGGGTCATCTTGACGTGCACCTTGCCGTCCTCGATCAGCATCTCGTAGACCAGGCCCAGGCTCATGATGTCCAGGCCGATCTCGGGGTCCCGGCAGGTTCCAAGGACCTCGGTGACCTTGTCCCGAAGCATGTCGGTCGACGGGGCCGTTTCCAGTTCTGGCATCAGATCAATTCTACCCCTCGCTGTCCACGTAGATATCACCGTTGGTAACGGTCACCGGATACGCCTTGGCCGGGATCACGGCCGGCAGGCCGGTGACTTTCCCGGTCCGTGCATCGAAACGAGAGCCATGCCGCGGGCACTCTACCGACATCTCCCAGAGCTCGCCCTCGCATAGGGAGTAGTTCTCGTGGGTACAGGTGTCGGAGATGGCGTAGAACTGATCGTCCTCCGCGTGAATCAAGCAGATCGGCTCGTCACCCACGTCCACCCGCATCATCGATTCCTTGGGTATGTCGGCGGTCGAGGCAACCCGGACCTTAGCCAATGCGGGTCGCCAGCTCCTGCTCGACCAGGTTCCGTACATGCTGCACCGGCACCCGGTCCAGGACCTCCTTGAGGAATCCCTCCACCAGCATGCGCTGCGCCACCGGACCCGGAATGCCGCGGCTGGTCAGGTAGAAGAGGTGCTCGGGGTCGACCGGTCCCACCGTGGCGCCGTGGCTGCAGCGGAGGATGTCGTTGTTCAGGATCTCCAGGATCGGCTCGGATGTGGCTCGTGCCTTCTCGGAGAGCAGGAGATTGCGGTTGGCCTGGTTGGCCGAGGTGCCGCGGGCATCTTTCTCCACGCGCACGGAGCCGACATACACGCTCCGGGACGCGTCACGCAATGCTCCCTTGAAGAGCAGGTCGGACTGGGTGTGCGGGGCGATGTGATCCTGGAGGGTCCGGAAGTCGAAAGCCTGCTCGCCGGTCCCGAAAAAGAGCCCCTTGAGCTCGGCCTGGCCGCCCGGGCCGTCCATGATGACGTCCACCCGGAGCCTGGCGAACCGTCCGCCCAGCGCCAGGTCGACCATCCGCAGCCGGGCGTCGCGGCCGACGTGGAAGCGCTGGTTGGCGAACTGCCACGCCGATGTTCCCCAGCGCTGGACCGCCACGTATCCGACATCGGCGCCCTCGTCGAGAAAGACCTCCGCCGATCCGCTCACCAGGGTCGTCTCCACCCCGGCCGGGCCGATGAACTCATCCACGTACTGGAAGCGGGACCCCTTGCCGGCCACGATCAGCGTGTGGGGCAGCGCCGTGCTGCCCGAGGCGGAGGCCCAGTACTGGCTGATCAGGGGCTGCTCCAGCGTCATCCCGTCGGGGACGTACAGGAACGTCCCACCGGAGAAGAGGGCTGCGTGCAGGGCGGCAAACTTGTCGCGATCGGCGCGGACCGCGCTAAAGAGGCGCTGCTCGACCAGCTCGCGATGGTCCTGGGCGGCCGCCCACAGCGGTCCGAAGAACACGCCCTGGCGGGCCAGCTCGCCGTCCAGCCGCTCGCTTCGAGCTGCTACCGGCGAGGTGCCGCGCTGGCCCAATACGGCGGCCGCCTCCGGGATAATCTCGGCGGACGCGGTCCCGTCGGGCTGCTCAAACGGCCGCAAGGCGTCGAGACTCAGCGGCTTGAGGTCGACCTGCCGCCACTCCTCGTCGGTCTTGGTGTCGGGCAGCGCGGTGCGCTCGAACACCTCGAACGACTCGAGGCGCCGGAGACGCAGCCAGTCAGGTTCGGTGTGGAGGGCGCTCAGCTCCTCCACAGCCGCACGCGAGAAGCCCATTCGTTTAGCCGACCGACCCCGTCATCTCGAGAGCGATCAGCCGGTTGAGCTCGACCGCGTACTCGATGGGCAGCTCCTTGGTGAACGGTTCGATGAAGCCGTTGACGATCATGGTCTCGGCCTCGGCCCGGGTGATGCCCCGGCTCTGCAGATAGAAGAGCTGCTCGTCCGAGACCTTACTTACGGTCGCCTCGTGCCCGATCTTGACCTGCTCCTCGTCGACTTCGGTGGTCGGGTACGTGTCGGAGCGGGAGTCCTCGTCCAGCAGCAGCGCGTCGCAACGGACGAAGGACTTCGAATTCTTGGCTCCGGGATAGACCTTCACCAGGCCGCGGTACGAGGTCCGGCCGCCGCTCTTGGAGATCGACTTGGACACGATGTTGGAGCTGGTGTTGGGGGCCACGTGCACCGCCTTGCCGCCGGCGTCCTGGTGCTGCCCCTTGCCGGCGAAGGCCACGCTCAGCACGTCACCCTTGGCGCCCGGCTCCATCAAGTAGATGCTGGGGTACTTCATGGTGATCTGCGACCCCAGGTTGCCGTCCACCCATTCCATGGTGGCATCCCCGTAGGCGACCGCCCGCTTGGTGACCAGGTTGTAGACGTTGGTCGACCAGTTCTGCACCGTGGTGTACCGGCAGCGGGCGCCCCGCTTGACGACGATCTCCACCACCGCCGAGTGCAGCGAGTCGCTGGAGTAGACCGGCGCCGTGCAGCCCTCGATGTAGTGCACGAAGCTGTCCTCGTCGCAGATGATCAGGGTGCGCTCGAACTGGCCCATGTTCTGGGCGTTGATCCGGAAGTAGGCCTGCAGCGGGATCTCCACCTTGACCCCCTTGGGGATGTAAATGAACGATCCGCCCGACCAGACGGCGCTGTTGAGCGCGGCGAACTTGTTGTCCCCCGGTGGGATGATGGTCCCGAAATACTCCTTGAACAGGTCCGGGTGCTCGCGCAGCCCGCTGTCCGTGTCCAGGAAGATGACGCCCTTGGACGCCAGCTCCTTGTGCAGGGAGTGATACACGACCTCGGACTCGTACTGGGCAGCCACGCCGGCCAGGAACTTCTTCTCCGCCTGGGGCACACCCAGCCGGTCGAACGTGCGCTTGATGTCCTCCGGGACGTCCTCCCAGGTCTTGCCCTGGCCCTCCGTGGACTTGAGGTAATAGAAGATGTTGTCAAAGTCGATCTTGGACAGGTCCGCGCCCCAGGTGGGGAGCGGCCGCTTGTAGTAGATCTCCAGGGCGTGCAGCCGGAATTTGGTCATCCAGGCCGGCTCGCTCTTCATCCAGGAGATTTCTTTGACCACCTCGGGACTCAGCCCGCGCTTGGCCTTAAAGACGTACTTCTCCGGGTCGAAGAACCCGTATTGCTCCTTGTAGTTGTCGCCGACATTGATCTTGGGAACGACGGCCATTACTTGACCTCCTTGGTCGGCGATTCTTTGACCCATTCCGAGTAGCCTTTGGCCTCGAGTCGGTCCGCGACCTCGGGGCCTCCGGAGAGCACGAACTCACCATTGACCAGCACATGCACAAAGTCCGGGGTGATGAACTTGAGGACCCGCGTGTAGTGGGTGATAATGAGCACACCCAGGCCCGGCCCCCGCATCCGGTTGACCGCTTCACTCACGAACTTGATGGAGTCGATGTCCAGTCCGGAGTCTGTCTCATCCAGGATGGCAATTTCGGGCTTGAGGATGGCCATCTGCAGGATCTCGGCCCGCTTCTTCTCGCCCCCGCTGAACCCTTCGTTCACGTAGCGCGGAAGAAACGAGTCGTCCATGCGGAGGACCGCCATCTCGTCCTTGAGCAGGGCGCGAAACTCCTTGGGGCTGATCGCTTTCGATTTGTCCTTGCCGTCGTAGCCGCGCTTCGCGTTGAGGGCGGTTCGCAGGAAATTGCTCATGGTGATGCCGGGCACCACGACCGGGTACTGCAGCGCCAGGAACAGGCCGAGCTTGGCCCGCTGCTCCGTGGGCAGGAGGAGGATGTTCTGACCTTTGAAGAGGACTTCCCCACCGGTCACCTTGTAATTGGGATGACCCATCAAGGTGTGCGACAACGTGCTCTTGCCCGAGCCGTTGGGGCCCATGACAGCGTGGACCTGGCCCTTGCTGATCCCGAGCGAGATGCCCTTCAAGATTTCGCGGCCTTCCACGCTCACGCGTAGATTCTTGATCTCAAAATCGGTCATCGTGCTCTCTGCAATCGTACCCGTGGCCTCCCTAGTCAAATCAGTCATCGTCATCCCCTCCCGCTCCCCCGTTGAGAGCGACGCGCAGGGTGTTGACCGCCAGGGTGGCGCACTTCATGCGGGCGGGACTGATGGGCACCCCCAGCTCGTCCAGGACCGCCTGGGTGGGGAAATGCCTGAGCTCATCGATGGGCTTGCCCACGATCATGTCGGTCAGCATGGAGGCCGAGGCCTGGCTGATGGCGCAGCCGCGACCGCGGAAGGTCGCCCGGCTGAGCTTGCCATCGTCCAGCTTCAGGTAGAGGGTGATAACGTCCCCGCAGAGCGGGTTGTCGCCCTCCTGGGCGACATCGGCGTCGTCCAGTTCCCCAAAGTTATGCGGGTTCTTGTAGTGGTCCAGGATCTGTTCCCGGTACAGGTCGCTGGTCATGCAAACACCTTCTGGGCTCGAACAATGGCCTCCACCAGCTGGTCGACCTCGTCCTGCCGGTTGTAGAGATAGAAGCTGGCCCGGGTGGTCGCCGGCACGCCCAGGCGCTCCATCAGCGGCTGGGTGCAGTGGTGGCCGGCTCGGACGGCGATGCCCTCCTGATCGATCAGGGTGGCCAGGTCGTGCGGGTGGATGTCGGGCAGGCTGAACGACACCGCCCCGCCATGGATGTCCGGATCCTGGGGGCCATAGACCGTGATCTGCGGGACATCCTGGAGCTTCTCCAACGCATAATCGAGCAGGGTACGCTCGTGGGCCCGGACCCGGTCCATGCCGATGCCGCACAGGTAATCCACGGCGGCGCCTAGGCCGATCCCCTCGGCGACCGCGGGCGTCCCGGCCTCGAACTTCCAAGGAAGATCGTTCCAGGTGGCGTGGTCGAGCGTGACCTTTTTGATCATGTCCCCGCCACCCAGGAAGGGTGGCATTGCGTCGAGCAACGACCGGCGCGCCCACAGCACCCCGATGCCCGTAGGCCCACACATCTTGTGCCCGGAGAACCCGTAGAAATCCACGTCCAGGTCGCGCACGTCCACCGGCATATGGGGGACGGCCTGGGCGCCATCGACCAGGACCAGCGCGCCAGCCTGGTGCGCCGCCCGGGCGATCTCCTTCACCGGGTTGATGGTGCCGAGCGTATTGGACTGGTGGGTGAGCGCCACCAGCCGCGCCCCCGCCACCTTCTGGGCCAGGTCATCGAGGACGAGACGGCCGCGGTCGTCGATGAGCAGGAAGTCCAGCTCCGCGCCCACCTCGGCGGCCAGCAGCTGCCAGGGCACCAGGTTGCTGTGGTGCTCCATCTCGGTCAGCAGGATCCGGTCGCCCTGGTGGACGTTCGCCCGGCCCCAGCTGTAGCGGACCAGGTTGATAGCCTCCGTGACGTTGCGCGTGAAGATGATTTCTTTGGGACTGGGCGCGTTAATGAAGGTGGCCACCCGCTGCCGCGCCGATTCGTAGGCGGCGGTGGCTTCCTCGCTGATCTGGTACACCCCTCGATGGGGGTTGGCGTTGTAGCGAGAGTAGTAGTCGGTCATGGTGTCGATCACGGCCCGCGGCTTCTGGGACGTGGCGGCGCTGTCCAGGTAGACCAGCGGCTTGCCGTTGATCACCCGATCGAGGATGGGAAAATCCTCGCGGATGGCGGTCACGTCCAAGCTGCGCGTCTCGATCATGCCGGCGCTCCCTCTGCCTTTTCCATCAGGTCGGCCACGGTGACCGACGATAGGGTGGCCGTGACCGTCGCCTGCAGCCGCTCCCAGAAGGAGTGGGCCGAGCAGGGGACGTCGGCGTGGGTGCATTCATCCGGACCGCCGCCCTCCGCCAGGCAGCTCACGGGCGCCAGCGAGCCCTCCAGGCTGCGGACGATGTCGGCCATGGTGATCTGCTCGGGCTGGCGGGCGAGGACATAGCCGCCCCGGGCACCCATGCGGCTGGAGACCAGCCCGGTGCGCCGCAGCTGCCCGGCGATCTGCTCCAGGTAGGCGGCCGGCAGCCCTTCCTCCTGGGCGAGTTCGGAGAGGGGCACGGGCCCGTTGCCGTACTGGCGGCCCAGGCGAACCATGACGCGGATGCCGTACTCAGAGCGAGTGGAAAATCTCATAGATCTCCGACTGGACTAGTCGGACATTCATAGTATACGGCACCCTGTGGTCCCCTCCCTCTCAGGGAGGGGCAGGGGAGGGTCAGCAGGCTCTGCCGGATGCTAACCCGGGGGCACGATGCCCCTGTCCACCAAGAATTTGAACTTGGCCGTCGTGTGATGCAACTCCCCGGCGTCGTGACCGCTGTAGGGCCAGACGGAGTTCGACTTGGGACCGACCCAGTGGTTGTAGGCGGCAAAGACGGTCGAAGGGGGCGTGATCTCGTCCATCAGCCCGACCGAGAAGAGTGCCGGCACTCGCGCGCGCGTCGCGAATTCATGCCATCGAAGTAGCTCAGAGTCTTGAACACCGCGGCCGACTTGTCGCGGTGGATGGACAGAAAGCGAGTTCGACGTATGGGTTTGCGTCGGTGATCTCGATGGCCCGCTTGAAGTGCGAAAGGAATGGCACGTCGATTAGCGCCGCGTTGATCGAGGGTTCCAGCGCGCTGACGGCGATCGATATCCCGCCTCCTTGACTGACCCCGGCCAACACGACCCGTTTGGGATCCACAGCAGGATGCTGCCGAGCGGCCCCAACGGCAAGCACGCCGTCGGTGAACAGGCGGCGATAGTAGTAGGACTCGCGACTCAACACCCCGCGGGTCATGAAACCGGGGAACTGCGGGTTGCCGGCCCCGACGGCCTCGGGATCGGGCGTATCGCCTGGGAGCCAACCACTCCCCTGGCCGCGGGTGTCCATCACAAAGTGGGCGTAGCCGGCGGCAGACCAGGTCAGCCAGTTGAATGGGAAACCGCGGCCTCCTCCGTAGCCGAGGTACTCGACGACGACCGGCAGTGCGCCAGATCGATGGCGCGGCACCAGCAGCCATCCTTTGATGGGATGACCTTCTGCCCCCGAGAATGTCACGTCAAACGTCTCGAGCGACCGAAGCCCGACCTCGGTCGGAGCGAAGACCGGCGGTTTTGCGTGCGAGCGAGCCTGGTCGAGCGTGACGTGCCAGAAGGCGTCAAAGTCGGCGGGCTCGTCTCGCGCGGGGCGGTATGACTCCAGTTGTTCGAGCGGTAGATCGTAGAGCGCCACGAGACAAATAATGCGCCGGCGGCCACATACCCCCTCCCCTGCCCCTCCCCAAGCGGAGGGGAGTTTGTCGACGTGTGGAGGTTGGGCCATCCCGCATCAGCTTTAATTGATCGATGGCCGCCCCCGACCAGGCCCTGTTTCGTTCCGTCATGGGCCACTTCCCCAGCGGCGTAACCGTCCTCACGACCATCGTCGGGGAGCAGTTGCACGGAATGACCGTGAGCGCCTTCTGCTCGGTGTCCCTGGAGCCGCTGCTGGTCCTCGCCACCATCGAGAAGACCACCCGCATGCACGCCCTGCTGCTGGAGAGCCACCTGTACGGTGCCAGCATCCTGGGGACCAACGACGAAGCCACCTCCCGCTTCTTCGCCGATGACCGCCGCCTGGCGGGCGTCGAATTCGCCCCCGGAAGCTACCGGATCGGGGTGACCGGCTGCCCCATCCTGCCCCAGGCCATCGCCTTCCTGGAAGCACGGGTGCAGGCGGTTTACGACGGCGGCGATCACTCCATCTTCCTGGGCGAGGTCGTCAACGCCGATGTGCTGCGCGACGACCCGCCGCTGATCTTCTACCGCGGCGGCTACGCAACCCTGCGGAGGTAGGCGGGCCATGGATCGCGACGCATGCGTGGAGCTCGACCGGCAGGATCCCCTGGCGCAATGGCGCGATGTGTTCGAATGCCCCGAGGGCGTCGTGTACCTGGACGGAAACTCGCTGGGCGCGCTGCCCAAGGCGACCGCTCAGCGACTGGACCACGTGGTCCGCGAGGAGTGGGGCACCGGCCTGATCCGGAGCTGGAACACGGCCCACTGGATCGACGCCCCGTCGCGCATCGGCGACAAGATCGCCCGCCTCATCGGGGCGGAACCGGGCGAGGTAGTCGCCACCGACAGCACCTCGGTGAACCTCTTCAAGCTGCTGGCTGCAGCTGCCAAGCTGCATGCCGGCCGACCGACGATCCTGACCGAGGCGCAGAACTTCCCAACCGACCTCTACATCGCCAAAGGGCTGGTGGATCTGCTCGGCGGCGCTCATGCGGTTCGGGTCGTCGAGAGGGCCGACCTCGAGCGGGCCCTCGACGACAGGGTGGCGGTACTCGCCCTCACCCATGTCGATTATGCGAGTGGGTCATTCCATGACATGCCGCGCCTGACCGACGCTGCCCACCGACGTGGCGCGCTGGCGCTGTGGGACCTCTCGCACAGCGCCGGAGCCCTTCCGGTCGACCTGAATGCCAGCCAGGCCGACCTCGCGGTCGGCTGCGGATACAAATACTTAAACGGCGGCCCCGGCGCCCCCGCCTACCTGTTCGTCGCCCGGCGCTGGCAAGAGGCCCTGCGCTCGCCGCTCACCGGCTGGATGGGACATGCGGACCCATTCGGCTTCGAGGCGCGCTACCGCCCGGCTCCCGGGGTCCGGCGCCAGGTGGCGGGGACGCCGCCCATCCTGGCCATGGCGGCGCTGGAGGTCGGCGTCGACCTATGGCTGCAGGTCGACCTGCCAGCGGCCCGCCGGAAGTCCCAGGCGCTGGGTGACCTCTTCATCCGCCTGGTGGACACCATCGATGGGTTCGATCTGGAGATCGCCTCCCCGCGCGACGCCGCTCTGCGCGCGTCGCACGTCGCCGTCCGCCACCCGCAGGCGTACCGGGTGATGCGGGCCCTGATCGACGAGGGCGTGATCGGCGACTTTCGGACGCCCGACCTGATGCGTTTCGGCTTCGCCGCCCTGTATACGCGCTATGTCGACATCTGGGACGCGGTGCGCCGCCTCGACCACGTCCTGCGCAGCCAGGCCTGGGCGCGACCCGAGTACGCCCGGAAGCTGGCCGTCACCTGACGTGGTCCGCATCCGCGCCAACCGGCGCACCGTCCTGCTGGCCATCGGCATCGTGACCCCGCTGGGCATCCTGATGGTGAATCTGTCGGCCTTCGTGATGGCCCACCTCGCTCAGTTCCGGTTGCTGATCGCCGCCTGCGCGCTGATCAGCTCACTGGTGCTGAACGGCCTCGTCGTCTTCTGGCTCATCGGCATCGCCCGCCGCCGCCAGACTCGCTTCTACACGGAGTACCCGGAACTGGTGCGCGGCCTGGCGGCCATCGCGGTCGTCGGGAGTGCAGCCGTGGCAGCCTATCTCACGTATGTCGGCATGCGCGACCCGCGGCAGCTTCCTAACCTGATCGCGATCGTCGCGTCGTTGCTGGCCTTGCTCATTCCCTTCGGGGTCGCCTTCCTGGGACGGCTGCTGTAAAAGCGCCGGCGCGCTAGCCGATCAGGTCGGTTAGCTTTCCCTGAAAGCCCGCCAGCCGCTGGTGGGCATCGAGCACCTCGTCGTGGGTAACCGGATCGCCCACGATTTCCTCGGCATCCCGCGGAGAGGGGACCACGGCGGTCACTTCCTCCACCTCGGCGCTCAGCGCTCCGGCGAACTGGATGTGCAGCATGAACGAGTCCCGGCAGCGGCCGCAGGTCACCTGGACCACGACCTTGTTGTTCTGCTGCCCGATCTTGCGGAGCTGCGACCCCTTGTGGCTGGATCCGCACACGCGGCAGCGATAGTTGTGGGATTGGGACCGCAGAAACTCGAGAATCGGATCGTCCATGGCCCTCGCCTCCAGCTGTGCGCCGCTCGACCAGCCCTAAGTATAGTCGCCCGATTCTGAGCCCGGATCCACCGATCGGACGACGCAGATTGGGATGCGGGGCGTGCCGAGCCGAAGGAGGCGACGAGCACGCGAGGGAGCGCATCCGTCGATGCGTGACCGAGCGCGCGCAGGAGACGACGCCCGGATCGGCCGCATCCGCGCCCAAGATGCGAGTTCGATTCGGTGGATCCGGGCTTAGCCCAGATCCACTGGGCTAAGTCATCATGAGCAGCGTGCCGCGACCGCTGATCCTCCTCACCAACGACGATGGCATCTACGCCGGCGGCATCCTGGCCGCCTGGCAGGAGTTGCGAAAGGTCGGCCAGGTGGAGGTGGTTGCTCCCGATGCGGAACGCAGCGCTGTCGGCCATGCCATCACCCTCCTGCTGCCGCTACGGGCCAAGGAGGTGGTGCGGCGAAGTGCGCGCTTCGGCTACGCGGTGAACGGCATGCCGGCCGACTGCGTGAAGCTGGCGGTGAAGGCCATTCTGCCGCGGCCGCCTGACCTGGTGGTCTCAGGGATCAACCTGGGCGCCAACACCGGCACCAATGTGATCTACTCGGGCACGGTCTCGGCTGCCACCGAAGCCCGCATCCTGGGCATCCCTTCCATCGCGGTGTCGCTGGCTACCTTCACCGAGCCCGATTACACGTACGCGGCCCGGTTCACCCGCAAGCTGGCGCTGGCGGTGCTCAGCCACGGCCTGCCGCCCAAGGTGCTGCTCAACGTCAACGTGCCCAACCTGGCGGAGGCGGAGATCAAGGGCGTCGCCATCACCCGGCAGGGGGAGTCGAGAGTGGAGGAGCAGTTCGAGCGGCGAACCGACCCCCGCCAGCAGGAGTACTACTGGCTGGCCGGTACCTTCCGCCCCATGGAGACGGCCGAAGACGCCGACGTGGCCATGGTCAGCAAGGGCTACGTCTCGATCACGCCGGCCCAATACGATCTGACCGCCTACCAGGCCCTGGACGAGCTGCGGGCCTGGGACCTCAAGCCTTGACCTGGGCCCCTCCCTACCCCTCCCCCGAGGGGAGGGGACTTAATTGCCCTCCTCGGAGGGAGGGGACGATATTTCCCGCTCGCCGTAGGGGAGGGGCGGTTGGTGCCTCCCCGCGGAGGGAGGGAACAGAGTGCTCGCCCACCCGCCGCCGTGGGGGAGGCAGACTGAAAGATTGGCGGGTGTCGGGAGTCTCATCCTTGATCAGTACAGAACTAGCCCCACAAGACGTTTCTGGCTATGATGATAGTGACGCTAGTGGTAAACCGGATATTATTAATTGGGACAGAAACATAGTGATTTCCACTCAAGATCCAGATCAAATCCGGCCAGTTTGGCGCCGGCGCCGTCAGATCCCGCTTACGGCCATATTGGGGTGGAGCCTGGCCGCGGTGGGCCTGGGCTGGCTGCTGCTCAGCGCCCTGATCGGCCTTTCGTCAGCCGTCTAAAGGGGCGTTCAGGCGGCCTGGCCGGACCTGGTCTGCGCGGTGAGGCGCCCGGCCAGCGGATCTAGGCCGCAGGCGTCTCGGAGCGCCCGCTCGATCAGCACCCGGGTCATCCGTTTTCGCCAATAGTGCGAGAAGTCGGTGTTGTCCAGCGGCCTCGCTGGTTTCTCGGCGGCTTCGGCCACCTGGGCAATCAGCTCGTCGTCCGGACGGCGACCCACCAGGGGAGTCAGCAAGTGGCTGACTTCAACTGGACGAGAGCCGGCGGCCCCCAGGGCGCCACGCGCCACCCGGACCATGCCGTCGGCCCAGTCCAGCGCCACCGCGGCCCCCAGTACCGGGAAATCGAACGATCCGCGCCGCCGTAACTTCCAGTAGGCGCTGGTCATGGCCGGCGCCGCCGGGAGATGGATCCCCACGATGACGTCGTCCGCTCGCTTCGTCGTGTACACGATGCCATCGTCGCGATAGAGGTCGGCCGCTGCCCCGCGGCGTTCCCCTTCAGCACCGCGAAGAGTCAGCTCGGCCCCCAGCGCCAGGGCCACCGGTGCGCTGTCCGAGGACGAGACCGCCCAGCACCGGGGCGAGCTGCGCGCCACCAGGCAGATATCGCCGTCGCGTTTCAGGCAGTAGCCGACCGCTTGGCGCCAGGCCGCACTCTGGTTGTAATAGTTGCAGCGCGGATCGACCAGCAGGTTGCCACCGATGGTTCCCATGTGCCGGATCTGAGGCGTGGACACGAACCCGGCAGCCTGGGCCAGCGCGCGGTAGGCCGTTTGGAGCGCCGGGTGGGTGGCGACCTGGTCCAGCGTGGCACCGGCGCCGATGACCATGCCCCGTCCCGGCTCACCCTGGATGCCATCGAACCCCGCGATCCCCCGCAGACTGACCAGCACCGGCGCATCGAATTGCCGGCGCTTGAGGTTCGGCACCAGGTCCGTCCCGCCGGCGATCAGCATGGCCCCCGGATGCTCGGCGACCGCTTCGGCGGCGGCCTCCACCGAGGTGGGACGCAGGTACCGAAGGGGCGGCAGCCGCAGCACTACTTCCCCTCCCATTCCGGCGGTCGCGCGGCCTGGATCGGGGACGGAAAGGCGAATCGCGGCACCCCTTTAGGCCCGACCCGCCGCGACGGCTGAGCCAGCGCCCGCAGCACTTTCTCGGGCGTGATCGGGATCTCGTCGATCCGGACCCCCAGGGCGTTGTATACCGCGTTGGCGATGGCAGGGATCACCGGCAGCAAGGGTCCCTGACCGGCCTCTTTGGCCCCGAACGGCCCCTCCGGGTCGAGGCTTTCGACAAGACTGGTGTGAACCACCGGCATCTCCAGGGTGGTCGGGCTCTTGTACTCCAGCATCGACGGAAACTTGTGGACGCCGATCCGGAACGTTTGCTCTTCCATCAGCGCCTCGCCCAGCGCCATGTACACGCTACCCTCGACCTGTCCCTCCACCAGCACCGGGTTGATGGCCCGTCCGATGTCGTGCGCGATCCAGACCTCCGGTACCCGCACCTCGCCCGTTCGCGGGTCGCACTCCACCTCCACTACCGCGGCGGAGAACGAGTAGGCCGGGCTGGGCCCCACCCCGGAGCCCTTGTAGGGCCCCGCCAGTTTGGGCGGCGTGTAGCTGCCGCTGGCGCTGATCAACCCTTCGCCAGCTTCGGCGGCCTGGACTGTCTGGGCGAATGAGATGGCCTCGCCGGGATGATCCCGCCGGCCGACCTGGCCTCCCCGGAAACTGAGCTCGTCCGATTCGCAGTGCAGCATCCGGGCGGCGGCCTCGGCCAGTCGCTGGCGCACCCTCTGGGCGGCGGCGATGGCGGCGTTGCCCACCATGAACGTGACCCGCGAGGAATAGCTGCCCAGGTCGATGGGGGTCAGGTCGGTGTCCGCGGTGGTGAGCTGAATGTCCTGCAGCGAAACCCCCAGGACCTCGGCCACGATGGCCGCCAGGATGTGATCGGAACCCTGCCCGATGTCGATGGCGCCGCACAGCACCGACACCCCGCCGCCCCGGTCGACCTTGACCTGGACCTCGGAATGCGGCATGTCGTTCCAGTAGATGGCGGTGCCCGCCCCAGAGAGGTAGGAGCTGACCGCGAACCCGAGGCCGCGGCCGCTGGGCATCGCGGTGCGCCGCTCCAGGAAGCGCGAGTCGGCCACCACCCGATCCATGCAGGCCTCCAGGCCGCAGCTCGTGATCCGAAGCCAGTTGACCGTCTGGCTGTTTGGTTGCACCAGGTTCCGGCGGCGGATGGCGACCGGGTCGAGGCCCAGCTCGTCCGCCACCTTGTCCAGGTGGACCTCCAGCGCAAAGCGGGGCTGGGGCGTCCCGTGCCCGCGCTTGGGCCCGCAGGGCGGCTTGTTGGTGAAGAGGCGAACGCCCTCGAAGCGATAGCGAGGGATGGCGTAGGTGGCGGTCTGCAGGGCGCCGGTGTAGTAGGTGCTGGCCACGCCGTAGCTGCCATACCCGCCGCCGTCAAGGAAGCTCTGGAACTGCATGGCCGTGATGCGGCCGTCCCGGCGAAAGCCGGTGCGCACCTTCATCAAGACCGGGTGGCGCCCGCGGTGGGCATAGAAGACCTCCTCGCGGGTGAGCGTGATCTTCACCGGCCGGCCGGTGACCATGGCCAGCTTGGCCGCCACGATCTCGTGGGCGAAGATATCGCTCTTGCCGCCGAATCCGCCGCCGTTCGGGGTGGCGATCACCCGGATCCGGCTCATCGGCAGCTCGAGCACCTTGCCCAGGGCCCGGTGAACGTAGTGCGGGGTCTGGGTCGACGACCACACGGTGAGCTTGCCGTCCTGGCCATACTGGGCCACCGCGGCGTGCTGCTCCATGGGGAGGTGGGTATTGCCTTCGAAGAAGACCACATCCTCGCGGGTATGGTCGGCGGACCGGAGGCCCTCCTCCGTGTCCCCGAACTCGAGCGCCACGGCCTTGTGCACATTGCCCCGGGGATGGATCGGCTCGCCTGGCTGAGCGAGTGCCTCGTCGATGCTCATCACGCTGGGCAACGCCTCGAAGGACACGTCGATGGCTTCCAGGGCCGCGTCGGCGATCCATTCGTCGGTGGCCGCCACCGCCGCCACCGGGTCACCGACGTAGCGAACCTTTTCGGAGCAGAGGGCCTCTTCATCCTGGCTGACCGGCAGGATGCCGTACTTGATGGGCAGGTCTTCGCCGGTCAGCACCGCCTGCACCCCTGGCATGGCGCGGGCCCGCGAAGCATCGACCTGGCGGATGCGGGCGTGCGGCAGTGGGCTGCGCAGGATGCGGGCGAAGAGCATGCGCGGCAGCATCAGGTCATCGGCGAACCGTGCCTGCCCGCTGACCTTGCCCATGGCGTCGGGTTTTGGCAGCGACTTGCCAACGACAGCCAGCTCGTCGGCCTGCGTCTTAGCCATGCCGTGATGCCGCCAGCTCGACCGCCTCGAAGATCTTGAGATATCCGGTGCACCGGCAGAGCACGCCCGCCAGCGCCTGCTGGATGGCAGCCCGCGAGGGGTGGGGATCGGTATCCAAGAGCGCCTTGGCGGTCAGGATCATCGAGGGCGTGCAATAGCCGCACTGCGCGGCGCCCAGCTCGGCAAAGGTGACCTGCAGCGGGTGTGGCCGGCTACCCTCGGCCAGGCCTTCGATGGTCGTGATCTCGTGGCCTTCCAGGTCCAGCGGCAGCGCCAGGCAGGAGAGAAAGGGCTTGCCGTCGACCAGGATGCCGCAGGTCGAGCACTCGCCCAGCTCGCACCCATGCTTGGTGCCGGTGAGGCCCAGGTCTTCCCGCAAAATCTCGAGGACCGTCTTGTAGGGCGGCACCAACAGCTCGGTGTCTTGTCCGTTCACCCGCAGGCGGACGGCGACTTTCACGGGATCTACTGTAGTGGCAGGGTGGGCAGCTCGATCGCCACGCGCGGCCGGTCGGCCGGCGGCCGCTCGACCATGGGCAGCCGCACGCATTCGTTGGGGCTCACGTCGGGCTTGAGCCCGCAGTAGATCGGGAAGCGCAGCTGGCCGGTTTGGTCCCACTCGCTGAACTTCACCGAGACCACCACTCGCGGCTCGACCCAGCAGACCTCATCGCCCGCCCACCGTTCGCCCGGGCTCGCGCTCGCTCTCGGCAACGGGTCCAACAGCCGGCGCAGCCGGAGGGCCGCCCGCAGGTCGTAGCCTCCTGATACCCGACCGACGGGCCGGTAGCCATTGCCGTCGTAGCTGCCGACAATCAACCCCTGCAGCGGATGATCGCCACGGCCGGGGGTAAAGGCCAGCACCGCGAAGTCTGCCTGGCGCACCGCCTGGATGAGCAGCCAGGCCTGATGCGGGCGGCCGGGCGTGTACGGGCTGTCCAGCCGCTTGGCCACGATCCCCTGCAGTCCCTTTTCCTGGGCGGCCTCGAAGAACGCAATCCCCTCCGCTTCCAGGGCTCCGGGGACGTAGATCGACCCGGTCGAGCCCAGCGTGTCCTTGAGCGTCTCGCGCCGCCGGTGCAGAGGGTCGGGCAGGAGCGACCGGCCGCGGCGGAACAGGATGTCGTAGACGACGTACGTGACTGGGTGGGTGCGGGCTCCCGCCGCGATGTCGTATGGGTCCTGTGCCTGCTGCCGTTCCTGCAGGGCTGCCAGGTCGGGCCGCCCTTCCCGGTCGGCCACGATCAGCTCGCCGTCGACCATCGTCCCCGGCGGCAGCAGCAAGCTCAGCCTTTCCAGCTCCGGATACGCGGCGGTGAGATCCTGGCCGCTGCGACCGATCAGCCGCAGCCGGTCGCCACTCAGCGAAGCCATCGCCCGGACGCCATCCCAGGCCACCTCGAAGCAGTGGGCGGGTGAGTCGAACGGTTCGGCGGCCAGCATGGGCAGCATGGGGCGAATCCGGTCCGGAAGGGCGCTGGTGAAGGGGAGGTCGAGCTCGACCGCCTTTGCGCTGGACCCCCGCGCCATGGGCGAGGTCAGGCGGTCTTGCGCCTGGCGGGCTTGGCCGTCGTGGTCTTGGCGGCGACCTTGACCCTGCGGGAGGCCGGCGCAGCGGCCCCGGCCGGCTCGGCCCCCGGCTTCTTCTTGCCCTGCTTGGCGGCTTCGACCGAGGCCTTGAGCGCCGCCATCAGGTCCATCACCTTGGGCTCGGCGGCGGCGGTGGGCGCCACGATTTCCTGCCCGGCCAGCTTCTGCTCCACGATCTGCATGAAGGCGGCCCGGTAGTCATCCGTGTAGCGCTGGGGCTGGAAGGTGTCGCTGAGGTTTTCGATCAGCGAGTTGGCCATCTGGACTTCCTTGTCGCTGATCTTTACGCTTTTCTCAGGCAGGTTGAGCTCATCCGCCGAGCGGATCTCTTCCGGCCAGTTCAGCGTGTTGCACATGATGGCCTTGCCCTCCACCTGGATCAGGCAGAGGTGCTCCCGGTCACGCAGGGCGACTTTGGCCACCGCCACCTTGCCCGTGTCCTGCAACGCCTGCTTGAGCAAGAAATAGGGCTTGACCCCGACTTCTTCCGGCTCCAGGTAGTAGGCCGCCTTGAGGTACAGGGGCAGGGGGACCTCGGTGGCGTCCACGAACTCCATGATGTCGATGGTCTTGGTGGTCTTGAGCGGCAGCTTGTCCAGGTCCGAATCGTCCAGCACCACGTACTTGCCCTTGGAGACTTCGTACCCGCGGATGACTTCATTGAAGGGCACGACGTGATCGTCGGTGGGGCAGTGCCGCTGCTGCTTGATGGGCAGCTGGCAATGGGGACACAGCATCCGCAACGACACGGTGGACTGGGCCTCGGTGGCGAGATACATCCGGACCGGGATGGCCACCATCCCAAAGCTGATCGCGCCGCGCCACATGGACCGGGCCATACTGCGGCCGATTATACCCCCGGTCTGACTATGGGGCGAGCGGATGTTTGGACTAATGTCCGCAGCCGCTGGGCGCGCGCCGGGCCGGCCGCCTGGTGCTTGAAGTAGACATAGGCATCGCGGCCCTGGGCCAGGGCCGCGGTGATCCGCTCCGCCCACCCGGCCAATGCCTTCGCACCATACCGGTCGCGGCGTAGTCGCAGGTAGAGGTAGGCGCCCCGAGGTGAAGGCCGCTCCGGACCATCATCGACGGCGCACGCCGCCGCCCCGGTGTCTTCCAGCAAGCGGGTGACGTCATCGGCCTCCCACGACGGATGGCTGAACTCGAACGCTACCCGCCACCCGGCGGGCACCAGGCGAAGAAATTGGCCCAGTCGCTCCGTGGACGCCGCGGCCGGCGGCGGCAGCTTGAAGAGCAGGGGTCCCAGGGCCGGACCCAGCGTCCCATACAGGTCCCTGAGCTCCGGCAGCCCGGCTTCGAATCGCTCCACGTTGAGGGGGTTGGCCAGCCAGCGATGCGCCTTGATGGCGAACCGAAACTCTTCAGGCGCGGCCGCCGCCCATGCTTGGAGTGACGACGGCTTGGGCCAGTGATAGAAGGTGGTGTTGAGCTCGACGCTGTTCAAGCGGGACGCATAGAAGGGCAACATGTCCGCCGCCCGGATTCGCTTCGGGTAGAAGCGGCCGATCCAGGATTCGTACGAGAAACCGGAAGTGCCGCAGAAGAGCTCGGCTATACGGTTGGGGTGCCCTTGACCAGCTGCATGAACTCCGCCCGCGTCTTGGGGTCGGTCTGGAAGCTACCCAGCATGCAGCTGGTGATCGCCCGGCTGTTCTGCTTTTCCACCCCTCGCATCATCATGCAGAGATGATTGGCTTCGATCACCACGCCCACCCCCAGCGGCTTGAGGTGTTCCAGCATACACTCGGCGATCTGGCGGGTCAGCCGCTCCTGGACCTGGAGGCGGCGGGCATAGAAGTCGACCAACCGCGGCATCTTGCTGAGGCCGATGATGGTCCCGTCGGGAATGTAGCCGACGTGGGCTCGGCCGTAGAACGGCAACAGATGATGTTCACACAGCGAGTAGAGCTCGATGTCCTTGACCACCACCATGTCCTTGACCCTCTCGTGGTAGAGAGCGTCGCCAAAGACTTCCTTGATGTCTTGCCGGTACCCCCTCGTCAGGAACACCATGCTTTCCGCGACCCGAGCCGGCGTGTCGCGAAGGCCTTCTCGAGTCGGGTCCTCTCCGATCAGCTCAAGCTGGCGCCGGACCAGGTCTTCCATCCGGTCGGGTTCGGGCCGAGGAACGCGTTGGGCCATCAGCGCTCCTCGTATTCTGCGCTATTGCGATCGGTCTCCTCGAGCCGGATGCGGCGCAGCCGGCCCTTGGGGATGTGGGGGGCCAGCTCCTGGAAGAACGCCCAAGCCAGATTCTCGGTCGTCGGCTGGACGCCCTGCAGGAAGTCGACTTCCAGGTTCAGGTTGCGGTGATCGACCTTGTCCAGGATGACGGCCTGGACGACGTCGTGTAGCCGCTTCAAGTCCATCACCATCCCGGTGCGGGCGTCGACCGGCCCCGCCACCGTCACCTCGAGCCGGTAGTTGTGGCCATGCCCCTTCGGATTGCTGCACGGCCCGAAGACCGAATAGTTCTCGGCGTCCGACAGCTCGGGGAGAAAGAGCCGGTGACCGGCGCTGAAATGCTCTCGACGCGTGATCCGAACTTCAGCGGCGCCGTCCATTGCCATTAGGCTACAAGCTACGAATGCCAGTGGCCGTGATTGATCCGCAATGGCGACCGGGGCTCACGGTTCCGGCTGGGCTGGGACGCCGCTATGGACCCGAGCACTTTCAGGCCATCGAGCCCGCCGCCCGGGCGCGGCTCCAGCCCGGGCCCGAGCCGGCCGATCCGAGTGGCCCGCTGGCCTGGGACCTCCTGTACTGGAACGAGCCAGAGCTCTACGACCGCCTGACCGAAGGCGAGCCGCTGCACCCGGACCTGCTCGCCAGGCTGCCGCTGGACGGCGCGAGTGTGGTCGACGTCGGGGCCGGGACCGGACGGTTGACCATGTTGTGCGCCGCGCGAGCTGCCCGAGTCTATGCCATCGAGCCGGCCACGCCCATGCGAGCACTTCTCCAACAGAAGATCAACGGTCGTCGGCTCGAGAACGTCGAGGTGGCCGCCGGCTTCAGCGACGTACTGCCCCTGCCGGATGCCTCGGTCGACCTGGCGGTGTCCGCGTCGGCGTTCGGGGCTGACCCCCGACGGGGTGGCGACGCCGGCCTTGCGGAGCTGCTCCGTGTCGTCCGACCAGGGGGCCACATCGCCATCCTCTGGCCCGACGATCCTCAGTGGTTCATCGCCCGCGGCTTTCGCTACCAGGTGGGCGAGGGCGTGCTCGAAGTTCGCTTTCGGGATCTGGATACGGCTTTTGCGTGCGCGGAAATCTTTTACTCTGACGTCGTCGTCTCGCACCT
>VBID01000143.1 GCA_005880615.1 Chloroflexota bacterium
AAAGTCTAAGAGTCCGGGTACCCGAGACCCCCTCCCCCGCCCCTCCCCGTCAGGGGGAGAGAGATCAACTCTCCTGGCGGTTAATCTACGCAGCGTGTTCAGGCGGAAACCAGCGCAACCCAGGGGCGATCGGTGGCTGATCATCGGGCTCGGGAACCCGGGCGAAGATTATGAGGAGTCCAGGCACAATGTGGGCTTTCGGGTGGTGGACGAACTCGCCCGCCGCCATAACGGCAAGGTCCGGGGCCACGCCGCGAAATCGCTGACGGGCGCAGTACGCGACGGTGGCCGGGAGCTGATCCTGGCCAAGCCGCAGACGATGATGAATCTCTCCGGGTCGGCAGCTAAGGCGCTCCGGACCAAATACGCCGTTCCACTGGAGCGTACCTTCATCGTCCACGACGACATGGATCTCCCGTTCGGCAGGCTGCGCATCCGCAAAGAGGGCAGTTCCGCCGGGCATCACGGCGTCGACTCGCTGATCGACGCCTTTGGCACGAAGGCGTTCGTCCGCTTTCGGGTGGGCGTGGGCCGCCCGGCAGGGGACGGAATCGAGTATGTGCTCGGTCCCTTTACTGGGCGAGAGCGCGAGGCATTGCCGGAACTCGTCGCCCGCGCCGCCGATGCCATCACCGCCGCGTTAGAGCGGGGCGTCGATCGGGCGATGACCGAGTTCAACAAGGGATAGGGATAGGGGACTAGCTGGGCTTGAGCCTGCGAATCTCGCTCGTCACAGCGGTCACCACCGCTTTGACGTCGCCGATGACGGCATAGTCCGCCTGGGCCACGATCGGTGCTTCCTTGTCGGTGTTGATCGCAAGGATGTGCTTCGCCGCGCGGCAGCCGACCATATGCTGGATCGCCCCGCTGATCCCGCACGCGATATAGAGGTCTGGCGCGATCCGCATCCCGGTCTGGCCGACCTGGTCGGCGTGCGGGCGCCAGCCCAGGCTGGTCACCGCGCGGGAGCAGCCGACCGCCCCACCCAGGAGGCTGGCCAACTCTTCGAGCGCCTGGAAGCCTTCGGCGCTCCCCACCCCACGACCGCCGCCGACCACCACCCGGGCCTGAGCCAGCGAGACCTTCCCGGTATCGGCTTCCACCTGCGGGACGACCGTCACCCGGAAGTCCTTGTCCTCGAGGGACGGGCGTTTGGTCTCCACTTCGATGTCTGTTGCCGTTGCATCTGCCTCGACGGTCACGGCATGCGGCGCCACGGTCAGGAGCTTCACGGCGCCCTTGAGCCGCGCCTCCTCGAGCAGGCTGCCGCCCCATCGCTGGCGCGTGACGAGGAACGGGTTGCCGGGTATCACCTCGGTGCAGTTCGCGGCCAGCGGCAGTCTCAGCCGCGCGGCGACGTGCGCCATGACCTCAGCTCCACGGTCACTCCCGGTCCCGATCACGACCGCCGGATGGGCCGCCTCTACCAGTTGGACCATGGTGTGCGCCCACGCCGCTGGGGCATATGCGCTCAGCCGCTCGTCGTCCGCTACATGCACGACGCTCACCCCATAGGACGCGAGGATCCCTGAAGCCGAGGCCCCACTCCCGCCGATCACCAGCGCCTCGAGCGGCACTCCCATTCGCTGGGCGAGACGCCTGGCCATCGTGAGGAGCTCGAGCGAGAGGCTCGTCGGGGCGCCGCCGACGTGCTCGATGAAGCCCAGCACCATGGTCAGAGCAACCTCAGGCGACGGAACAGCTCGACCACCTGCGGCCCGACGTCACCGTTCTGGCCCAGCATCTCGACGGTGTGGGCGGCCTGCACCGGCAGCGAGAGGCGCACCTTCTCCAATCCGCCGTCCACCCACTGCGGCCGGCTTCGCTCGATCTCTTTCTTCTTGGCCTTCAGTCGGCCGGGCAGGGACGGATAGCGGGGCAGATTGATTCCCTCCTTCACGGTGAGCACGGCCGGCACCGTGACTTCACTGGTCTCCCATCCCGACTCGGTCTGGCGCCTGACGGCGGCCTTTCCCTCCCGGATCTCGAGTGCCTTGATTCCGGTGACGCACGGAAGGTCGAGCGCCGCGGCGACCCGAACGCCGACCTGGTAGCCGGCGCTGTCCGCCGACTCGTTGCCGAAAAGCAGGAGGTCGTAGTCGCGGCCCGCGGCCCGGTCCCTCTCGATCGCCGCGACGATCGCGTCCGTGGTCGCCACCGGGTCCCATTCCCGGCCGTCGGTCTCGAGGAGGACGGCGCGGTCCATGCCGAGCGCCATCGCGTCGCGCAGCTGTTCGGTCGCGACCTCTGGCCCCAATGTCAGCACCGTGCTGCTTCCGCCGTGCTTCTCGATCAACCGGACGGCCTCCTCGACCGCACACTCTTCGTGGGGGCTGATCGTGAAGCCGAGGTAGCGCGTATCGATGTTCTGGCCGTCCGGCGTGAGCGCGATGTGCCCGCCGGTGGCGGGGACGCGCTTGATGCAGACGAGGACGTTCACGGGATCAGGATTTCACCCGCGTGTTCTCGGGATCGAAGATCGGCGTCGGGCCGACGACCGCGACAGTGGCGGCGTACTGCTCGCCGAAATACTCGACACAGAATTTAGTGCCAACCTTGGCGTGCTCGGGCGGTAGATAGCTCATCAGGATCGTCTTGCCGACCGACGGACCCGATCCCGCGCTGGTGATGTAGGACCGGCGGCCGTGCCGGTCCACGAGCGGCCTGCCGTTCGGCGTCATGATCGGCTCGCGCCCTTGCGGGTATCGCTTGAATCCCGACTTCGAGATGTTGTCGTCGATCGTCAGGGTGCAGAGGGTGATCGCGGCCGGCTCCGCCCGCTGCTTGAGATACGCCTCCTTTCCGACGAAGTCCTCCTTCTTGACCTGCGGCCGGGCCAGCCCGCACTCGACCAGGTTGAACTCCTGCTCCAGTTCGTTGCCGTAGGCCCGATAGCACTTCTCGAGCCGGCCGGTCGTGGCGTAGACGCCAATCCCGACCGGGGCAACGCCGTGCCGCTGGCCGGCGTCCCAGAGCTGGTCCCAGACCCGGGCGCCCTCCTCGAAGGGCACGTAAATCTCCCAGCCGAGCTCGCCCACGTAGGAGATGCGCGAGGCAATGACGCGCACCGGACCAATGGCGATCGCCCGGCATGTCCCGAACGGGAATCCGGCGTTCGACATGTCGGCGCTGGTCACGGACTGGACCAGGTCCCGCGCCCGCGGGCCCCAGACGCCGAGCGTCGCCCAGCTCGACGTGAGGTCGCTCAACTGGGCGGAGCCGTCCTCGGGCAGGTGATCGGTGAACCATTTCTTGTCGCGCATCCCGTCCATCCCGCCGGTCACGACCCGGAAGTGGTGCTCACCGAGGCGCATGACCGTCAGATCGGCCTTGATCCCACCGGCCGGGTTGAGCAGCGAGGTATAGACGACGCGCCCGGCAGGCACGTTCATCTGGACGACGCACATCTTCTGCATGTAGCCAAGCGCGCCGGGACCGGTCACGTCGAAGACGGCGAAGGCAGAGAGGTCGACCATGCCGACCCGGTCCCGCATCGCTAGGTGCTCGGCGTTGATGATCGGCGACCACCAGCGCGCCTCCCACTCGTAGCGGCGGGGCATCACCCGGTCGCCGTACTCCTTGAGCAGCGTCCTGTTCGACTCGTACCAGTTCGGGCGTTCCCAGCCGGCAGTCTCGAAGAAGACCGCACCCAGCTCCTGCTCCCGCTGGTAAAAGGGGCTGAGACGGACGTTGCGGTTCGACGCCCACTGCTCGCGCGGGTGGACGATGCCGTACGTCTTATTGAAGCCTTCGGCGCAGCGGGCATCGATGTGGGCCTTCGTCTTCTGGTGGTCATAGAAGCGGGCGATGTCCGAGCCCGAGGCATCGATCTCCGAAACGCCCTGCGTCATCCACTCGGCGACCGCGCGGGCGATGCCAGGCGCTTCCTTGATCCAGATGGCGGTGACCGACCACAGGCCCCTTACCTCCGAGGTCTCGCCCAGCAGCGGGAACCCGTCCGGGGTGAGCGAGAGAAGGCCGTTGATGGCGTGGCGGATCCCGATCTTCGGGTTGCCCAGAATCTCCGGCATCAGCTCCAGGGCGTGCTCGAGCGACTCGTCGAAGTCCTCTTTCGTGAACGGCAGTTCGGTGGGCGACAGCTTGGCTTGCTCGATCGACGGGATGTTCTCCGGGTCCCAGAGGATCGGTCGATGATCGTAGGATCCGACCTCCATATCGCTTCCGTGCTGCCGCTCGTAGCCGTTGACGTCCATGTCGCGGATGATCGGGTATTTGATCTCGCCCACCGTGTCGGCGAAGAGCGGCACCGGGCCGACGCTGATCATCTGGTGCACCGCCGGGCTGAGCGGGATGGAGGCGCCCGCCATCCGCGCGATCCGCGGGCTCCAGATACCGCTGCTGATGACCACGGTGTCGGCCTGAATATCGCCCTTTGACGTGCGCACCGCGCGCACCCGCCCACGATCCACCTCGATGCCGGACACCTCCGTCAACGGCAGCACGGTCAGGGCCCCCATGGCCTGGGCCTTCTCCCGCATCAGGGTGCCGCCGCGCAGGGAATCGACGGTGCCGATGCCGGGCGTCGAGAACCCGCCCAGGATGATCTCCTCGTTGATGAACGGAACCAGTTCCTTGACCTGGGCCGGCGTCAGGAGTTCGGAATCGATCCCCCAGGACTTGCTCGACGCCATCCGCCGCTTGAGCTCTTCGACCCTTTCCTGGGTGCGGGCGACCTCGATGCCCCCGCTCTGCGTGAAGACCCCCAGGTCCTGGTATTGCTTGACGCTGTCCAGCGTGAACAGCGTCATCTCTTTGGAGTGGTCGGTCAGGAAGATGAAGTTGGACGCATGGCCGGTCGACCCGCCTGGGTTTGGGAGCGGCCCCTTGTCGATCAGCACGATGTCTTTCCAGCCGAGCCGGGCGAGGTGGTAAGCCAGGCTGTTGCCCACGATGCCGGCCCCGATCACGACGACCTTCGCCTGGGTAGGCGTCGCGCTCACGCTCCCTCCTTCCGCCCGTGCCGATTGGCCCGGAAATCGAAGTGTAAGACACCGTGGTGGCCGGCATCGAGCGGCTGGCCGAGATCCAGGAGGGTCACGCCATCGAGCCTAGCCCGAATCCACCGAAACGAACTCGCATCTTGGGCGCGGATGCGAGCGATCCGTGCGTTGGCTCCTGCGCGCGCTCGGTTACGCAGCAACGGGTGCGCGCCCTCGCGTGCTCGTCGCCGCCTTCGGCTCATCTCGCCCCGCATCCCAATCTGCTTCGTCCGCTCGGTGGATCCGGGCTTCGTTCCGGCCGGCGAGCGTGCATATTCAGGCGCCAGTAGTCGAGCTCAAACGGTGGCTGATCCGCAGCGGCCAGGGCGGTGATGGCATCCACGAACTGGGTCCGGAGGGCGGCGCTCGGTAAGTACGCCAGATAGGGTCGGAGAACGACCGTTTCGATGAACTCGGCGAACTCCATTGGCCCGTCGAAGACGACCGGCGTCGGCTCCAGCTCGGTCTTGATATCCGCCCAGCCCGCGGCTCGCAGCCGATTGGCCGTGGTCTCCGCGTCGGCGAATTCCCAGGGCTCGGTCCAGCTCGAGAAGTGGGGGGCGAATGGATCGGTCTGCATCAAGCCGGCCGCGCGCTGGTGGAGGCGAGCGACGTTTGGCCCCCCTCCGCACTGCGCGTGCAGGAATCCACCCGGCTTCACCAGCCCGTAGAGGTGGGCAAATAGGCTCGCATGGTCATGGATCCAGTGGAAGGTCGCCGTACTGAAGACCCCGTCGACTGCGTCCACCTTGACATTCAGAATATTGGCCTGGACCAGCTCCACCCGACCGCCAAACCGGGGCTCCAGGTAGCTGCGGGCGGCTTTCAGCATCCCGGCGGACTGGTCGACGGCGATCACCCCACCGCGAGGAAGGCGCTGCAATAATTCAGCCGTCAGCCGCCCGGTGCCACACCCTGCATCCATCACCGTCTCGTCGCCGCGAAGCACAAGGCGATCGAGGACCCGAAGGCCCCAAGTTACCTGGGGGTTGGAGACCCGATGGTACCGCTGGGCGTCCCAATCAGCGGTCACGCGCTCACCGGAGCCGGTTGCTCCTTCACCCGGATGACGGGGCCAAGGACGATCCAGAGAGCCGCGAACGTGCTGATGGCCCCGCCCAGGAGGATGGTCTGGATGATCCCAATCTGCGACCCGAGCACGCCGCCCAAAAACGAGCCAATCGGGATGGTCCCCCAGACGATCGTCCGCATGGTGGCGTTCATCCGGCCCTGCACGCGGTCCGGCGTGATCGCTTGCCGGAGACTCACCTGGGCGATGTTGTAGGGGGCGCCGATGAACGAGCCCAGGAGTGACAGGGCGATTAGGACGACCACGGGCGCGCCCAGCATGGCCAGCGGCGTCGCCAGGATGGTGAGCCCGCCACCGGCAATGTTGATGGCGAGCGACCGGCCGACCCCCAACTGGCGGATCATCCAGGAGGCGACCAGGGTCCCCAACAGAAAGCCGATGCTGCCGACGCCGAAGATCAGGCCGGCTTCCCCCGGCGTCAGGTGCAGGTTCTTATAGACGAAGATCAGGAACACCGCGCCGTAGACCATATTGGAACCCAGATTGCTGGTCGCGGTGCACCCGGCGATATGCCAGAGGATGGGGTTCTTGAAAACGACCTCAAGACCCTCGCGCATCTCTGGCAGAAACCCGGTCACACCGGCCTCGGTCCCTGGCTTTGGCTCCGGCTCGGGCTTGCGGATCGCCCAGATGGCCAATGCCGAGATCAGGTAGGACAGGGCATCGGCGGCCACCGCCCGGGCGCCGCCGATCCACTGAATCAGGAACCCACCCAGCGGCGGACCTCCGATCAGCGAGGCCGACTCACTGACCGACAGCTTGGTGTTGCCCTCGACCAGGTCGGATCGGTCGATCAGGGCCGGCAGGTAGGACTGATAGGAGACGTCGAAAAAGACCGTGAAGATACCGGTGATCAACGCCACCGCGTAGAGCTGCTGCAGGGTCAGAGCGTTCAGGAGAAACGCCACCGGGATCGACCCCAGGCTCGCCATCCTCCCCAGGTCGCACACGATCATGATCGGGCGGCGTTTCAGCCGGTCGGCGTAGACGCCGGCCACCAGGCCGAGCAGCGGGAAGGACAGAAACTCCAGGGCGCCGATCAGTCCGACCTGAAAGGGCCCGGCGTGGAGCACGAGGATGGCGACGGTCGGAATCGCGAGCTGACTGACCTGGGTGCCGAAACGGCTGACCGTTTCGCCCGTCCACAGCTTGAGGAAGTCCGGGTGCCGCCAGAGGCGGCCGCGCAAGGGAAGCTTCACGCCGGAGACAGTGTAGGAAACGCTCGTCGTCCGTCGAGCTGGAACACTCCCTCCCTGCCCTCCCCCTGAGGGGGAGGGTGACTTAGGAGAGTTCTTTAGAAGCTACTCGATGGCGGCTTCGCCGAAAAGAGCGAGATGGCCTGCTTCACCTTCTCGCTGCCGCAACCGGGGCACGTGTGCGCCTTCTCCCGTTCCTCGTACGTCCCCATCACTTCGAAGACCTGGCCGCAGTCGCCGCACTTGAACTCATAGACGGGCATGGCATTTCCCTCCGAACCTGAGCCTGCCGGGACCTGCGTCGGGCTTCAGTCTAGTCTCATTGCCCAGGGCCGAAGACCCGGGAGCTACGGCCCAGGAGGCAGCGGCGCGTAGACGGGTGCCGAAGAGCCGTCGTCAGGCGTGAGCCTGACGGGGGTCCCAGAGCCATCGGCCCGCATCATCCTCAAGCCGAGGCTGTCCCAATAGCCGGGCTGGCTGCTTGACGTCAGGCGCTGGTAGGCGATCCATTGCCCCTCGGCCGACCAGGTGGGAAAGTCTGCAGGGTCCATTGCCAAGCGCGCCGATGTTGCCGTAGCGACATCGATAACGTATATGGTCGGAGTGTCGGAGATCATCTTGACGTATGCGACGCGCTGTCCATCTGGTGACCACACTGGATGGGTGCCTCCCGCCTGGTCGAGGACCCGTTCGCGCCCGCTGGCCACGTCGAGGAGGATCAAACCACGCCCCGAGGTGGAATAGACGAGCTGCTCGGCCGTGGGGTTCCATGCCGGTGTGGTGTCGCTGGTTCGACGGAGCTCAACCTGGCCGGTCGAGCTGAACACAACGAGCTGTGGCGGACTCGGAGCGGCGCTCCAGGCGACTTCCCTTCCGGACCGGCTGCCTTGCACGCTCCGGACAGGGAGAGGAACCCCGCCATGGGCCCCAAAGGGGGGAGGGATCGGAACGCGCACCACGTTTCCGGTGCTCAGGTCCACGCCGACGGCCACATCCAGGAGCCCTGGTGGCTGGGACGTCGAGACCACGGCGTAAACACGCTGCCCGTCGCCGGAAAAGCCGGGACGTTGCTGCTCATACAGGACATCAACCATGACGGTTCGGTCGATCCCACTGGCCAGGTCGAGCACGCGCAGTTCCTGCCAGCAGGCGATGTAGGTCAGGCGCTGACCGTCGGGCGACCAGCTCAGGAATTCTGCCTCGACGTTGCCGACCAGCATGATTGGTTGCCCGCCGGAAGGCAGAACGTAGATGCTCCCGTCCCGGATAAAGGCTAGAGTGTCGCCCGGGGTCGTCGTCCGGACGGCCGGGAGAGAGCGCGTCTGGCCTACCGACGGGGTCGGTGAGCACGGCCCGGTGCTTGCCGATGGGCTAGCCTGGCTGGACGCCGTCGGAGACGGCGAAGCACTCGGCGAGGGACCCTTGGCCGAGCCGATGACGCACGCCGGCAGCGCAACGAGTAGAGCCCCTAGCAGCAACGGCGCCAGGCTTCGCGCATCCAATCTCATCTGCTAATTCAACGGCACCCTGACCTGGATGGTTTCGAGCCCGACCTAAGCCCGAATCCACCGAATCGAACTTGCATCTTGGGCGCGCAGCGAGCGAGCGGGGTGTCGTCTCCTGCGCGCGTTCAGTTACGCACCGACGGGTGCGCGCCTTCACGTGCTCGTCGCCTCCTTCCGCTCATCTCGCCGCGCATCCCAATCTGCGTCGTCCGATCGGTGGATCCGGGCTAAAGCCGATTGCCCCGTGTCACCAGGGAGCATGTCGGGTAAGCTAGCTACGACGCCCCGGTTTTTGGCCGTGGGCGCATTTTTGCGTGCGCAGAACTGATGAGTGACACCCTCAACCGATTGCTGGATCATCTGCCGGCGGCCGACGGGCTGGACCGCTGGGTGGCCGCCGACAGCGCTCGCCTGCCCGCCACCGGAATGCCAGCCAGCGCGCTTCCGGTTTTCCTGGCCTGGCTGGCGGAGCGGGCGAAGCGGCCGGTGGTGGCCATCACCGCGGATCCGGAAGGCTCGTTTGGGGAAACCCAGGCATGGTTCGGGGAGGCGGCCCGCACGGTCGTGTTTCCAGCCATCGAAACGCTGCCCTTCGACCGCCTGGCACCCGATGAGGAGACCGTGCGCCGGCGGATCGAGGCCATCGACGCTCTGGCCCGCGGTGGCCTGCTGGTCTGCTTCACGTCCTGGGTCGCGATGACGCGGCCGACGCTGTCCGTGGAAGACTTGCGGCGCTGCGCGTTTACCTTGACGGCCGGCCAGACCTACTCCCTGCGCGACCTGGCGGTCCAGCTAACTGAGATGGGGTACCGGCGTGAGCCCACCGTCGAGGGACGGGGCGAGTTCAGCATCCGGGGCGGCATCCTGGACTGCTTTCCCCCGAACCGGCGGCGTCCGCTGCGGTCGGAGTTCTTCGGCGACGAACTGGAATCCCTGCGCGAGTTCGAACTCGAGACGCAGGGCTCGGTGGGGAGCGTCAACGAGGCTCGGATCCTCCCCGGGGTTGAGATCGTGCTCACTCCCGCCGCGGTGGAGCGCGCGGCTGAAGCGCTGGCGGCCCTCGATTTTCGGGACGCGCTCCCCCAGGTCCGCGACGATTGGACGGCGGACATCGAGCGGCTGCGGGCCGGCGCCTATTTCGACGGGGCTGAAGGCTTCGGCTCCTACTTGAGCCCTCAGCAGCCCACGCTGCTCGACCACCTACCACCGGATGCGCTGATCGTATTGGTCGACTCGGACCGGACCGCGACCCAAGCCAAGGAGCGGGAGCAGGAGTTGCACGACCTCGTGGGCGTGGAGGTGGAGCGGGGTGAGCTCCCCAGAAATCTGAAATTTGGGCTGGTCCCACTCGACGAGCTGCAGCAGCGGGTCGCCGGTTGGCGCGTCCTCGACGTTCTTCGCAGCCCCGGATCGGATGCCCTCGATCTCGGCTTCTCTGCGATCGATGCCTACGCCGGGCGGCTGGACGCCTTCGCCGACCACACCCGATCGACGTCCAAGAGCCACGGCCGCGTGCTGATCGCGACCCAGCAGGAGCGGCGGCTGCGCGAACTGCTCGAAGACCGCGACGTGTACGCGGCCGGCGGGCTCTTCCAGCCCCCAACCACGGAGCTGGCGCCGGGGTTGATCGTGCTGGGCAACCAGCCGGTGGCGCAGGGATTCGCCGTGCCGGCGCTGCAGGTCGAGGTCTACGGAGACACCGACCTCTTCGGGGGGTTGCGGCAGCGAGTTCGGCGCGGCATCGTGCGCCGGAGCACGCGCACCTGGCAGCTCGACTTCGAACCGGGGAACCTGATCGTGCATGTCGACCACGGCATCGGTCGCTTTGTCGGCATGCGCCTGATGGGCGACCATGGCGAGGAACGCGAGTACATGCAGCTCGAGTACGCCGACGGCGACCGGCTGTACATCCCGGTCGAGCACCTGGATCGCATCCAGCGCTATGTCGGTGGCGGCGACGCGGCCCCCCGGCTGCAGAAGCTGGGGTCGGGCGAATGGGACCGAACCAAGCGCAAGGTGCGCGAGAACGTCGAAGAGATCGCCCGGGACCTGCTCGACCTCTACTCCAAGCGGCAGCTGGTCGAGGGGCACCCCTTCAGTGCGGACTCACCCTGGCAGCAGGAGCTCGAGACTTCCTTCCCCTATGAGGAGACGCCCGACCAGATCAAGGCCATGGACGAGATCAAGGCCGACATGGAGGATTCGCGGCCGATGGACCGGCTGCTCGCCGGTGACGTCGGCTTCGGGAAGACCGAGCTGGCCCTGCGCGCCGCCTTCAAGGCCGTGCAGGATGGGAAGCAGGCGGCCATCCTGGTGCCCACCACTGTGCTGGCGCAGCAGCATCTGCTCACCTTCCAGGAGCGGTTGCGTCCCTTCCCGGTCAGCGTCGACATGCTCTCCCGCTTTCGCAGCGACGCCGAGGCCCGCGATGTCCTGCGGCGCTTGCGCACCGGGGAGCTGGACATGGTGATCGGGACCCATGCCCTGCTGCAGAAGGACGTCCAGTTCAAGGACCTCGGCCTGGTCATCATCGATGAGGAACAGCGCTTCGGGGTGATGCAGAAAGAGAAACTCAAGCAGCTGCGGGCCGCCGTCGACGTGCTCTCCCTGTCGGCCACCCCGATTCCGCGCACCCTCCACATGTCGCTCGCCGGCATCCGGGACCTGTCGGTGGTGCAGACCGCGCCCGAGGATCGGTTGCCGATCAAGACCTTCGTCACCGCGGACGACGACGATCTGATCCGCGAGGTTATCCAGCGCGAGCTGCAGCGCGGGGGCCAGGTCTTCTACGTCTATAACCGGGTGCAGACCATCAAGAAGGCCGAGGAGCGGGTCAAGCGGCTGGTGCCGCACGCCCGGGTGGTGGTCGGCCACGGCCAGATGCCGGAACACCACCTGGCCGAGGTGATGATGCAGTTCGTCCGAGGCGAGGCCGACGTCCTTGTGTGCTCCACCATCATCGAGTCCGGCCTGGACATCCCCAACGCCAATACCATCGTGGTGGTGGATTCGCAGCGGCTGGGATTGGCCCAGCTCTACCAGCTGCGCGGCCGGGTGGGCCGCGCCGGGCAACGAGCCTATGCGTACTTCCTCTACAACCCAACCCGGTCGCACACCGAGACCGCCGACAAGCGGTTGGAGGTCATCTCCGAGCTGCAGGACCTGGGCTCGGGCTTCAAGCTGGCACTTAAGGACCTGGAGATCCGCGGCGCCGGCAACCTGCTCGGCGTGGAACAGCATGGGGCGATCGCCGCGGTCGGTTTGGAGCTGTACAACGCCATGCTGCGCGACGCGGTGGAATCCCAGAAGGTGGGCAAGGAGGTAGAGCTCCCAGCGGGGCTATCGCTGGATCTGCCGCTCGAGCACTTCCTTCCACGGGAATATGTGCCCGACGAGAAGCTGCGGTTACAGGTCTATCAGGACCTGGCCGCCATCCAGGACGAGGACGGCCTGGAAGCGGCCGAGCGGAACCTCGAGGATCGGTTTGGAAAGACACCCTCACCGGTCCGCAACCTCTTTTATGCGCTGCGGGTGAAGCTGCTGGCCCAGCAGGCCAGGCTTTCGGCCATCGAGACGGATGGCGATCTGCTGGTGCTCCGGCTGCCGGCCGACTGGGCGGGCGACCCGCGCCGGCTGGAGGCGCAGTTCCGGTCGATTCTGCACGTCCGTTTCGGCAAGGTGCGAATCTCGATGCGAGCCGCTGGCAGCGCGTGGAAGGATCGGCTGCTCGACGTGCTGGGGGAGATCGGCCGGCTGGGCAAGGTGCCAGAGCCGGTCAGTGCCTAAGGGCTCCTCCCTCCTAGTCGGCGGCAGATCAATCCGCTTAAATAAGCGGCTATGAGCGAGCGCCGCGTATACACCTCGGGCCGTCCGTGGGAGCGCATTGTCGGGTATGCCCGTGCCGTCCGGATCGGACCCGCAATCGAGATCTCCGGCTGTGCGCCTACGGCGCCCGACGGGTCGACCGTTGGCGGAACTGACGTGTACTTGCAGACCCGCCAGTGCTTGCTGATCATCCAGGAGGCCCTAGCCGGTGTCGGCGCTGGGTTGGAGGACGTAACCCGAACGCGCGTGTTCACCACGGTGCCGCGGCGCTGGCGCCAGATTGGTAAAGCGCACAACGAGGTGTTCGGCGCCATCCGGCCGGCTATGGCCTTGATCGGCGTTCGGGGATTCCTCGACCCGAAGTGGCTGGTCGAAATCGAGGCGAGCGCTTTTCGGCTGGACGAGTAAGAGACCCCCTCCCCGGCCTCCCCGCCAGGGGGGAGAGAAAGAGCGGTTTCCGTCACTCCAGCACGACAACAACTCGAGGCGAGCGCTTTTCGGCTGGATGAGGAAGTGACCCCCTCCCCAACCCTCCCCGCAAGGGGGAGGGAGAGAAAGAGCGGATTTGGTAGGGCACCAAGGGGGAGGGATCTTAACCCCGCAAGGGCGACGGGGACTCTTGACCGCCGAGCGGAACGGAGACTCCTATCGGTTCTTCCGCGCAGTATTCGGTCATCGCGTCGAGCAGCCACTCCGCCAGGTACCAGGCAAACGAGGTGCGGACGAAAAGGTGGAAGGTGGGCGCGTCGTTGACCTGATGAATGATCACCTGCGCCTTGGCCAGCAGCGTCTGGGCACAGCGTCCGGTCCCGAAATCCCGCGGGTGAAGGTCCACCGGGCAGCCATGGGCCAGGACGTCCCGGGCGGCGGAACCCGACACCTCGATCACGGTGCGGTTGGCGGACACATCGACGACCGACCCGAAGGTCTCGCCCAGCGCCGTGTGCAGCACCCGGGTGAGCAAGGACTCTTCGCCCTCGCCGCCTACGATCAGCCATTCGTCCGGCCCCAGCCACAGTGCGCTGCGCCCGCCCGCCGTGGCTGCCGTGTTGGGGTCTGTGGGCAGGACGAAGCCGAGGGCCTTGTGCACGGAGTCCACGACGCGGCCGTCGGCGGGATTGGCGCGGAAATCTAGCTGCGCGCTGAACGGAACCTCACGGAGCGCGATACGCCCGCCGCTGGAACTGGCAACCCCCGAAAAGCGGCTGGCGAAGCCATCCAGGATGGCGTGCTTCCTAGCCATCGCGGACCAGGCCCTCCTTGTCGTAGAAGATCGGCTCGGTAACCGTGGCCGGGTGAAGGCGATCGGGGAGAGGGGCATACACCTGGCTGGCCATTCGGTCGCGGCCGCCTTTCACCAGGGCCAGGGCGAAGGTCCGGCCGAGCGCCGCACTGCGATAGCTCGATGTGACATGGCCGACGATCGCCACCGGCGGTTCCTGGCGTGGTTCGAGGATGAGCTGCGCCCCTTCGGGCAGCAGGTCCTCGGGTTCCACCGGAAGCAGTCCCACCAGGTGCATGCGGTCGGGTCGCGCCGTGTCCGCTCGCCGGTGCGAACGCCGGCCGATGAAGTCTTTCTTCTTGGAGACGACCCAGCTCATCCCTAAGTCCTGGGGCGTGACCGTGCCGTCCGTGTCCTGCCCGATGATGGCGTAGCCCTTCTCGGCCCGCAATACGTGCATCGCCTCGGTGCCGTATGGCGTGATGCCGAATGGTTCTCCGGCGGCCATTACGGCTTCCCAGAGCCGCAGGCCGTACCAGCTCGCCACGTTGATCTCGAAGGCCAGTTCGCCGGAGAAGCTGATGCGGCAGACGCGCGCCGGAATGCCGGCCACCATCCCTTCGCGGATGGCCATGAAGGGAAAGCTCACGGCATCGGCGGCCATGGCTGGGGCCAGAGCCCGCAGCACCTCACGGGAGCGCGGCCCGGCCACCGCGACGGTAGCCCACTGATCGCTGACGGAGGTGAGCCGGACGCGGAAATCGGGCCATTCCGTCTGCAGCCACTCCTCCATCCAGTCCAGCACGGCCGCCGCCCCGCCCGAGGTGGTGGTCGCCAGGTAGCGATCGGGGCCCACGTGCATGACGACCCCGTCGTCGAAGACCATGCCGTCCGCCTTGCACATCAGGCCGTAGCGGCAGTGGCCCACCGCCAGGGTGTCGTAGGCGTTGGTGTAGATGCGGTTGAGGAATCTCAGGGCATCCGTGCCCTGGATATCGATCTTGCCCAGGGTGGACACGTCCATCGCCGCCACGCCCTCGCGCACCGCTCGGCATTCCCGAAGGACGGCCTGCTCCATGGTTTCGCCATCGTGGGGGAAGTACCAGGGGCGCTTCCACTGGCCGACATTCTCAAATACGGCGCCGTGGGCGACGTGCCAGGGGTGAATCGGCGTGACCCGCGCTGGGTCAAACAGCTGGCCGCGGGTGCGGCCGGCGAAAAGCGCAAACGAGACCGGCACATAGGGAGGCCGAAACGTGGTGGTCCCGATGGCGGCGACCGGCTGGCCGAGCAGGGCGCCGACGATGGCGGCCGAGTTGATGCCGGCCGTCTTGCCCTGGTCGCTGCCGGTTCCGATCGTCGTGTAGCGCTTGACGTGCTCCACCGATTGCATCCCGGCCCCCACCGCGCGCCGGACGTCGGCGACGGTCACGTCGCGTTCGAGGTCCACGAACTGCGTCGCCCCCGATTCGTCCGGGACCAGCCAGAAGGGCACGATCGGATGCTCGGCGACCGTCTCGACCTGCGGAGCGCCTGCCGGGTGGCCGTCCCCAAACCCGACCGCCGATGCTGCGGCGGCCCCGGCGGCGAGCCCCTCCTGGATGCAATCCCGCAGCCCGAAGGTGCCGTTGGCGGCCCCGGCGACGGCGACCGCCTGGGGTGCCTCATCAGGGACGAAGCAGGCAAGGATCTCGTCGTAGCGAAGCCGGCCTTGGGATTGGATGAAGAGATGGACGGCTGGATTGAAACCGCCAGAGACGCACAGGAGATCGCAATCGATGCGCTGCCCGGCCCAGACCGACTCCAGCCCGCGATTCCCGCCGGCGGTGTCGGACACGACCTGGCCTGCCAGGACTTCGATGCCGCGCTCGCGAACCCGGTCGGGCCAGCCCCCGGCCGGGTTGGGCCGCACGTCCACGACGGCCGGCACGTCGAGGCCCGCGTCATCCAGATCGATCGCGCAGGCATAGGCGCTGTCGTTGTTGGTGAAGATCACGGCTCGGTGGCCGGGTACCACGCCGTAACGATTGACGTAGGTGCGCACGGCCCCAGCCAGCATGATTCCGGGCCGGTCGTTTTCGGCGAAGACCATGGGCCGCTCGTGGGCGCCGGTGGCCAGTACCACCTGTTTGGCCCGCACCTGCCACAGGCGCTGGCGAGCCATCGCGGCGGGTGCGGCCGGACCGAGATGGGCCGTGCGCCGCTGCGCGATCAGGACACAGTTCTGGTCGTAGTACCCGACCGCTGTCGCGCGCGACAACACCCGGACCTCGGGCAGGGCGGCCAGGTCCGTGGCGACCTCGGCCAGCCAGTCTGTTGCTGGGCGGCCATCAATGAGATCCCGCCCGCCCAAGAACGTCCCCCCGACCTCGGCCTGCTCGTCCGCCAGGATGACGCGGGCTCCGGCTTTGCCGGCCGCCAGCGCGGCTGCCAGCCCAGTGGATCCGCCGCCCACCACCAGCACATCGCAGTGGGCGAATAGTTTGTCGTAGCGGGCGACGTCCGGCTCGGGGGAGAGGCGGCCCCTGGCGTTGAGACTTTCGGCCACCAGGCCGTCATAGAGCTCGACCTGGGTGGCCCGCAGCATGGGCTCGGATCCGGTGCCGCCCCCGACCTGCACCAGGGCATTCGGCTCTTCCACCCCGGCGCTGAAGATGCCCCGCAAGCGGCCGTAGGTGACGCTCTGGGAGACGACCCGCACGCCGTTGGCCAGCAGGGCCGAGGCCAGCGTGTCGCCGGCAAAGCCCGTGTGCGGCAGCGCATCGAAGGTGAACCGAAGGGGACGTGATCGGTCGATTCGACCGCCGCTGGCCAACCGCGTCAAGGGGCCTCCTCCATGCGGTAAGAGCGCATGATCTGATGGGTGACGGTGTCGCGGACGATGTTGAACCAGCGCCGGCACCCCTGGCTGTGGCACCAGCGCTCGGCCAGCGGCCCTTTGGGGTTGGGGCGGACAAAGAGATAGCGGGCCCAGGTAGCGTCGTCAACTGTCTCCGGGTCTGCGGGGTACTCGACGTGCGCCGCCCCGCCATACCGGAATTCGATCTCATCGCGCTGGCCGCACCAGGGGCAGGGGATGAGCAGCATGGTTCCGACGGTCAGTGGGCCACGGCGGCGGCCCCGTGCTCGTCGATCAGCGCTCCGCGGGCGAATCGATCCAGGGAGAAGGGGGCGTTCAGCGGATGCGGCTCGCCGCGGGCGATGGTATGCGCGTAGACCCAGCCGGAGGCCGGCGTCGCCTTGAACCCACCGGTCCCCCAGCCGCAGTTGACGAAGAGGTTCTCAATCGGGGTCAGTCCCACAATGGGCGAGGCGTCCGGCGAGACGTCGACGATACCGCCCCAGGTGCGCACCACATGGGCGCGGCTGAAGATGGGGAACAGCTCGACGGCCGCGGCCAACTGGTATTCGATGATGTGCGGCGACCCGCGCTGGGCATAGGAAATGAAGGGATCGATGCCGGCCCCCATGACGAGCTCGCCCTTGTGCGCCTGGCTGACGTAGACATGGACCGCGTTCGACAGCACCACACAGTTCAGCGCCGGTTCGAGCAGTTCCGACACCAGGGCCTGAAGGGGGTGGCTCTGGATAGGGAGGTCGAGGCCCACCATGGCTGCCAGCACGGTGGAGTGCCCGGCGGCGCACAGGGCAACCTTGCCGGCGGCGATCGGGCCGCGGCTGGTCTGCACGCCTGTGACGCGCCCGCCGTCCAGGTCAAAGCCGGTCACCTCGCAGTTCTGGACCAAGTCCACCCCGAAGGCATCCGCCTGGCGGGCAAACGCCCAGGCCACGTAATCGTGCTTGGCGATGCCACCCCGCCGCTGCAGACTCGCGCCCATCACCGGGTACCGGAGGTCGGGCGACAGGTTGACGATGGGGCAGAACTCCTTGATCTCCTCCGGCGTGAGCCACTCCGCATCGATGCCGTTCAGTCGGTTGGCGTAGACACGGCGGTGCGCCTCGCGCGTATCGTGCAGGCTGTGGGTGAGGTTCAGGACGCCGCGCTGGCTGAACAGGATGTCGTAGTCGAGGTCCTCGGCCAGCGTTTCCCACAGCTTCATGGAGTGCTCGTAAATCGCGGCGCTCTCATCCCACAGGTAGTTGGAGCGAATGACCGTGGTGTTGCGGGCCATGTTGCCCCCGGCGAGCCAGCCGCGTTCAAGAACGGCGACATTGGTGATTCCGTGGTTGCGAGCCAGGTAGTAGGCGGTGGAGAGGCCGTGCCCGCCCCCGCCCACGATCACGACGTCGTACGAGCGTTTGGGGTCCGGGTTGCGCCAGAGGTGATCGGGGTGCTCAGAACCGCTCATGCCAGTTTCTCGTAGCTTGCAATGGTAGAGAATCGTGGCAGCGTCTGAACTTGACTGGCTCAGCCGGCGTCCGGAGACTTCGCCCGATGTCCGCCAAGCTACGAAAGAGGGCAGTCAGCTCCAAGGCCAGAGCTGCCGGGAAACATCGGCCGGCCCGAAGGGAAATCGCCCGTCGGGCCTACCAGATCTTCCTCGGGCGAGGCGGCAACGACGGGCACGATCTTGAGGACTGGCTCCAGGCGGAGGCCGAGCTCACCGGCAGGCGGAACTAGGGCGGTGCCACGGTCGTGCTGACCGAGGCCGACGCGGTTGTGATCGGCGCCGGCGCCCTCGGCCTCAGCGCCGGGTATCACCTGGCGAAATTGGGACGCCGGGTCGCGATCCTCGACCAGTTCGCGCCAGGCTCGCAGACCTCACCCCGGGCCGCCGGGCTCTTCAAGCTCATCCAGGGCGATCAGGCGCGCACACGACTGGCGCAGCTCAGTATCCGTACGGTCACGCACTTCGAGGCCGAGACCGGCGTGTCACTGCCAGTCACCCGCTCCGGCAGCCTGATGGTGGCGCGGACACCCGAGCACGCAGACCTTATCTACACGGAGGCCCAGCGGTCGGGCGGCTGGGGCGTTGCCCTAGAGATGGTCGATGGAGGGGAAGCCCGCCGGCTGGCGCCGTTCCTCCAGCCGGACGGGATTCGGGCCGCCTGTCACACCCCGGCGGACCTGTACATCGAGGAGCCGTCCAGCCTGTTGCACGCCTACCTGCAGGCCGCCGAACTCCGTGGGGCGACCATGGTGCCGCACACGCGGGTCATCGGGATTCGACTGCAGAACGGCGCCGTGTCCGGCGTCGTCACCTCGCAGGGCGAGATCGGGACGCCGGTGGTAATCGATGCCGCCGGGGCCTGGGCGCGACGGGTCGGTGAGTTGGCCACGGCCACCGTACCAGTGATGCCGGTCCGCCATCAGCTGCTCATCACCGAGCCGATCGAGGGGGTCGAAGCCGAGCAGGCGATCGTGCGCCTGATCGACACCGCGGTGTACGTTCGGCCGGCGCGCCGCGGCCTGATGCTGGGAGGCTTCGAGGCCGATCCCCTCCCGTTTGACGTCGCTTGCCAGCGGGAGGACTTCTCGATGGACGGCGTACCGCTGGACTCGTCCGTGCTCCGCCGGCTGGGCGCGACGGTGGAAGGGAACATCCCTGCACTCCGGGGCGCGCCTGTGCAGGAGCACCGCGGGGGGCTCTTCACCATGACCCCCGACGGCCAGCTGATCGTCGGGCCCCACCCGGACATTCGCGGGTTCTGGATTGCCACCGGCTGCAACGGGAGCGGCTTCTCGCTGTCGCCCGGCGTCGGCCAGGTGCTAGCCGAATGGGTCGTCGAGGGAAGGCCGTCGATCGACCTGGCGTCGTGCGCTCCCGCCCGTTTTCGAGCTCAATCGTTCGACGACCAGCAGCTCCGCGCTGCGGGAGTGTGGCAGTACGCCCACTACTACGAGCCGGCGGCGGGGCGACTGACCAACCTGTAAGGGTTTTCCGAGGCCGGGTGTCGTCTCCTCCGCGCCTCGCTCACGTACCGACGGGTACGCTCGCTTCGCTGCTCGTCGCCTCCTTCGGCTCGGCACGCCCCGCATCCCGATCTGCGGCGCCGACCGGTAGTTCCGGGCTTGCGCTCATCTCGCCCCGCATCCCAATCTGCTTCGTCCGCCCGATAGATCCGGGCTATAGGATGTGGAGACGCGAGGCTGCCGCCACGGCCTCCGCCCGGTTGCGGGCGTTCAGGCGGGCCAGTAGCCCCTCGATGTGGGTCTTGACCGTGCTCTCGCCAAGGTGGAGCCGGGCTGCGATCATCACGTTCGAGTAGCCCTCCGCGACCAGACTGAGCACCTCCCGCTCCCGTTCCGAGAGGCGGATCTCCCGGCCCCCGTTCGGCTGCGAGGCCGGGATTGGGGTGGGCGCGATGCGCTCGGCGGAGCCTGTCCCGGCCAGCAGGATGCGATCCACCCCAGTGAGCATGGCGGCCCCGAAGACAAAGATCAAACTCCACAGCAGCCAGTCGACGTTGAGGAAAGGGCCGTGCATCACTGCGGCCCGGAAACCCTGCACCACGCCGAAGCCGGCTCCGAAGAGGGCGACGGCCTGGACTGCGCCCTGCACGCCTTCGAGGGCAATGGCCTCCACCAGCATGAAGGTGTAGATGGCATAGACGGTGCTGGTGGCCACACCGGTGAAGACCGCCAGAAAAGCGAAGTAGGTCAGCTCGTCCAGGAGCGTCACCAGGCGTGCGACCCGCAGTACGGCGGCGTCATCGGGCTGCCGGACGGCCTGCATCGCCCAGCCGTTGTACGCGCCGATCCCGAGGATGATCAGGACCAGCGCGACCGGGTAGCGGGGCGGCGTCAGTATACCCAGGACGCCCACCCAGACCAGGCCGATCCAGCGCAGGATGACCATCGTGCCCACCAGCCGGCGGACCTGCTGGGGTTGCAGGCGCGCGGCGTTCTCCGAGAGCCACATCGGCAACGCTGGCATACCGCGCATCTCGAACCCCCCTCCAGGCTGGGACCCCCGGCAGATAAGGCACAATTCTAACCCGGGTCCAACCGGTCGGGCGACTTAGCCCAAATCCACCGAGTCGAATTTGCATCTTGGGCGCAGGGCGAGCTGAGCCCGAGTCCGCTGGAACAAACTCGCAGCTTGGGCGCGGATGCCAGTCGCGAACCAGGGATGACTGACAGACACGCAGGCGTTGGTGGATCCGGCTGGGTGGCGCCCGCGCCGGATTCGGGCTTTGGCCCGCTACGGCGCCTGGAGGACGGGGACGAGGACCCCGGCGAGGGGACTGCCGAGCCCGGTGACGAAGTCGTAGCCCAGCCCCGCGGTACAAAGAGTCCCACAGGGGCCGTTCGCTCCGGCGGTGATGTCCCGATACCCGGAGGCGAGCGCCGCGCGGTAGAACGGCGAGTCGGTCAGGACCGCGGACGAGAGGGGGCTGTGCCGTCCCGCATCGGCGAGGGCGACCAGCGCCGACCACTGAGGCGCACCGAGACTGGTCCCGCCCACCGACACCCACCCCGCCGCGCCGGTTGAGTCGAAGACGGCCACGCCGGTCACCGGGTTGGCGTCGTACGACACATCGGGCACGCCCCGCCGGCCGCTGGTGGGCGGGATTGGGTACGCCGACTGGTACTCTGGTTCGGCCTCGACCGCGCTTATCCCGCCGCTGCTCCCGATCCATGCTGTCTCCGGCGCCAGCAGGTTGCCCGTCGCATCGAGTGCAAGGGTGGTCCCACCGACCCCCAGAACTCTGGGGGACGCTGCCGGATACATGACGCCCGCGCCCGCGTCGCCGGACGAAGCGACAAACACGACCCCGGGGACCGCGAAGTGCGGATCGTCCCGCGCCTCGCCCGTGAATTCCGCGGTTCCCCAGCTCATCGACACGACCCGGGCACCACCAGCGACGGCCGTATCGACGCCGCGGAGCATGCTGCTGAGCGTGGTGTGCGGCGACTCGACAAGCAGGATGTCGGCGCCGGGTGCGATGGCGTGCGCCCACTCCACGTCGAGCGAGATCTCGAGCGCCCAGACGGGATCGACGCGGGGATTGCTGTAAGCGACCCGTTTCTCGAAGCAGGGGTGCGGCCCCGCGGCAACGGTGCACGTTGGCGATCCGGGCAAGCCGTTGAGGGCTCGCAGCCCGAACTGGCCGATGAACGTCTGCAGGTCCGAGGCGACGGTGGGGTCGTCTGAGGCATCGACGATCCCCATGACCTGCCCGCTGCCGTCGGCGGCCAGCTGGTCGAACCCATAGGCGTGACGAATCTGCGCCGGGCTGTATCCGGTCGGACCCTTGGTGGCCGCCTGCGCGACATGAATGGGCGCCTGCACGATGGGATCGATCCCAGCGTCGGCCTGGGCTGGCACCAAGCCAATGGGGAACGGGAGGAGCGCGAACGTGGCGGCCAGCCTGCGCCATCTGTGGACCATGACGCGAGGCTAGGCCGCCGGGGCCGCGCCATCAATCGAGCAAATGACCTACACCCCGCCTATGAGATGTCGATGGTGCGTTCCATCGCCCCGATCCCTAGGTCGGTGACGACGAGCCGGTACACGCCGGCGGCCGACCGCGCCCAGACGGTGTCGACCAACCCCGACGCATCATCCACCTGGCTGGTCAGCGCCTGGGCCTGGGTCCCGTCCGGAGCCCACAGCTGCATGCTGAAAGCCGGATGGCCCTTGACCGCGTCGGGAATCACCTTTGAGAGCGCGCCGGGACCGCCTCCCTGCACCTGTAGCTGCACCTCGAGGGCGGTGGCGGTGGCCGTGATTTTCGTGAATGTAATCGTCATCGTGCTGAGGCGGCCGGGCGCCGGAGCCGTGAGAGCCCTCGACTCGTCCAGAGCGATGGTGGCGTGAAGCTCCCAGTCGCCCCCCAGCCCGTCGTGGGTCGCCCCGAACGCCGTCAGCGTCGCGGCCTGCAGAGTCAAGCGCGCCCCGAGAGAGGCGGCCGGCCCGCTGATTGGCCCGAATTCGAGGATCTCCTGGCCGGTCTGCTCATCCGCGACGCCTCCCTTCAGCTCTAGGCGGTGCCCGAACTGATCGGTCAGAGTGACCCCGGTCGCATTCCACAGGAGCACACTTCGGTCAGCTGGCTGGACACGAAGCAGCACGATGGTCCGGATGGCGTCGGCGTATCCACCCATCAGCTCGACGCGGTAGCCGGACGACACCGCGGCGCTGCTGAACGTCGTGACCCGGCCGGCCACGCCGGCGAGCCCGACCGACCGCAGAAGCGGTCCGGTGGCGTTCCCCAGCACCGGCGCGTCGGCCAGTGCTTGGCCGAACCGTGGGGCGAAGTAGGAGGCTGCGCCGCACGCGAGCACGACCAGCGCGACCGCAGCCGACAATCGCGGCAGCAGCGGGACCCTTCCGCCGCGGGCGGCAGGGCGCCGGGCCGCCAGCACTCGCGCCACCAGCGTGGGTGGAACCGGAATCTCAAGCGTGGCCAGCCGCCCGGCCAGTGGGGAGCGCAGGTCGTCGTTCATTGGTTCTCCTCCTGCAGTTGGTCGCGCAGCCGGTCGAGCGCTCGGCGAACCGCCACCCTGGCTGCGTTGGGACTCAGTCCGATGGCGGCGCCGATGCTCGCGTGGTCGAGGTCAGCCCCAAACCGAAGGGCGATCACAGTACGTTCACGGGGTCGCAGGCGGCGGACCGCGGCGAGCAGGTCACCGTCGCTGAGACGGTCCAGCGCCCGCACCTCGACCTCATCGGCGTCCGCTTCCGGATCCGGACGCTGGTCCACCAGCCGCTGCCAGAGCGCGAGGCGGCGGCTCGCCACCCGGCCGGCATCTTTGGCCGCATTGGTCACGATTCGGAAGAGCCAGTTCTCGACCGTGCCCCGTCGCGGGTCGAATTGGCCGAGTTTCCGGATACTGCGCTCGAGGGCTTCCTGGGCAATGTCCTCGGCTTCGATATCCTGCCTCGCGACCATGGCGGCAAACCGGTAGACCCGCTCCGCGTAGCGAGCGCAGAGCGTCTCCGCCGTCAGGGCCTCGTGGGTACCCAGGTTCAGCGGGCGTGCGCCGAGATGCAGATCGGGCCGGGAAAGACGTATCGCCACATATTGAATACGCTCGACACGGCCAGAATCGTACACGGCTTCCCGCTACTCATAGAAGAAGATGCCGGCGGCGTTGGCCGTCCGGCCCAGTACGACGTAACCGAGGTAGATCGACTCGGGATCGAGGACGTTCCCGCCACTCTGGTTCGCCGGAAACATCCAGATGCCCTCCGCGCTGCTGAACGGCGCGATGGCTTCCTGGCGCACGTTGGGCGACGCGCCAACGATCGCGATCCCGAGGCTGGTTGAACGCACATCGGGGGAGGGCGATCCTGGCGTGAACCGGTACGCGGCGCCGAGGGCGAGCTGGCGCGCGCCTCTAATGGCCCGCTCCTTGAGGGCGCCGTCCCCGGCAGCCTCGGCGGCCACCTGGAGCGTGTAGACATCCTGCATGTTGCGGACGTCGAGGTGGAGCAGGGTTTGACGGACCGACGACCAGACCTCATCCGGCGGCGTGACGCCGGCCGCCTCCCCCATCCGGAGGAACCAGGACTCCCGCCAGAGTTGGCCGAGATTGGCTGCGGCCGTCATCGACTCCCGCAGCCAGGCGGCGACCGACGACGGGATGGGGACACCGAGCTCTCGGGCCAGAGCCAGGACGAAGAAGGCCGCCCGAAGCTGCGGAGCCGAGGCCTTAGTAGAGGTCACTGAAGAGTCGGAAGGCAGCTGCCCGAGCCAGATACGTGTCAGGGAGCCCAGCGCGCCATCGTGCTCGTGATGCCCGAGCGCGTGGGTAACGACGGTGGCGTCGAACGTGGTCTGTGGATCGATCGGGCCAGCGTTCGCTTGCCAGCCGAGCGGGCCGGCCGTCCGGCGGATGGTGGCCAGAAGTCGGCCGTCCGCCGGCATGCCGAGGAGGGCCGCATCGTAGGTGAGTTGGGGGTCCGCCATCGGTTTCGCCGCGGAGGCCGAAACGAAGCCGTCTGGAGTCGTGAGCGCGAGAGACGCCGGCGGCGGCCCGGCTGGGAGCGTAATCCCGTTGGCGCGCGAAATCTGCTGGGCGTTGATCAGCAGAGCGGCGGCCAGCGGGCCACTTACGCCGGCAGCGCCCGCTCTCGCGGTCAGGGCCGTCAGGATCGGACGCAGCGACCGGGGGAACGGAGCGCGCGAGGAGTCCGGCAGCAAGAGGTCGGCGAGCTGCCACACCGGCAGGATGGTCTCCAGGACCTGCAGGTCATCGAGGCGAGACGCCCGTGCTGGGTCGCTCACAACCGGCAGCTGCGCCGTGACCGAGTCAGCGATCTCCGACGGTACGGATACCCCGGCCATCTGCATGAGTTCGACGGCGGTTTGGGTCGCCGGCCAGGACGCGGACTGTTGTGGTCCGTACCGGTAGCGATCGCCGGCGCGCAGCGTCGGCAGGAACCGCGCGACCGGGGCCGCCGGGACGGCCTCGTTCAGCGCCACCAGCGCCTGGCCGGCCAGCCAGGCCCGCTGGAGGGGCGGGAGAGCGTCTTTGGGATTGTCCGGTTGATCGAGAGCAGCGCGCAGCCAGGTTGCCGTCTCAGCCTGCGAAAGCTGCGGAACGGCGGTGTGGTATCTGGCGATCAATCGGAGTGTCCACGACGTCAGGTACAGCGAGGGAGCGGCCACCAGGTTGGTGGTGCTCCGGTAGCCACCGCCGCCATCGCCGGTGTCCGCCCAGAGTCGCTCGAGTTGCATGAGGGTCAGGGCATCGGCGGCCCCGGGCTCGGCCGGCGCCGGGACCGCGGTGGCCGCCGGAGCGCAGGACGCGCTCGCCAGGAGCGCGGCGAGCGCGATCGCCGCGGACCTGACGAGCAGCCGAGTCGATACGGTCGGCATCTACGAATTAGCGACCGTGGTCACGAAATAGCCGCCGAATTGCGACGTAGCCCAGGCGCTTTCCGATGGGCAGCAGACGACCCAGTTGCTGGAGAACTGGATGCCGTTGAAGGAGTGGGTGATCAGCCAGACGTTGTTCACGGATGAGCTCCAGCTGGCGCTGCTGCCGGACCCGGCGATGCCAATGCCTGGGGGCATGGAGATGTTGACCGATACGGCGATGCCGCCAACCGACCAGTTATCAGTCAGATACATGGTGGTTGCGTTCCAGGGGCAGCACCCCAACCAGGCGGCCTGGGACTGGCCAGGGCCAAAGGTCATGGTGGCGACCCACCAGCCGGACTGTGCGTTCACCGTGGTTGAAAACCAGGCGGTGGTGTTGTCGCACAAGCCACCCGGCGGGCAGGTCCGGTTGCTGTTGGAGGCGGAAAGGGTTCCTGCCGCCGTAACCGTGTGCTTTGAGCCGGTTCTGCCCGTCAGGCCGGATACGTTCGTTGAACTCGTCACGGTCTGCGGGCCCAGTTGGACGTTCAGGGCCTGGAGGTCCCTGCTGGCGCTATAGGACTGCTTGGAGACGCCCGGCAGCGGAACCAGGACCGCAAACGAGCGGTCCGGGGACAAGTACACGACGGTCGAGTTTCCTACCGAGTGGGGGTTGGCGGCAGAAGCCGTCACGGCGGGCCCCGCCGCGAGAGCCACCAGCGTGGCCAGGGTAGCAACTCCCACCCTTTGGGGCGTGTGCCATCGCATTCCATTCATGGTGTCGAAACCTCCTTGAGATGTGGTTTTCGGACCCGACTGAGTTTCTCTATCGGTTGCGGAGGCGCACGAGCGGTGTGCTGGTGGTGGGGCATCGGTGGCCGGGATCGTAGGTCCTCCGGTCGATGGCTTCAATCCGCTGGATGGCTGACAGGCGGATGACCTACACGTCGCGCGGTTCGTCCGTGGCGCCGGTGCGCAGCCAAGCGGCCACGGCCTCCGCCCGGGTGTGAAACCCGTGGGCCAGGTACAGCCGCTGGAGATGGGCGGCGACCGTGCGTCGTGATACCTGCAGCCTGAAGGCGATGTCCTTGTCCGTCTTCCCGGACGCGATCAGGTCGAGGATCTCGAGCTGGCGCGGGGTGAAGTGGGTGCTCATGGTCATCCGTTTGAACCTCAGCCGTCAGGCTGCAGGCTACCCGCAGGGGACTGAGACGTCCACCCACCGAACGGAGGAAAAACTGCTGCGAACGGAGGAAAAACTGTTACCGCCGGCGCCGATCGGGGGAGGAAAACGGAGGAGACGAACGGGCCGAGCCCTTGAGGAGGCCCGCCGAGATGCGGCGGCAACGGCTTCTGCGCGGTTCTTGACGGACAGCCGCGCGAGCGGGTTCTCCACGTACGGGTTGACCGTCGTCTCTCTGAGGTGCAGGCGCTCCGCGATCATCGCGTTCGAATGGCCTACCCCTCCCCGGAGGGAGGGATCAAAGGAGCCCCTTGAAGGGCGGGAACTACGCCGTGCCGGCTGGCCGGTAGATCAGGATGGCGACGCCGTCGCCGACGGTCCTCGCCGACTCAAGCCGGAGGCGTTTCTTCCCGCTCGTCTTCCCGAAGAGGCGCTTGCCGCTGCCGAGGATCACCGGGAAGACCATCAGGCGCAACTCGTCGACAAGGTCGTGCTCGATCAGCGTCTGGTCGAGCTGCCGGCTGCCGTTTACCACGATGTCGCCGCCCCGCGCCTGCCTCAGCATCGAGACCTCCCCCACGACGTCAGCCCGAAGCACGGTCGTGTTTTTCCACTGAGGGTTCTTGAGGGTCGAAGAGACGACGTACGTGGGCATATTGTTGAACTTGTCGGCAAATTCGCCGGTCCGGGTCGGCCAGGCCCTGGCAAAGCCCTCGTACGTCACCCGCCCCAGCAGCAAGGCCTCGGCCTCGCGTGCCTCATCCATCTTGAACTTGTCCCCATCCTCCCCGCGGCTGATCTCGAAGGTCCAACCCGCGTCCGTGAAGTCCTCGTCGCCGCCAGGGGCCTCTATGACGCCGTCGAGCGAGACGAACTCGGTTATGACGATCCTTGCCATCTGGATCCTCCCTATATCGGCATTCGCCTGCCAGATTGTTTGGGTGTTTTGAGAGTTGCTTGTCACATTTTCGCCCTGGGCGGTGCATATACTCCAGAAAGGCATGAAGCACCCCCTGCTCGCGATTCTGGCCATCGGCATGCTGTCGGCCTGCGCCGGCATATCCGCCCCTGGGTCGGCGAAATCCGAGACGCCGCAGCAGGGCTTGGCTACCACCGGCCAGCGGATGAGCCAGGTGCAGTCGGTCAAATTCGACCTGGCGGGCACCGTGACGCTGACCCTGCCCCAGCCGCTCGTGGACCAGTTGCACGCCCAGGGCGGCTCCCAGGCCAGCCTCCTGAGCAGCACCACGACGATCAATCTGAAGATCACCGGCGCCGCCCAGCGCCCGGACCAACTCCAGGCGATGGTCACCGCGAAGATCGGTGGGGTCACCATCACGACCGAGGTCGTCGCCGTCGGCGGCACCCTTTACTACAAGGATCCGATGACTTCCAAATGGGTGGTCCTTAAGCGCGGCGACGTCGGCGCCCAGGGCAACGGCAAGGTCAAACTCTCGTACCAGACCATCCTGGACACGGCGCAGTCGGTCACCGAAGTCGGTGACCCGACCACCCTCAACGGCGTCAGCGTCGAGCATTACCGGCTGGTGCCGGACCTGGTCAAGCTGTTCGCCCAGGTGTCAGCCGACCACCAGGCAAAGAATCCCCAAGCCGCCGCCATCATCCAGGAAGCGCTGAAGAACGTGATCCTGACCGTGGACGTCTTAACCGGGGTGGACGACCATTTGATTCACCGGCTGAGCTACGACGCCGATGTCACCGTGGACCTGAACCAGGTGGCGGCGGCTTTCCCCCACGACATTCAGCAGAGCCTGACCCTAGCCCCCGGCTCGGTGGCCCACCTGGCGGCCCATGCCGTGATCGATCTGCACGACTTCAACGCCAAACTCAAGATCCAGGCTCCCACCGTCGGCGCCTGACGGCTACTCCCTCCCTCAAGCACGGGAAATTGTCTCTCTTGCCCCTCCGGGCTGTTGCCTATTACGCAACAGTTCTTGCTTCGGGAACCTCGCGAACGTAGAATCAGCCGCGGAGGAAGGGGATGATCCCTGCCTCGTGTTGCCCAGCGCAATTGAGGGAGGTGGATTCGATGAGTCGGGGAAGGCTGGTCGTAGTCGCCCTCGCAGCCCTGTCGTTGATGGCCGTGTCATGCGGTGGTACCTCGGGCACCACACAGCAGGAGTTCAAGCTCGGCATTGGCGGTCCCTACACCGGGCCCGTGGCCAAGACCGGCGCCGAGTTCCAGCACGCGGCAACGATGGCGCTGGAAAAAGTCAACTACAAGATCGGCAACTACAAGATCACGCCGGTCTGGGTCGACGAAGCCTCTGACCCTGCCAAGGCGTCATCGGCGTTAGAAGACGCCATTGTGGGCAAAGGCATCCAGATGGGCTGCCTTAACTGGCACAGCTCCGACGCCGTGGCAATGATGCCCGTCGCCGGCCGGCATAAGGTTCCCTACTTCTTCGGCATGGGGGCCACCGGGGTGGTCAACGACAACTTCAACAAGGACCGGGCCGTGAACGGCTACTGGATGGCCAAGGGCTGGCCGACGCCGCAGAAGCTGGCGACCCCCTACGGCGATGCCATCCAGGCGTTCATCGACGGCGGCAGCTACACCCCCAAGCACGGCAAGACGGTGGCCATCTGGGGCGAGGACACCGACTGGGGCCACAGCCTGACGGGCGCCATCAAGGATAAGTTCACGTCGCTTGGCTGGACCGTGGTTGACTCGCAATTCTTCAAGATCGATGCGACCGACCACCATACGATCCTGAACAAGTTCAAGAGTGAGCAGCCCTCAATCATCGCCGGCACCAGCACCGCGCCGGAGACGATGAGCGCCTTCATCAAGCAGGCCAAGGAAGTCGGGCTGGACAGCGTGCTGATCGCGGACGGGTTGGGCTACGTCGGGGACTTCTACAAGCTGGTCGGCTCGGCCTCCGACGGCGTGCTGGACATGCAGCCGCTGTTCGCCTCCCCAGCCGCCCAGCAGTTCGTCAGCACCTACAAGAGCCGGTTCGGCTCCGAGCCGAGCCCGAGCGCCGCCGGCCTGGCCTATGACTGGACCGGGTTCTGTCTCAAGATCCTGAAGCGGACCCTCGACAAGTACGGGTCGCTGACCAGCGACAACATCTATAAGGTGGGCCGCGACGAGCTCTGGACCGGCCAGCTGACCTACACCGACGGGATCATCATGAACGAGTACAAGTTCTCGCCGGACAGCATTCCGGATCCGGTGATCGGCAAGGGCGAGTACATTTTCCCGGTGATCCAGTACAAGGGCGGCACCGGCCAGATCGTTTTCCCGCCAGACGTCAAGCAGACCAACTTCACGGCACCTGCCTAAGCCTGGGCCAAAATTGCTAGTGTTCAGGGGCGGCTTCGAAAGCCGCCCCTGACCTGTCTTTGGAGACATGTAGGATGGCCCTCCTCGAAACGCACGGCCTGACCAAACGGTTCGGCGGCCTCCTGGCCGTGAACCGCGTCTCTCTCAGCGTCCACCAGGGCGAAATCCTGGGCCTGGTGGGGCCGAACGGCGCCGGCAAGACCGTCTTCTTGAACTGCATCGCTGGAATGCTGCGGCCGGACGACGGTCGGGTCAGCTTTCAGGGTGCCGACACCACCGGCGCGACTGCTGAACGGATGTGCCACCAGGGACTGGCGCGAACGTTCCAGATGCCGCAGCCCTTCCCGCGGATGACCGCGCTGGACACGGTCCTGGTCGCGGCCCAATTCGGTGCGCCAGGCAACGGCATGGCGCCGCGGGAGCTGGCGCGGCGATGCCTGGTCGAGGTCGCCTTCCCGCATCCGGAGACCACCCTGGTGAGCGGCCTCAATACGGTCGAGCTCAAACGACTCGATCTGGCGCGCGCCCTGGCCTCGCGGCCCAAGCTGCTGCTGCTCGATGAACTGGCGGCAGGACTCATGACCGGGCAGCTCGGACCACTGATGGACATCATCCGGCGGGTGCGAGACAGCGGCGTCACCATCATCATGGTCGAGCACGTGATGCCGACCATCATGGGTCTCTGCGACCGCCTGGCTGTGCTGCGCCAGGGTGAGAAGATCGCGGACGGGCCGACGCGGGAGGTGGCCCGCGATCCAGTGGTCATCGAGGCCTACCTGGGCGAGAGACACAAACCGGATGCTACGAGTCACTGAGCTCGACGCCGGCTACGGGTTCCTGCGGGTCGTCCACGGCATCAGCCTGCAGGTCAACCAGGGCGAGCTGGTGGCCCTGCTCGGTCCCAATGGCGCCGGCAAATCGACGACCCTCAAATGCATTGCGGGGCTGGTGCGCCCATGGAAGGGCGACATCGCGTTCCGGGGGCACTCGATCGGCGGCCTGCGAGGCGACCTGGTCAACGGGCTCGGCATCGGGCTGGTCTCCGAGTCCCTCAACCTGTTTACCGGCATGACCGTGTACGAGAACCTGTTGATGGGAGCCTACTCCGTGCCAGAGGCGGAGAAGCGGCGGCGCAGCCTGGACTTCGTCTTCAGCCTCTTCCCGCGGCTTGCTGAGCGCCGGCCCCAGCTGGCCGGCACCCTGAGCGGCGGGGAGCGAAAGATGCTCGCCATTGGCCGCGCCCTGATGGGCGGACCGAGCCTGCTGCTAGTGGATGAGCCGTCCCTTGGGCTCGCCCCCAAGCTCACGCAGCAGGTCTTCGATGCGCTGCGAAAGCTGAGCGACGATGGCCTGACCATTCTGCTGGTCGAGCAGAATGTCACCGCCACCCTGGAGATGGTCGACCGGGCCTACGTCCTGGAGCAGGGCGAGATCGTCCTCGAGGGGTCCGCCCAGAAGCTGTCCGAGAGCGAACACGTGAAGGACGTCTACCTGGGAGTCATGGCGTGAGCCTGGCCGTCCAGCGCTTGAGCCGGGAATTTCGGTCGCCGGTCACAACCGGGTTGATCGCCGGCGTACTGGCGCTGGCGATCTTCGGGGTGGTCCGCGGCGGGACCTTCATCCTGGTGGACAGCCTGGTCACCGGCGCTATCTGGGCGCTGGTCGCGGCCGGCCTCGCCCTCACCTTTGGCGTTATGGGTGTTCCGAACTTCGCCCAGGGGGAGTTCTTCATGGTGGGCACGCTGTCTGGCTATCTCGTGTACACGGCGTTGAGCGGTGTGCAGGGTCGCCCCTATGTGCCGTTCGTCACCATCCTGATGGCGCTGGTCGTCGGCTTCGTGCTGGGGGCCCTCGTGGACCTGGCGGTGTTCTCCCAGATGCGCCGCCGCATTCGGGAAGGCTGGGTGATGAACACCTTCGTCGTGACCGTCGGCATCTCGGTGGTCATGATCAACGCCCACCAGCTCATCTGGGGCACCGATTACAAGGGCATCGTCGCGTACTTCGACGGGCCGCCGATCCATGTCCTCGGGGTCTCGGTCGCGCTCGATCGGGTGTTCGCCATCAGCGTCGCGGCGGTCAGCATCGCCGGCCTCTGGTGGCTGCTGTCCTACTCCCGCATCGGCCGCGCCATCCGGGCGGTGTCGCAGGACGAGCCTGGCGCGCTGATGGTGGGTATCAACGTGGGCCGGATGCGCACTCTGACCTTCGCCATCAGCAGTGGCCTGGCGGCGCTGGCCGGCGCCACCCTCCTGTTCCAGTTCCCGTCATTCCCCTTCGTCGGGGTCAAGCCGCTGTATGTCGCCTGGACCGTCGTCATCCTGGCCGGGCTGGGCAACGTGGGCGGCGCCGTGGTGGCCGGCTTCATCATTGCCCTCCTGGAGGCCAACACGGGGTTCTTCATCGGCTCCGCCTGGGAGGACGTCGTGCCCTTTGCCTTGATCGTGCTCATCCTGGCAGTCCGGCCAACCGGGTTGTTTGGTCGGGCCGTGCGGTCGGTCTGGGAACAGTGACCGCGTTCCTGTGGCGCCGGCGCGGGCTGGGCGTTGCCCTCCTGGCGCTCGCGGTCCTGCCGCTGGTCCCGCCCTTCGATGCGGAGAACTTCCGTCGGTGGCTCGTGATCAGCGCCCTACTGGCGGGGTGGGCGATCGCCTTCGACTTCACGGCTGGCTACATCAATGTGGTCAACTTCGGGTTCGCCGCCTTCGCCGGCGCCGGCGGGTACGCCTCCGCTCTGGTCACCATCCATTACGGATTGCCCATCTGGGTCAGCATGTTCGCTGGTGTCATCCTGGCCGGGATCCTCGGGTTCCTGACGGGCGTCCTAACGCTGCGGTTCCGTGGCATTTACGCGGCGGTGGCGGCCTGGTTCCTGGGTCTGGCCCTGCTCGGAATCACCCGGAACGTGTCGCCGATCACCCGGGGCCCGCTCGGCCTGATCGTGCCCACCTTTTTCAGCACCGATTCGAACTTGCCCTACTACTACGTCGTGCTCGCGATGATGCTGGTGACCTACCTGGTCCTCAAGGCGGTGACGGAATCGCGGGCGGGGCTCGCCTTCCGGGCGATTGGGCAGAACATGGAGGCGGCGCGCGCTTCCGGGGTCAACCCCACCCGCTACCGGATCCTCAACTTCACGCTCTCCTGCATGTTCGCCGGATGGCTGGGTGCGTTTTATGCCCACTACTACGCCATCCTGACGCCGGACGTGATGGCCACTTCCCAGACGGTGCAGGTGCTGGTGGCCGCCTACCTGGGCGGCCGGGGGAGCCTGTGGGGTCCGGCGGCCGCCGCCTTCCCCCTCGTGTTTTCGACCGAGTGGCTGCGCTCCAACCTCGATCGGTTTCCCGGGCTCGACCTCGTCGTCTACGGACTGGCCCTGATCCTGGTGATGGTGTACTACCCCGGTGGATTCGCGGAGCTGGTCCATGCGATTCGAGACCGGCGGTTGCGCCTGCCCGGACTCCGAATGCGAACGGCCGCCGCGCCCCAGCCGGGTGAGGCAGGCGCCGTGCTCTCCGACGTTCGTGAGTGAGCCGTGGAGCCCGTTCGATATCTGGCCCTGGGGGATTCGTACACGATCGGAACCGGTGCCACCGCCCCAAAGCGGAACTTTCCGAGCCTCCTGGCCGGGCGCCTTCAGGGGGCGAGCGGCCGGCCGGTCGCCGTCCAGAATCCGGCGGTGAATGGGTTCACCGCCCGGGACCTCATCGGGACTGAACTCCCCCAGGTCCAGCAGGTGCCCCACCTGGTCAGCATCCTGATCGGGGCCAATGACGTGGTCCATGGCTCCGACGATGCCGCCTACCGGGGGGCGCTCCAGACCATCTACGATTTCGTGGCCCGTTTTCGGCTTCACGCCGGCCGCGTGCTGACCGTGGCCATCCCGGACTTCTCCGTGGTTCCCACGGCGGGTGACTACGGGAGCCCAGCTGCTCTTCGAGCTCGGATCGATACCTTCAACCAGATCGCGGCTGGAGAGTCCCAGGGTCACGGCTTTCATTTCGTCGACATCAGCGACGTGAGCCGCTCGGGCATCGGCCGACCCGACTGGATCGCCGGCGACGGGCTGCATCCGGGGGACGCCCAGTACGCGGCCTGGGCAGACGTTATCTGGAGCGCGGTGGAGGCGGACTGGATGCGGGTGGCGAAGCCTAAAGCGCCAGTCCACTAGAATCCCGGTACGGATTTCGGTCAGCAGGGAGGGGTCCCATGCCCGTGTCGGCGACGAATTCCAAAGTCGTCTACGACGCCATCAAAGCCGCCGGCGTCCGGCTGGTCAGCGCCCTCCCCGAAACCTGGCTCGTCCACCTGGTGCGGCTGGCGGACGAAGACCCCGACATGATCCTGGTGCGCCTGGCCAAAGAAGAGGAGGGCGTCGGGATCTCGACCGGGGCCCATTTCGCCGGCCTGCGAACGGCCCTGCTGATGCAGAACCACGGCTTCCTGCAGTCGATCAACGGGATCGCGTCGCTGGCCCTCCTCTACAAGATTCCCCTGCTGTTGCTGATCACCGACCGGGGCACCATGGGCGAACGCGACCCCTGGCAGACCGAGGGCGGCAAATACACGCGGAAGGTGCTGGACGCGCTCAACCTCGTTCGCGACGAACTCAACCGGCCCGATGAGGTGCGCGGCAAGGTGGCGAAGGCCATGACGCTGGCGCAGAGCTCGCTCTCGCCGGTCGCGCTGCTGCTGGGCCGTGACCTGATGTGGGAGGAGCCCACGGCATGAAACGGATCGACTGTCTCCGGGCCATCTACCCCGAGCTCGAGGATTGCGCCGTGGTAACCATCATGGGGGCGGTAGCGGCCGAGCTCTACTCCCTCGGACATCGGCCCAACTTCTTCTACCTCGAGCACGCCATGGGACTCGCCTCCTCAGTCGGTCTGGGGATTGCCCTGTCGCAGCCCGAACGCAAAGTCGTCGTGATCGACGGCGACGGGTCCGTCCTCATGAACCTGGGCGGCCTGACCACCCTGGCCCGCTACGCGCCCCGCAACCTGGTGCACCTGGTCTTCGACAACGAGGTGCTCCTCTCGGTTGGCGGCGGTGCGCCGGGTGGCTTCAAGTGGTTCACGACGGCGACCTCGACGGGGTCGGACCTGGCCGCCATCGCCCGCGGAGCCGGCATCCGCCGAGCGCAGCTGGTCCGCGAGCTCGACGACTTCACGGAGGCAGCCTTGGACGGTCTCAAGGGCGACGAGCTGACCTGCGTGGTCGCCAAGGTCGATGCCGAGATGCCGGCTAGCTTTCTGATCGACGTCCACATGCTCGAAAATCGCTTCGAATTTGCGCGCGCACTCCAGCGAATGCAGGCCAAGACCGCCACCGGAGGAACGACATGAGCAGTCATATGCAAGCGGGACGGATTGAGATCAGGCCGAACGCCCTGACCGCGCTGATCGACGGGCTGGCGTCCGGGACCATAGACGTCATCGACCTGACCCAACCCCTGTCGGAGAAGACCCCGCTCATCCAGCTGCCGCCCCCGTTTGCCAACACCCCCGTCTGGAAAACCCACGAGATCAGCCGGTACGATGAGCGCGGCCCGGCCTGGTACTGGAACTGGTTCGAAGGCGGGGAGCACAGCGGCACCCATTTCGATGCGCCGATCCACTGGGTCACCGGCAAGGACAAGCACGACGTGTCGCAGGTGCCCGTCAAGCACCTGATCGGGCCCGCCGTCGTGATCGACAAGGTCGCCGAAGCGCGCAAGAACCCCGATTACCTGCTGACCATCGACGACATCCGCGCCTTTGAACGGGAGCACGGTGCCCTCCCCAAGGGCAGTTGGCTCCTCTATCGCACCGGGTGGGACGAACGGGCGACCGACCAGAAGGCGTTCCTGAACGCGAATGACACGGGTCCCCACACACCAGGCATCGCGATCGAGTGCGCCCGCTGGCTTGCCGACGAGGCGCCGATTCTCGGTGTCGGGGTGGAGACGGTGGGCACCGACGCCGGAGCCTCGCACTCCTTCACTCCCGCGTTCCCTTGCCACACGTTCCTGCTGGGGGCAAACAAATACGGCCTCACCCAGCTGGCCAACCTGGCCCGGTTGCCGGCCACCGGCGCGGTGCTCATGGTGGCGCCGCTCAAGCTGGTCAAGGGATCGGGGAGCCCGTGCCGGGCACTGGCCCTGATCCAGAGGTGATCAGTTAGAGCTGCGAGCGAACCTCCCAGAGCTCGGGGAAGAACCGCTTGTCGAGGGTCGATTGGAGATAGGCCACGCCGGTGGAGCCCCCGGTGCCCGGCTTGTTCCCGATCTGCCGTTCGACCATGAGAATATGCCGGGAGCGCCATTCCCGAAAGCCCTCGTCATGGTCGAGCAGGCCCTCCGACACCTCGAACAGATCGCGGTGGCGATCCTGGTCCGCATAGACCTCGGCGGCGCCCCGGACCCCGCGCCGGGCGAGCAGGTCCTGATACGCATCCCACAGCGTGGGCGCGTTCAGCCGCGCCTCGAGGACTGTTCGCTCCTCGGCTGATTCGACGAGCTTCAGGTAGCCGCGGTCCTTCAGCCCCGAGAGAAACTCGATCTCGCGGAACTGGACCGACTGAAAGCCGCTGGCGGGAGCCAGCTGCGAGCGAAAATCCAGGAAATCGGGGGGCCGCATCGTCTCCAGGACCTCGACCTGCTCAATCAGGAGCTGCTCGATCACCTTGACCCGCCGGAGGAAATGGCGAGCCTCGGGGAGGTCGTCGGCGTCGAGGCTGGACCGGACGGCCTCCAACTCGTGGAGCAGCACCTTGAACCATAGCTCGTATGCCTGGTGGACCACGATGAAGAGCAATTCGTCGTGCGCGTTGCTCCGGCCGGCCTGGAGCGAGAGCAATTCCGGGAGCTGCAGGTACGAGGCATAGCTCAACCGCCGTCCGGCGGCGTCCTGATAGCCCATCCCACCCAGGCGATAGCGGGGAGATTTGGGTGTGTCGGCCGCGTCGTCCGGCTGCACCGGGACAGCCATGGCGACCATCCTCGCACTTCTCCGGCAAACGTGCTACAAACGGAGGCGCAACCGAACGGTGGGGGTAGGAGGGAACTGGTGAAGGAATCACCGTACTGGAACCCGCGACACGAGACGATGCCGCGGGCGCAGATAGAAGCCCTACAGACACGCAAGCTCAAGAACCTGGTCGCCTGGGCCGACGCCAGCGTCCCCTGGCAGTCCAAGCGCCTGCGGGCGGCGGGAGTCACGGCCGACTCGATCAAGAGCCTGGCCGACCTGCGCCGCATCCCCATGATGACCCGCGACGAGTGGATGCAGGGCCAGCTCGATCAGCCGCCTTACGGGCCGATCCTGGCGGCTCCCCCGGAGGCGGCCATCCGGTACCACCTGACCTCGGGCACCACCGGCCGCACGCCCATCCAGGTGCTGGACAGCATGAAGGACTGGGAGTGGATCGCCGAGATGTGGTGCTACGGCTTCTGGGGGTTTGGCGTTCGCCCGGTGGACACCGTGTTCTTCGCCTTCAGCTACGGGACCTTCGTCGGGTTCTGGGGCGCCCACTACGCCTGCGAGAAGCTCGGCACGCTGGTACTGGCCGGCGGGAACATGACGACCGAGGCGCGGGTGAAGCAGATCCTGAACATGAAGGCGACCGTCGTTTGCTCGACGCCCACCTATGCCCTGCGCATGGCGCAAGAAGCCAAGACGATGGGCGTCGATCTGGCGGGGAGCGCGGTCAAGCGCCTGATCCTGTCGGGGGAGCCGGCCGGCTCCATCCCGGCCACCAAGCGCCTGATCGAGGAGGAATGGGGAGCCAAGGCCGCCGACACGGCGGGGATGACCGAGGTGGGGACCATCATGGTCTTTGAGTGCGAGCGGCAGCCGGGTGGGACCCACATCATCGAGGATCATTACATCGAAGAGGTGGTCAACCCGGACACCGGCGAACCCGTGCCCTACGGCGAGCTGGGCGAGCGCTTGATCACCTCCTTCGGGCGCGGATTCATCCCCGTGCTGCGCTATCGGACCCGCGACCTGGTGGTCCGCGTCCCGGCGAGTGGCTGCCCGTGCGGCCGAACCTTTGACCTTTATGAAGGCGGGATCCGGGGCCGGGTCGACGACATGAAGCTGGTGCGCGGCACGAACGTCTACCCGCGCGCGGTGGAGGCGATTGTCAGGGAGTTCAAAGAGATCGATGAGTTCCGGATCCACCTCTACACTGCCGACGAGCGCCAAGACGAGATCGAGGTGCTGATCGAGATCCCCGACCCCAAAGCCGATGAAAGCCGGATTCTCAAGGAGCTGGGCAAGTCGCTGGCCGAAGCCCACGAGGGTTTGCGCTTTGGAGTGCAGAAAGTCGCGGCCGGCACGCTGCCGCGGTTCGAGTTGAAGGCGAAGCGACTGCAGGACGACCGGATTGTGATCGGGACGGCGGGCGAACGGAGGGTGCCGGCATGAAGAACATGATGGGCGTCGAGCTCACCGAGGGCGAGCGCATCCTGGTCGATTGCTACCAGACGCTGGTGAAGACCCTGCGCGAGCGCACCGACCTGCCGCCCTTTGCGCGGCGGAACAGCCTCAAGGCGGTGGCCGCGCTCTGGCAGGTCGCCAACGGCCTCGACATGGACCCCGGCCAGCTTTACGACATCGGGGCTTGAGGAAGCTCCGCGGGGGAGGCTGATCGGTCGGCGGGCGGCAGATCCTCCCCGCGGGCCGTTGCGCGGCTGAGCGGGGTGGGCTACCATACGGCCACGATCACCGCCTCGGGGGGGAGGGCGGCCATGGGAGGGGAACGACGTGAACCGACGTGGGCAAGTAGGGGTCGCAACTGATCTCCAGTCCGAGCGTGCTGGCCTGCAGGAGTCCATACGTCACGACTATTCGACCAGCGAGACCGGCATCGTGCCACTCAACCGGCGCCGCCCGTTGTGGCACTTCGCTGGCCTTTGGACGACCTTCGCGGCTGGGTTCTCCTATCTATTCGTCGGCTTCACGGTGCACGATGCCGGCTTCACGCTCGCGAGTACGATCGGCGCTGGCGTCCTGGCCATCGTGATCTATGTTGCCTATGGGATGCTCGCGGCCTATCTGGGGTCGCGCACCGGACAGACGCACTCGCTCCTTACGCGTTCCATCTTCGGCAGGACCGGTTCCTATTTGGTCTCACTGTTTCTGGTCATCGGCCCGCTGGGCTGGGTTGGCTTCCAGGCCGGCCTGATGGTCCAGATATGGAACGGTCTCTACGGGTGGAGTGGGGTCGAGCTGCTGACGATCATCTTTGCCGCCGTGATGATCTTCAACAACCTCTTCGGCTTCACCGGCATCAGCGCCTTCGCCCGCTACCTCGTGACCCCGCTCATCATGGTCTGGGTCTTCTACCTCATCATCAAGGTTCTGGCCACGAACGCGAGCGTCCTGGGTCACACGCCGAAGGTCGTCGCCGCGCTCACGTTCTGGCAGGTCGTGGGCGTGTTCGTTGGCTTCCTGATGTGGGGCAACGAGCCAGACATCTGGCGTTACGGCAAGCCGAAATTCTGGTGGCCGCTGCCGGCCTATCTCTGGGCGCTGGTGGTCGGGTTTCTGCTCTTCGTCATGGGCGGTTGGACGATGGCTGAAATCGCCGGGAGCACCGAGTTTGGCCCCGTCATCCAGTTCACGACGAATTACTCGCTGTTTGGATTCTTCTGGCTCGCCTGGTTCCTCGCCACCGCCAGCCAGTTCGCGCTCAACGATGCTAACTACTACGAAGCGATCAACGGTATCCAGAACCTGTTCGGTGGATGGCGCCAGTGGCGACGACTCTACTCCTGTCTCATCTGCGCCGGACTGGGCGCCGTTTCGGGCTACCTGGTGAACTATGCGATCACGGGCGGGTTCTTCAAGGTGGCGGCTTTCCTCGCGATCTCCGTTCCGTGCGCCACGGTGATCATGGTGGCCGACCATTATTTGCTGCCACGCATCTTCCAGATCTCCCGTCCTCTTAGTCGCGTCCCGGCGTGGTCCGACACCGCCGTTGCGAACTGGCCGGCGCTGGTGGCTTTGATCATCGCCGTGGCGTTCGGTGGGTACGCCACCGGGATCATGCCCGGCGAGGATCCGAATCGCTACTGGGGACCAGCGCCGCTGGAGGCCTGGGTCCTAGCAGGCGGGCTTTACCTCATTGGGGTTGCCGTTACTCGAATGGTCACGCGTGACGTCCGGTCCGCCCTAGGGTTCTCCAATCATAGCGGCGCGGAGGAGGTCACGCCGGGCAGCGTCGTGGACATCACGACGAGCGCGGCGGCGGTCAGTGCGCGTGCGTCATAACTAGGATTGTCGTTCCGGCGAAAGAGGGGAGAGGGATCCGCCTCAAGCCTGGCACGCGGTTTCGCTGCGTCGATCTCGAGGGCCGGCAGTGCGGAGATCTGTTCGCGTTTTGCGCCGATGATGTCAGCGAGTATGCCAGTGCGGAGCACACCCGCGTCTTTAACAGCCGTCTGTTCCCGCAAATCGGTGAGCCGTTCGTCACGAATCGGCGCCGTCCCATCCTGACGTTTCTGGAGGACGCCTCGCCGGGGAAGCACGACATGTTGATGGCCGCCTGCGACACCACCCGCTACCAGCTGCTTGGAGTGAAGGGATGGCATCCATCGTGCCAGGAGAACATGCAAAAGGTCATGGCGGGCCTCGGTCACGACCAGGTGGAAGTCCCACAGCCGATCAACGTCTTCATGGACATTCCGGTTGGGGACGATGGCCACCTCGGGTGGCCGCCAGGGGGGAGTGAGCCCGGCGATTCGATCACCCTGCGTACCGAACTCGACTGCTACGTCGTGCTCACGGCGTGCGCGCAGGACATTCTGCCGATCAACGATTACAACCCGACCTCGCTGGCCATCGACGTGTTAGACGGCTGAGCCATGGATGCGCCTCGCCTGATCGCACCGCGGCGGCTGGTCCTCCGCGACGGTCGGGTGGCCGTCCGCGCGCAGCCCGGCCAGACGCGGGTAATCTGGTCCGGGAAGGAAGAGCCAGTCGATTTTCTTAAGCCCGGATCATCCTTGCGGAGGGGTACCAAGCATGGCTGACGAGCGCGACGAACCGGCGAGCGCGTCGACCGAATCCGGCCGCCTGGATATGCCCTTCGTGGGCATCCCATCTTTCCTCCGCGCACCCATCCATACCGACCTCGATTCGCTCGATGCTGCCATCGCGGTGCTCGGCGCCCCCACGGACGAGGGCTCGCCGTTCAAGCCCGGCTCGCGCTTTGGAGCTCGCGCGATGCGGGAGCATTCCCTCCGCTTTGTGTCGGGCAAGGGCGGCTACTACGACCCACAGCGTGGTCGCCGGTTCCTGGAGCGCGAGATGAACGGGGCGATCGTCGACGTCGGCGACGCCGACATTCTGCCAACGAATCTGCCTGGGACGTTCGACAATATCACCGCGTCAACCCGGGGCATCCTGGCCGCCGGCGCCATGCCCGTGGTGCTTGGGGGTGACCACGCGATCACCTTCCCGGTCGTGCGGGCATTCACCGGACCGCTCCACGTTCTGCACCTGGACGCCCACCTCGATTACATGCCGTTCGTGCACGGGATGTTCCACACCAACATGCATGCCTTCCGACACATCCGCAGGATGTCCCATGTCCTGAGCCTCACCCAGGTGGGTATCCGAAGCCTGCGCGACAGCGAGGTCATGCATCGAGATGCGCGCGCCGATGGGAATCGCATCGTGACCATGGACCAGTTCCATCGCCTCGGCGGCGAGGGGATCGTGGGGGCGCTGCCCAGGGACGCGGCCTGCTACGTGAGCATCGACATCGACGTCCTGGATCTCGCGCTCGTGCCCGGCTGCGTGTCGGCGGAACCGGACGGCATGTCGTATCGGGAGCTCCGTGACCTGCTCGCGGCCATCGCGGAGCAGACCGAGGTGGTGGGCTTCGACCTGGTCGAGGTCAACCCGCTCCTGGACGTCGCCACCGGAGTGACGGCCTACCTTGGCGCGCACATCGTGCTGGAGTTCCTCGGACGGATCTGCGAGCAGCCACGCTGGATCAAGAAATTCGACGAGCGAGTCGCCCGACGCGCGAGGAGGCCATCTGGCGCAGGGAAGGCCCGTGGCTGACGAGCTCCGCATCGACTGCCACTTGCACCTGTACGAGACGAAGGCCGCGGGGCTCCGTGAGAAGGAGACCTATGAGATCTGGGAGTACGGGCCCAAGCAGGACGTCGTCTTCGCCCGGTTCGGCGGTGATATCGAGGATGCCGAGGCCGCCATGGCGGAGGCCGGCTACGCCCACGCGGTCATCGCGAACCTCTTTGCCATCGCGCTCCTCGACGAGGGCCTGCGCTCAGCCGCCATGCACGTTCAGGCCGAACGCCTGCGGGCCTTCAACCGATGGGCTTGCGACGTGGCGGCCACGCGCGGGCAACTCTCGGTTTTCGTCGCCGTCGACCCAACCGTGTTGGGCGGCGATCCCGGGGCCGCGCACCTGCGCGAGATGGTGGAGCGCCACGGCGCGAGGGGCGTGAAGATCCATCCGGTCGTCCAGCGCTTCCTGCCGGACGATCTGCGGATGCACCCCATTTATCAGGCCTGTATTGACCTCGACATTCCGGTCCTGTCGCATTCCGGGAGCGACCGCGACGGCGCCGCGTACGCCGAGCCCGTGGCATTCGCGGGTCTGCTGCGCAGGTTTCCCGATCTCAACCTGGTGCTCGCGCACCTGGGCGGAGGTGCCTGGCGTCAGACCGCTGCTTTCGCCGAAGCTTTCCCGCAGGTCTCCTTTGACCTGTGCGAGATCCTTGCCTGGGCAGGCGCGCCAAACGCACCATCGGCGGAGGAGCTGGCGAAATTGATCCTCGATGTGGGACCCCAGCGTGTGATGCTGGGGACCGACTTCCCATGGTACGACCTCGCTGATACGGCCAATCGGGTCATGGACCTGCCGCTCCTCAGCTCTGAGCAAAAGAGTCAGATGCTGGGCGCGAATGCGGCTCGAATCCTCCGGCTTCCGGTTACCAAGCGAGCTGAAGCCCGGTAGCGACCGGTTGAATTTATTGAGGCGTTGAGTCCAGCCAGTCCAAGAGGCAGAGGTCTGCTCGGCCGGCGGCCAGGATCGTGTTGACCTCGTCGCTGGTGGGGATGTTCCCTGCGGCGAGGGTGGGGATCTCGGCTTCGTTGCGAATCCGATCCGCAGCAGGCACGCCGAACATGCGCCCATAGTCGGGGCGCGACTCGGCGACGTTCTGCCCCATCACGGCATGGATGAGGTCACAGCCATGGTGCTTCAGCGCGGTCGCCACGGTCACGGCATCATCGAGGCTGAACCCGGCCAGCATCCAGTCGGAAGCCGACAGCTTCACCGCCAGGGGACCCTTCCAGCGCGATCGGACGGCATCGACCACCGCCAGCGGAAACCGCGTCCGGTTGGCCAGGCTGCCGCCGTAGTCGTCTGTGCGCTGGTTCGACAGTGGGGAAAGGAAACTGGCCAGCAAGTATCCGTGCGCCAGGTTGAGCTCGAGGAGGTCGAAGCCGCACCCCCCCGCTAGCTCGGCCGCCTCCGTGAACTGGCGGATCACTTTCCGCATCTCCCCATCGTCCATCGCCCGGGGCACCTGGCCACGCGGCGTATAGGCGATCGGCGATGCCGACCACACGGTCCAGCCGCCCTGGCGCAACGGCCGGTCGATGCCCTCCCGGCGCGGCCGCATCGAGCCTCGCCGGCCGGCATGTCCAAGCGAGAGGGCGATCCTGGCCCCGGCGCGTTCGTGAACCGCAGCCACGATCCGCCCCCAGACCTCGGCGTGCTCAACGGTGTAGAGGCCGGTGGAGCCCGAGGTCACCCGGCCGTCGGGCGACACGGCGGTCATCTCCGTCAAGACCAGGGCGGCGCCCGTCTCGGCGGCTGACAGCAACTGTCGCAGGTGTCCCTCATCGGGGGAGCCGTTTCGGGCGGTGTCCTCGCCGGTGATCGCCGCCGCCACCCGGTTGGCGAGCCGCAACGCGCCGAGCCGAAGCGGGGCGAACATGGGCGGGGGCGTGAGGCGTCCGGCCCCGTTGGCCGAGCCAGTGGCGGCGGCGGCATACCAGGCATCGACGCTCCGGACGAACGCCGGGTCGCGCAGCGTCAGGTTCACGTAACTGATGCGGCCGCTGCGGGTGAGCAGGTTGAACGCGAACGGCTGCGGGTCAAAGCGCTCGTACCGGGAGACGTCTTCGAAGTATCGGGAGCTCTCGAGGGCTGCCGCCTGGAAGCGTTCGACGACCGGCTGCCGGTCCATCTCGTAGTCCGTCAGCGCCGCCTCCAGCTGGCCATGTCGGCGGAGCGCATCGACCAGCGCGATGGCATCCTCCATGGCCAGCTTGGTCCCCGACCCGATGGAAAAGTGGGCCGTGTGCGCGGCGTCGCCCAGCAGCACCACGTTTTCGTGGTGCCAGGTCTCGGCCCGGAGGGTGACGAAGTTGACCCACAGGGAGCGGTTGGACAGCAGCCGCCGGCTATTCAGCTCCTCCCCGAAGAGCTCCTCGCAGTAGGCGATGCTGTCGCGCTCGCTCGCTTGGTCGAGCCCAGCCCGTCTCCAGGTCTCTTCGCCACACTCCACGATGAAGGTGCTGGTCCGGGCGTCAAAGGGATAGGCATGCACCTGGAAAAGCCCGTCCTGGTTGCGCCGGAAGATAAAGGTGAAGGCGTCCAGCGCCAGGTTGGTGCCGAACCAGACGTACTTCGTGGGGTGCAACACCTGGGTCGGCCGGAAGACTTCAGCGTAGGCCTGGCGCACCCGCCCGTTGATCCCGTCGGCGCCCACCAGCAGGTCGGCCTCCCGGAGGGCCGCCAGGTCGCCAATTTCTTGACCAAAGACGAGGTCGACGCCCAGCTGGCGGGCGCGTCGCTGCAGGATGTTGAGCAGGACCTTGCGCGAGATGCCGGTGAAGACGTGACCGCGGGAACGGATCCGGCTGTTCCGGAAATAGATGTCGATCGCATTCCAGCGAGCAAAGCTGGTACTGATCTCGTCGTACGACTCGAAGTCGGCGTCGCGGAGCGCGCCAAGCGTTTCCTCAGAGAACACGACGCCCCAGCCGAACGTGGCGTCGGGAGGGTTGCGCTCGATCACCGTGATCTGGTCGGAGGGGTTGGCTTTCTTCGCCAGGAGGGCGAAGTAGAGACCCGCGGGTCCGCCACCCACGACCACGGCCTTCATGCGGTCAGCTCACGATGTCGGCCAGCTGGTCGACCTGGTCGGACGCGGACAGCGTGGGAAACAGGATCAGCTCATCACACCCAGCATCGCGATAGCCGCGCAGGAAATCGATCACGGCGTCGGCCGACGTCAGATTCGCCGCCGCCACCTTTTCGGCAAACGGCCCGGTGAAGGCGTAATAGTGGCGCAGGTAGTTGGCGCCCGACTCTGCGCTACCGGCGCCCAGCGCGAAATAGGCCATCCCCCAGAGAGCCGGCGTCCCGGGGCGCCCGGCATCGAGCCAGGCCGCCCGCGCCTTGGCCGCCGCACTGGCGAAGGCGCGGGCAGGGCCGCCACCGTGCGCATACCCATCTGCGTAGCGTGCCATCCGGGCCAGCGCCTCACCGCTCGATCCCCCCACCAACAGCGGCGGGCCCGGCCGGCCGTCCGGCTGGGGAGCGATCCGGCCGTCTTCCCAGAGGCCGCGTACCTGCTCCAGCTGCTCCGATAGCCGGCGGCCCCGCCCGCGCTGGTCAACGCCGGCGATCTTGTAATCTTCGCCGCGAGCGCCTACCGCCAGGCCGAGCGTGAACCGGCCGCCCGACAGGGCATCCAGGGAGGCGGCCTCCTTGGCCAGGAGCACGGTGTTCCGAAGCGGGGCGACCACGACCATGGTCGCCAGGCGGACGCGCCTGGTCACGGCGGCCGCCGCCGCCAGTGCCATGAACGGGTCGAAGCTGTGATACGCGACCCGGTCGAGGACAGCGAGCGTGGAAAATGGTCCGGCGTCCGCCTTCCGGGCCCACTCGACCAGCACCTCTCCGGTCGTGCCGGGGATGGTCGTCGGCAAACCAATACCGACGTTCATTTGCTCGGCGAATATACACTGAACCAGCCAATGAGCCGGTTTCGCGCCTCCGCACCGCTCACCGAAAGCTGGAAGCACTTCGGATTCGCGATTGATGCGGGGGTGGCCACGCTCACCTTCAGCCGCCCCGAGAAACTCAACGCCCTGACCTTCGAGGTCTATGCGGACCTTCGCGACCTGCTGACCGAGCTGCCCCAGCATCAAGACGTGCGGGTCCTTGTGATAACGGGAACCGGTCGCGGGTTCTGCTCCGGCGGCGACGTCAACGCCATCATCGGCGAGCTCCTGCAGATGGAGGCGGGTCAGCGGCTGGAGTTCACCCGCATGACGGGCGCGGTGACCCAGCAAATGCGAGAGAGTCCCGTGCCGATCATCGCCGCCGTCAACGGGGTGGCCGCCGGAGCCGGCGCGGTGATTGCCCTGGCTGCCGATTTCCGGGTGCTGGCGCGCTCGGCGACGTTCGCCTTTCTGTTCACGAGGGTCGGCCTGTCGGGTGCGGACATGGGGTCGGCGTACCTCCTGCCGCGGCTGATCGGTCTTGGCCGCGCCACCGAGCTGCTGATGCTGGGCGACTCCGTCACCGCCGATCAGGCGATGGCGATCGGCCTGGCCACCCGGGTGGTCGACGATCGGGAGTTAGCGACTGCCAGCACAGAGCTCGCCCGGAGACTGGCCGACGGTCCCCGGCAGGCGTACGCCAGCACCAAGATGCTCGTCTCCCGCGAGCTGGACATCGGACTCACCGCCTCGCTGGAGCTGGATGCGCTGACCCAGGCCCTGCTGATGGCCACCGCCGACCACGCCGAGTTCTATGCGGCGTTTCGGGACGGCCGTCAACCGAAGTGGAGCGGTCGCTGAGCACGCCCCACCAGCTCCTGAACCCGCCGTCGCTGCCCAGACCCTCCGGCTATACGCATGTGGTGGTGACCGGCGCCGGTCGCGGCATCTACCTTGCCGGGCAGACCGGCCGGCTCGCCGACGGACGGATCGCCAAAACGCTGGCCGAGCAGTTCGACGGGGCGGCCGAAAATGTGGGGAAGGCGCTGGCGGCGGCCGGCGCCCGGCCCGATCACCTGGTCTCGATCCAGATCTTCACGACCGACCTCGCGGACTATCGGGCATCCCTCGAGCCCATCGGCGCGGCCTATCGCAAGCACTTCGGCCGTCACTATCCGGCGATTTCGCTCTTCCAGGTTTCGGCGCTGTTTGATGCGGACGCCCGGGTCGAGCTGGTATGTATCGCACACATCCCGGAGACTCGCTACCCTCCCCGCACCGGTGGAGGAGCGCCCCTACCCCGACCCTCCCGCTGAAGGGAGGGACATTGAGAACTACTCCACTGGCACCGCCAGGGACAGCGCCTGCACGCGGGTCACACCGAGGTGGTGGACCTCTTGGGCGTGTCGCTGCACCTCCGCCACGAGCTCGTCCTCGTCCGCCGACTCGACTGCCCAGCCACAGTCGCAGCGCACTCGCTTCAGCATCGCCGAGGACCAGGATACGCGCGCAAGCTCACCATTGGTTCCAGCCGGAGTCGGCCCAGACCGTGACCTCGGGCTGTCCCTCGAACAGACGGCCGAAGAACTCCTTTATTTGCGGGCTTGCGGCGAACGCGGCCGCTGCCTCCGGCGATTTCCACTCGTCGATGCCCAGGAAATCGCGAGGGTTCTGGGGGTTGAGGTAGACGTGATGTGAGATGTCACCCGCCTCCTGCGCCATGCGGCGCGTGGCGGCCGTCACCTCGTCGTGGATCTTCCGAATGGCTCCGACGTCGTTCCCCTTAAGGATCGCGCGGATCACTATCTTTACTGCCATGGTCGAGCACCTCCAACTGGATTTGGTCAATCATCGCGAGGCGACCTTGAGGAATCCTTGGGGGTGCTGAGGATTTACTTGACCGGACAGCTCGGCATCGAGCTCGAGGGTCGTTTCCTGGGCGGCAGCGACCTGCCGCTTCGCCAGGGGCGCCTCGCATTCGCTTATCTGGCGTGCGAGCGCGAGCGAACAGTTACGCGTGAGGAGCTGGCCCAGGCGATCTGGGGAGATCTTCTCGCTGCCGCTTGGGACTCCGGGCTCACGGCGCTGATCAGCAAGCTGCGTGCCGCACTCGCCCGCATCGGCCTGGATGGCCGGGCTGTTTTGGCGACGACCGAGGGAGGCTATTGGATGCGGCTGCAGCCGGACGTGTGGGTGGACCTCGAGATCGCCGGGCATAGCCTGCATAAGGCAGAGAGCGCCGCGGCCGCGGGGTCGTTCAACACCGCCTACGGTGATGCGGTCGTGGCCGCGACCATCCTCCGCAGGCCATTTCTCGAAGGCAACGACGAGCCCTGGATCCATAGCCGGCGGCGAATCCTGCACGCCCAGCGGGTGCGGGCGCTCGACTGCCTCGTGGACGCGCTAGCCTGGAACGGCGAGCTCACGCTCGCGCTGACCCATGCCGACGAGGTGATCGAGCTCGAGCCCTATCGCGAGCGCGGTTACCAGCGGCTGATGCGACTGCACTCACAACTGGGTGACCGCGCAGAGGCCCTGCGAGTCTTCGACCGGTGCCGGACGCTCCTGTCAGAAGAGCTGGGCGTGGATCCGTCGCCCGAGACGATGTCGCTGCACCGAGAACTCCTTTCGTAGGTCGGTCGACGAGAGAGGCAGCTCCGCGCTTTACTGCAGCGGGAATGGGAGCTGCCACCAGGCAGGGGTGGTCTCGACCTCAATGCTGGTGATCCACTTGATCCACCAGAACCCGCGGCGGTCGGGCGCGACCATCCGCACCGGGAAGCCGTGTCCTGGGCTCAACGGCTGACCACCGAGGCGGGTCGCCAGCAGCACCCTTGACAGCTCACCCGCTGCGAATCGGCGATCGTAGCCCGTGGCCGATCGCACGTGCACGCTCACTGGCTGGTCGGTAACCGGCACCAGCCGGCTGAGCCAGACGCCAGTCCATTCCTGCTTCGAGTAGAAGCCACCAGTGCAATCGAGGGTGGCGGTGACACGGTCGTCAAACGCGCTGAGTTGTGCGTACGTCCACTCGCGTTCCTGGCTGGCGCCATCCACGCGCAGGCGCCAGGTGGAGGCGGCGATAGTCGGGACGGAATCGAACATCCATTGGGTAACCGGCATGGCATCAGGCTGATAAGAGGCGACCTCGTACGAACCCGTGAAGCGCCGGCTCGCGCCGGGCAGCGATGCCAGGCGGACGAGTCCCTCGGTGGCCGCGTAGGCGAGTCCAGCAGCGCCCAGCAGCAGGCCGCCGCGCAGCAGGCTTCGGCGGGACAGGTCAACGGCCCGCGGCGGAACCCAGCGGGCCACGAGGTGCCAGATGCCAAAGGGCACCGCGGCAATCGCCGCACCGACATGCACCTCCATGGCGGTGATGTCGCCCCACCAGCGCAGCAGCCCGGTCGAGTGGAGGAACCCGGCCACGATCGATACCAGGACGAGGACGGTGAAGATGAGCGAGGTCCACCAGCCCTGACGCCGATGCCGCAGACCTCCTCGTATGATCAGTGACTTCCAGGGCGTCAGGGCCAGGATGGCCACTCCGCTCGCCGCGTGGATGACGAGCGACCAACGGGCTGGCGCCGCGGCGTAAGAGAACGCCAGCCATCCCGTGAGGAAGGCGGCAGCGATTAAGCACAGCAGGGCGAGGTTGGTCCAGCGCCGCACGCTGTTCCGATTCTAGTGTCCGCGGACTATCTGAAACGGAAGCGCCCTTGCCACAGACTCCGCGAGAGATCAGCTAGCAACACCACCCTGACCCTCCCCCCGAGGTTTGGGGAGATCCCTTCCTCAAGATGAGGCTCCCATTCTTGTAGGACATCGAGACCCCCCACCCTGACCCTGCCCACGCGGGAAATCCCGCGACCCTGACGACAGTGGCTCCCCCGCAAGGGGGGAGGGTCACTTCCGATGAGCCCGAACCGGGCCCGACCCTGACGCCAGGGGACGGGAACTCAGCTAGGGAGATCTTTGAAGAGGTCGCGGGCGATGATTTCGCGCTGGATCTCGGAGGTGCCTTCGTAGATCCGCGGAGCCCGCACCGCGCGGTAGAGGTGCTCCAGGAGATGGCCTTCCTCGAGGGCCTGTGCCCCATGGACCTGGATGGCGGCATCGATCACAAATTGAGCGGTCTCGGTGGCAAAAAGCTTGGCCATCGCCGAGCGGCGGGCGACGTGCGTGCCCCCGCGGTCGTAGGCCTCGGCCGCCGCATACACGAGCAGACGGGCTGCCTCGAGCCGGGTGGCCATCTCCGCCAGCTGGTGGGACACGGCCTGGAACTCGCGGATCGGCCGGCCAAAGGCCTTGCGCGTCGCGGCGTGCCGGATGGCGGCATCCAGGGCCGCCTGGGCCATCCCGACGACCGAGGCTCCGACGCTGGGCCGAAACAGATTGAGGACCCGCATGGCGAGCTTGAAACCCTGATCGACCTCGCCGAGCATCTGGTCGCGCGGAACGAACACGCCATCGAGCTCAATCCGGCCGATCGGATGCGGCGAGATGAGGCGGATCGAGACCCCCGTCAGCCGCTCGGCATCGCCCGGTACGATGAAGGCGGTAATCCCTCGGGTGCCGGCTCCCGGCGTGGTCCGAGCAAAGAGGGTGTAGACGTCCGCATCCGGGGCGTTCGAGATAAAGACCTTGACCCCGGTCAGGCGATAGCCCTTGCCGTCCGGTTCCGCCCGCAGCTCCAGGGCGCCGGCATCGGAACCGGCGTTGGGCTCGGTGATTGCAAGGGCCGCGACGGCCTTGCCGGCGGCCAGCGGCGCGACCCAGCGACGGAGCTGGGCCTCGCTGCCGGCCAGCACAATGGGATAGGCGCCCAGTGCCTGGATGGCAATCGCGTTCTCGACGTGCGTCGATTCCCGGCCGAGCGTCTCGCGCACCACGCAGAGATCCACCGCTGAGATATCGCCCTCGCGGCTGCCCCCAGCGCGTTGCGGAAACAGCCGGGGCAGCAAGCCCTCTTCGCCCAACGCCTGGATGAGCCTGCGATTGACGCGCCCCTCCTCTCCGGCGGCGGCGATGGGGGCGACTTTGCGAGCGATCGCGGCGGCGTCCGCCTCGAGCGCCGGCGTTCCGCTCACGATTGCACCGCCCCGCCGTCGAGCACGAGCCCCTGGCCGTTGATGCCCTCGGCGGCGCCGGAGCATAGAAACGTCGTCAGCGCGGCAACCTCGGCAGCCGTCATCAGCCGGCCTTGGGGGCTGAAGTGTTCCAGGACTGCGCGGGCCTCCTGGGGCGAGCGGCCGGTTTTGGCCGAGATGTTTGCCGTCGAGGCGTCGGTCATCGCGGTGTCGACGTACCCCGGGCAGACGGCGTTCACGGTGATCCCCTGGGATGCCACCTCGGCGGCGACGGCCCGAGTCAGGCCGAGCAGGGCGTGTTTGGATGCCGCATAGGCCGCCAGGTACGGGCCGCCGACCTTGGAGGCCACCGAGGCGATGCTCACTACGCGGCCCCAGCGGGCCTGCCGCATCAGCGGCAGGATGGCGCGGGTGCAATAGAACGCGCCAGTGGCGTTGATGCGCAGCATCCCGTCCCACATTTCGTCGGTTGTTTCCGTCAGCTTGGCGCTGGCGGCTACGCCCGCGTTGTTCACCAGGATCAGCGGGTCGCCCAGGGCCTTCCGCACGCGGGCGACCATGGCGTCGACCTGCTGGCGATCGCCGACATCGCAGCGCACGGCCTCCCCCCGGCGACCGGTCAAGCGGATTGCCTCGACCGTTTCAGCCAGCTCCTTGTCCGACCGGGCGGCCACTGCCACGTCGGCTCCGGCGGCGGCCAGCGAGAGCGCCACGGCCCGACCGATTCCGCGGCCGCCCCCCGTAACCAGCGCGACGCGTCCGGACAGCTCCGCCACGTCAGTGATCGCTCAGGATCTTGGTCAGCTTTGCCGCGTCGATATTGCCACCTGAGACGATGCAGGCGATCCGGCCGCTGCCGGCCTTCCCGGACATCGCGACCGCCAGGGCGGTGGCCCCGGCACCCTCGGCGATCACCCGATTCCGCTCGGCCATCAACCGGACGGCCGCCGCGATCTCGTCGAGGCTGGCGGTGAAGGACCCGTCGAGCAGTTCCTGGGCCATGACCAGCATGTTCGCGAACACCACCTTGCTGCCGATGCCGTCCACCCATGACGGCTGATAGTCCACGGTCTGCAGCGAACCGGCTTTCAGCGCAGCGGTGAGGGGGGCACCAGTCTCGGCTTCGACGGCGTAGATGCGCAGCGATGGCTTCAGGGCTCGCAAAGCCGTGGCAATCCCGCTGGCCAGGCCCCCGCCGCCCCACGGAATCAGGACGGTGTCGACATCCGGCTGATCTTCCAGGATCTCGATGCCAATGGTGCCGTTGCCGGCCATCACCCGGTCGTCATCGAAGGAGTGAATGAAGACCGCGTCGATGCCGGGAAAGCTCCGGTCTGTGAAAGTCTGCCACCAGCGATCGAAGGGCACCTTGATCACCCGACCGCCGAGGCGCGCGATGGCGTCGAGCTTGGTTTGGGGTGCGTAGTCGGGTGCGATCACGGTGCAGGGGATCCCCAGGCGTCGCGCGTTCCAGGCGGCGCCCTGTGCCATGTTGCCGGCGCTCGCCACCAGGACCCCTTTGGCGAGCTCGGCTCTGGAGATCAGGCTCATCGCGTTGGCCGCGCCTCGGATCTTGAAGGACCCGATCGGCTGCAGGTTTTCCAGCTTGAGGTAGATCTCCGACGGCGCGTCCCAGACGTTGAGGCGCACCAGGGGCGTGCGGATGGCCGCATCCGCGATCGCCGGCCGTGCCCGACGGATGTCCTCGATGCTGAGCCCGGTGGCCTTCACAGGGTCACCGTCTGGCCGACACCGGTCTCCCTCGCCCGCTGCGCGACGAAGGCCGCGGCGGCCACGTCCTCCACCGCCAACCCGAGGGACTTGAACAGCGTCAGCTCCCCGGCCGACCGGCGCCCCGGGTCCTCTCCGATGATGACCTGGCCGAGCTCGGCCCGGATATGATCGGGCTT
>VBID01000219.1 GCA_005880615.1 Chloroflexota bacterium
GGTTGCCGACTTCTTGACCGGGATCAGGGCCGCGCAGGTTGCCTCCGGGCGTCCCAGGGGTGGCTGTAACGCAATCAGCTGCTCCTTTTCGCTCTGGTTGGTGTATCGCTCATAACTCGTCAAGCCCCGAAGCAACCAGCGCGCGCCAGCCGGCAACGCTCTGAGGTCTTCGTTCACCAAGTCGACCCGACCAACGGCTGGCAGATCAACACCTATGACTGGCGCGATGCGCGTAACGCGCCACGGTCCTTTCGAACCGCCGATGAAGGTGAAGATGCGACGTTGCATGATTGGAATCGACCTCACGATTCGCATAAGCTGTGGCGGACAAGCCTCTGATCTGGCTCGCATCGTCCCACTGGCCAAGTCATAGTTCGTCTGAAGATTGACCCAAAACTGCGGAGTCGTGCCAAACGCCTGCGCGAACAACCATGCCGTCTCCGGTGTGATTCCGCGCTTTCCACGAATGATCTCGTTGATGCGCTGTACTGGTACCCCGATGTGCTCGGCCAGCTTCACTTGCGTCAAACCAAGAGGAGCGAGGAACTCTTCCTGAAGGATCTCGCCCGGATGCGTCGGAACTCGTTCAGTAGGGATCATCGGAACCTCAACTGTGATAGTCAACGATGCGGACCGAATGGGCCTCACCTGCCGACCACCGAAACACGATGCGCCACTGGTCGTTGATACGGATGCTATGGTGCCCACTCCGGTCGCCGCGTAGGGCCTCGAGACGGTTGCCTGGGGGCGACGTCAAGTCCTGTAGAGTCTGCGCGGCGTTAATCATGTCCAGCTTCCGGAGCGCGACGGATAGGATGTCCGCGGGTAAACGCCGAGAGGCTTTCGACCTGCGACCATGATAAAGGTCTTCTGTCGCCCGATTCCCAAAGGACGCGATCACACGCGGCCCTCTCTACCTCGGGCATTATACTGGGTTCACGGATACCGTGTAAACATGTCTCCTGCCTGGCATACGCCCCTGTTCAGGCGCGGCGGGCGCACGACCGCGCTGAACCAATCGAGGGTCTCCCGCACCCTGCGCGCTCTGGCGCTGGGCCACTCGCTCATGCTGCCTTGAAGGAGATGTCCCGGAGCTCCGGGCCCGCTTCCCCGTGCTCTTGAGATGACGGGCCGTATGCCATGACGCCCCGCAACTCAAGAACCTCCCCAATCCAACGTCCGGCGTCTTCCTGTTCGAGCTCGACCGTGAGAACCATCGCAGCTCCGATCACACGAGATGCCTGACGTCACCCCGTGGGGCCCGGGGGCGCCGGCTTCAGCTGATGGGGGGCCGGTGCCTTCTGACCCCTGCCTTTAGGCCGCCACTTCGACGGTTGCGTAGAAGTCGACTTCGCGAGAGGTCCGGCGAGGCACCACTGACCGTTGTCGTGGGCGAGGCGGCCGTACGCCGTCGGCGCGCATGCCTCGGAGGTGCAGCTCGATGGCTCCCTGGATGCGCCGCAGCGCTGCATCAATCGTCTTGCCCGTCGCCACGCAGCCGGGGAGGTCCGGAACCGAAGCCCCCCAATCACTACCGGGATCCTTGTTGATGCGGACGAGATATCGCAGCTTCTTCATGCCTACCCTCGCTTAAAGCCCGCTTGGCGCCTGACCCGGGCATGCGCCGATAGCCATCGGCTACAGCAGCTCGACCCTGTTACTGCCGCCCCGACGCCCTGACGACGACATAGATGCGAAACAATATTTCAATAATGCCGATGAGAGCCACCCAACTTAGCCTCTTGGTCCGTCGATCGATGTCCGGGCTCATACGCATGAGAAAATGACTGACCAACAAGAGAACGACGACTGGAATGCCGAGGACGACTACGATGGTTTGGTCGTTGGTGTGGTTGAGGTAGAAGAAGGCCGCCAGGAGCGTGAGGCTTAACGGCCAGCGAAATCTCATGACGAGTGGCTTGTGGTCGAGCTCTTCGATACGGCACCAGTGCGCCAGGATCGCACGACACTCATCATAGCGATCGAGAGTCTCAGGGATATTGAGGACGGGCGTTCCGCCCGAGGTCCAAAGCGACATGCCCTGCCCAGGAGTCGTCCGTATACGAGAGACCGCGTTGGCGTTCAGGGTGACCGTGGGATAGCCATCCTGAGTTCGCGTGATGCTGTCCCCGGATAAGTTAATTCGGAAGCTCTTCCACTGTCGGACCTGCTTCCGGTAGGCGCGGAGTAGGACCACGACGAGCAGCGTACTCATGAATGCACCGCTCACTACGGAGGGCACCCAGCTCGTGCCGTTTCGGCGCCCTGAATAAATGCCAATGGCAACGGCCACTGTGAGAAGGGGTGTCGTATAGGTCAGCTGGAGTGTGCGCAATCGGCGGAAGAACGCGTCTGACAGATGGAACTCCGTAGGGTTCACTACTCATCTCCTTCGAGCCAGGTCACCCGGCCACATAACGTCCAGCATCAGGTGTGGCGCGTAGCGCCGTCCGCTGAAAGCTGTTGTTAGACGGCGTGCTCACGCGGCCGCCCATTCTGCCGATAGCACCTCGGCCTGCTCCAGCACGGTCTGCGTCGCCTTCTCCTGCTTGTCAGGCGGGTAGCCGTGCTTGCGGAGTATGCGCTTCACCAGCACGCGAAGCTGCGCGCGGACATTCTCGCGGAGTGTCCAGTCGATCGTCACGTTCGCGCGCACCATGTTGACCAGCTCCCGCGCGATGGCGCGCAGCGTATCGTCGCCCAGCACCTTCACCGCGCTGTCATTCGTCTCCAGCGCATCGTAAAAAGCCAGCTCGTCCTCGGAGAGTCGGAGCTTCTCGCCGCGGGCATTGGCCTCCCGCATGTCCTTTGCGAGCTTGATCAGCTCTTCGATCACCTGCGCCGCCTCGATGGCGCGGTTCTGGTAGCGGCGTATGGTCTGTTCCAGCATCTCGGCGAAGGAGC
>VBID01000220.1 GCA_005880615.1 Chloroflexota bacterium
GCGGGCCTCCGGGCGTCTCCAGACCACGGCTGATCACGTCGGTCCAGCCGACGTCTCCATGATTTGTGTCGGAACTCCCAGTGCCGGCAATGGCGACTTACGGCTCGACTACGTGCTGAGGGTTACAGAGCAGATTGGCGAGTATCTGCGCGATGTCGACGGTTATCACGTGGTTATCGTGCGGAGTACTGTGCTGCCCGGCACGGTGTCGGACACCATTATTCCCCTCCTCGAGAAACGCTCACACAAGACGGCCGGGCCCGACCTTGGTGTATGTATGAACCCCGAGTTCATGAGTGAAGGCACATCCGTGGCCGATTTTCACAAGCCAGTCTTCACCCTTATTGGTGAGTTCGATGAGAGGAGCGGAGGTGTCGTCGAACGGCTCTACAGAGACCTAGAGGCCCCAGTGATCCGCACAGAGATCAACGTGGCCGAAATGATCAAGTATGCGTGCAATGCCTTCCACGCTCTCAAGGTTACGTTTGCCAACGAGATTGGAAATATCTGTAAGCGTCTCGATATCGACAGTCACGAAGTCATGCGGATATTTTGTATGGATCGAACACTGAACCTGTCGCCCTACTACCTGACGCCTGGCTTTGCTTTTGGAGGTTCGTGCTTACCGAAGGACCTCCGTGCCCTCCTTGGTCGCGCACGCCAGTTAGAGCTGGAGTCGCCCCTCTTACGGGCCATCTTGGTCAGCAATAGCAGACAGATCGATCTTGCCTTCGATCTGATCAGGAAAGCCGGCAGGAAGAAAGTTGGCGTCCTGGGGTTGAGCTTCAAGCCTGGAACAGATGATCTGCGGGAGAGTCCACTCGTTGATCTTGTCGAACGGCTTATCGGCAAGGGTTACTCAGTGAAGATCTACGATAAAGAAGTCTCAGTCGCGAGGATATCTGGAGCGAACAAAACATATATAGAAGACGCGATCCCGCATATCGCCGAAGGTCGTGATCGACCTCGTCCGAATTCTGTCAGGTGTAGGAAGGTACGACGGCAATTATGAAGGGATCTGCTGGTAGGAACCGATGACGATCGAACACGGGAAGTATACCCTGAGCCATATCCGTCACCTTGAGGCGGAGAGCATCCACGTCCTGCGTGAGGTGGCGGCCGAGTTTGAGCGACCGGTGCTCCTTTACTCGATTGGAAAAGACTCCTCGGTCCTCCTTCGCCTCGCGCAAAAGGCGTTTCACCCCGGAAAGATCCCTTTTCCCCTCATGCACGTGGACACGGGGTACAAGTTCCAAGAGATGTATGAATTCCGGGACCTGATCGCGAGGGAGAGTGGCGTGGAGCTGGTGGTGTGGCGGAACGAGCCCGCGATCGCTCGTGGTGCGAACCCATTCGCTCTTGGCACCCAGAGGTGCTGCGGGCTCCTCAAGACGGAGGCCCTCCTGACTGGGCTCCGGCACCACAACTTCGACGCCGCGATCGGCGGCGCGCGGCGAGACGAGGAGAAGTCTCGCGCCAAGGAGCGCTTCTTCTCGTTCCGAGATGAATTTGGTCAGTGGGACCCCAAGAACCAGCGCCCCGAGCTCTGGAGCCTCTACAACGCCCGGATCAGTCCCAAGGAGTCCATCCGTATCTTTCCGCTATCGAACTGGACCGAGCTCGACGTATGGCAGTACATCTACGTCGAGAAAATTCCCATCAACCCGCTCTACTACGCCCGCGAACGGGACGTGGTGATCCGCGGGGGCCAGATCATCCTCCTGGACGGGCTCTTCGCGCCGGGCGAACGATACGGTCCTGACCAGGGCGAGAAGCGTGAGCGCCTGCTCTGCAGGTTTCGGAGTCTTGGCTGCGTGCCCTGCTCGGGCGCCGTGCGCTCCTCGGCCGCGACCCTGGAGGAGATCGTCGAGGAGATGATGGTCACGCGGACCTCGGAGCGCGGCACGCGCGTGATCGATCACGACGCCGATGGCTCGATGGAGACCAAGAAGCGGGAAGGGTATTTCTGATGGTCGCGTCCGCCCCTCAGAGCATTCACGAGTTCCTCGAGCAGAGTGCGGCCAAGGACCTGCTGCGCTTCTCGACCGTGGGGAGCGTCGACGATGGCAAGTCCACCCTGATCGGACGCCTCCTCCATGACACGAAGTCCATCTACGAGGATCATCTCCATGCCCTGAAGGCGGACTCGGCCCGCGTCGGCACCGGGCCGGAGCTCGACTTCGCGCTGCTGACGGACGGTCTCAAAGCCGAGCGGGAGCAGAAGATCACGATCGATGTCGCCTACCGGTATTTTTCGACTCCCAAGCGTAACTTCATCGTCGCCGACACCCCCGGTCACGAGCAGTACACGCGGAACATGGCCACCGGGGCCTCCACCGCGAACCTGGCCATCATTCTGATTGACGCGCGGCACGGGATCCTTACCCAGACGAGGCGGCATTCGTTCATCGCGTCACTCCTCGGCATTCCACGGCTCCTCATTGCGGTCAACAAGATGGATCTCGTGGGTTACTCGCACGAGGTCTTCGACCGGATCGTGAGCGACTACCGCGATTTCGCGACGCGGCTCGGAGTCCCCGATCTCACGTTCATCCCGCTCAGCGCGCTGAAGGGAGATAACGTCGTCGAACGCAGCAAGAACATGCCCTGGTATCACGGCCAATCGGTTCTGGAGTACCTGGAGGACGTCTATATCGGAAGTGACCGAAACTTGATCGACTTCCGCCTCCCGGTGCAGTGCGTGGTGCGTCCGAACCTCGACTTCCGTGGCTTCTCAGGCCAGATCGCTTCAGGAATCGTGCAGGTGGGGGACGAGGTCGTCGTGATGCCGTCGATGAAGACGAGCCGGATCGCGTCGATCCTCAGTTTCGCGGGCGAGCACGACCATGCCTTTGCGCCAATGTCCGTCACCGTGACGCTGGAGGACGAGATCGATATCTCGCGCGGCGACATGCTCGTCCATCCGAGGAACCTGCCGCGGGTCCAGGCGAACTTCGAGGCCATGGTGGTCTGGCTGGCCGAGGAACCGATGCACCCGGACCGCGCGTATGTCGTCAAGCACACGACGCGGACGACCAAGGCGTCGATCCACAAGATCGAGTACCGCATCGACGTCAACACGCTGAGCCGGATGTCCCCCGCCCCCCTCGCCATGAATGAGATCGGGCGCGTGGTGTTTCAAGCCACGCGCACGCTGTTTCTCGATTCCTACGCGCGGAATCGGTGCACCGGGGGCTTCATCCTCATCGACCCCGTTTCGAACAATACCGTCGGGGCCGGCATGGTCATCGACCGGATGCCCGAGAGTCAGCTGCGAGCGCCCCTCGCGGGCGCGCCACCGAAATCCGAGAACATCTCCCGCGAGGAAGGCCGGGTGGCGGCGGCCGACCGGGGGCGGCTCCTGGGACAGCGGGCCATCACCATCTGGCTGACCGGGCTCTCGGGCTCGGGCAAATCGTCCATTGCGAAGGAGGCGGAGCGGCGCTTGTACGCCGCCGGGCACCACGTCTACGTCCTCGACGGGGACAACCTCCGCTTTGGCCTGAACCGCGACCTCTCCTTTTCGAAGGCGGATCGCACCGAGAACATCCGGCGCGCCGCAGAGGTGGCGCGCCTCTTCAACGACGCCGGTACGATCGTGCTCGTCCCGGTGATCTCCCCCTTCAAGCAGGACCGTCAGGACGCCCGGAGGATCATCGGCGAGGGGCGCTTCTGCGAGGTGCACGTCTCAACGCCACTCGAGATCTGCGAAGCCCGCGAT
>VBID01000045.1 GCA_005880615.1 Chloroflexota bacterium
CGGGGCATTCGACTACCAGCCCCACCTGGGCCAGACCACGGCCTCCGGTATCGATGCGGATGTGGCAGCCGGGGTCGCGTACCTGCGAACCGCGAAGGGCGGTGCGGTCCGCTCGGTGTTCACCGTCGGCTTCTGTTTCGGCGGCGCCAACTCCTGGCAGCAGAGCGCCAGTCAGCCGGAGCTGGCGGGCGCCATCGGTTTCTATGGGCGGCCGTCGCGGGTCCGGGACCTTATCCCCCAGATGAAAGCGCCGCTCCTCCTCCTGGTCGCGGGCGCAGATGCCGCGACGCCGCAGGCAGAGTTTCACGCCTTCGACCAGGAACTGACCCAGGCCGGGGTGCCCCACCGGATGGTGGTCTTCGACGGAGCCCCGCACTCGTTCTTCGACCGGACGTTCGCCCAGCACCAGGAGGCATCGGCCACGGCCTGGCGCGAGATGCTCGATTTCATTCGCAGCCATGAAAGCGTTCCCGCCGGCTGACCTGGCCCGGTTGCGGCGGGAGGGCGAGGTTCGGATCGAACCGGCAGCCCAGGATCGCGAGCGGCCGGCGAAACCCATCATCTGGGTGGTCACCGATGACAGCGGCGTCTTCGTCCGTTCGTACCTCGGCGCCCGGGGCAAGTGGTACCAGCGGCTGCGCAAGGACCCGCGGGCCACGCTGCACGTCGGCCGGCAACGAATCCCCGTCCGGGCTAGGGCGGTTTCGGGCGGTGCCCTCAACAAGCGCGTTGACGACGCCTATCTCCACAAGTATGGGAAGCGCTCACCCGATAGCACCGCGGCCATGCTCAAGCCCAACGTGCGCCGGACCACCTTGCGGCTCGTGCCTGCCTAGGCGGCAGCGACCGTCGCCGCCCTGCTCATCCAGCGCGTGCCCGGGGCGGCCGCTGCTTAACCAGTCAGGCCGACCGAGCATGAGCCGCGACTAACTTCACGGGCGGCACCAGTCCCCACCGGCCGTGCTGTCCGGGCCGCAGACCCCAGCCCCCCTCGTGGACCATCCGGTGGTGGCGTCGGCAGAGCAGCACGAGATTCGGCAGGATGGTCGGCCCGCCCTGGGTCCAGTGCTCGAGATGATGGCAGTCGGTCCATTGCGGCGGGCGATCGCAGCGGCCGGCCACACAGGTCCGATCCCTGGCCTCCACCGCCCGCCGGGTGGCCGGGGGGATGCTCCGCGAGGCGTGGCTGATTTCGGCTTCCAGCTCGCCCCGACCCGTGATGCGGGTGAGCGCCGCATCGCAGGCCAGTCGCCGGACAGTCTCCCCAGGCACCAACCCGCCAACTTCCAGTTCGCCAGCCGGGGCACCGGGCGCTCCCAGCAGGGTGTCCAGGCTGGCCCGGATGACCAGATGGGGCCGCGGCCCGGCGCCGGTGGCTGACCCGCCGGCCTTTCTGCGGCAGAGCTCGACCAGGGCATCAGCGCGCCGCTGGCCAGAGGTGCGGCCGTCGTCTTTGCCGGGCAGCATGCCGGCATTCAAGGCAGTGCGCAGGATGGCGCCGCCTTCCGCATCAAGCAACCCGTCCAGCCGAACCACCCCGTCCATCGGCTCACCGACGTGCAGGTAGCGCCGCTCGTAAGCGCGGTTGGCTTGCGTGAGCGCGGCGGCAGCATCCACTCGATGCTCGAAGTTCTTGGCTACCCCGGTGAACTGGCCGGGGTCCATCGCCTCCGCAGCTTTAAGCAGACTGGCTTCGGCCTGCTGGACCGCCTCGACTCCAACGTGCTGAGCGGTGTGGGCCAGGACCGCCACGTGCTGATAGCCCAGCTCACCGCGGGCGAAGGCCGCCTCGGTCTTGGGCAGCTGCTCGAGCTGACGGGCGATCTCCACCCGTTCCGCGGCCGCCCCGCCCGAGAGCTTGCAGTTGGAGCGCAGCCAGGCCACGATGCCCAGCGCGCCATCGGCGACATACTCGCCGGACTTCTCGAACCGCCGAACCCCCTCCGCGAAGACGGCTTCAAAGGGATCGATGCCAGATTCCCGGAGCTGGCTCAGGCCGTTGCCGATTTCGCCAGGTTCCGCCCGGCGGAACCAGTCCGCCCAGAGCCGGACGACCGCCCGCGTCTCTTTGATTGGAGGGCCTGACGTGGCCATGCGCCCATCCTGCACCACGGCTTTGACAGCTGTCTGTCACAAAACCTCTGGTCTGTTTAACTTGGCCTAGGAGGCCGGTCCTCAGCGACGACGCGTTTGGCAAGGCCTGGCGCGAGATGCTCGATTTCCTTTCGTAGCCATGAAAGTCTTTGCGCGGGCTGACCTGGCCCGGTTGCGCCGCGAGCCCGAGGTTGGGATCGAACCGGCAGCCCAGGACCGCGAGCCGACGGCAAAGCCCATCATCTGGGTGGTCACCGATCACGGCGGCGTCTTCGTCCGTTCCTACCTTGGCGCGCGCGGCCGTTGGTACCAGAGGATGCGAAAGGATACGCGGGCCACGCTGCCCGTCGGCCGGCAACCAATCTTCGTCCGGGCCCGGGCGGGTTCGGGCACGGCCCTCAACCAGCGGGTCGACGACGCCTATTTCCACAAGTATGGTGGCCCGACGAGACCCCGGCGATGCTCAAGCCCAACGTGCGCTGGACCACGTTGCGGCTGGTACCTGCCTAGGCATACTGAAGAGCGTCACCGTGCCGGAACGCTGCCGTCAGGCTGCGCCGCCCACCGTTAGGCCTACGGCAACCTCACGCTCGTTCTCTTATATAGGAGGATAACGTGGCCAAGGACGTCTCGCTCCCGAGTACCGCGGATGTCGTCGCCATGACCGGCGGCCATCCCGGCAATCCCTGGCGCGAGCAGCGCCTCCTCTTCCTCTACCGGGTCATACCCCCCCAGCTCGCTCCGGCTACCGTGGCGCCGGGCCTTCAGCCCCTGGTCGCGGCTGCCTGACCTAAACGGCGAGCTCCCCGAGCCGCTCGCACCATCCCTGCCAGAAGGCCAGCCGCCGTGGCCACCGCGCGGCGCGGTCCCGGCTCCGGACCGTCAGGTGACCGCAGATGCAGACAGGGCGCAGGGGCTGTTGGCGCGAATCGGTTGGAAATGGACGCGGAAATGGGCAGGCATCCAACGAAAGCGCAGCTGCAATCGCCCGATACCCCTGTCGCTACAGGGGTAGGACCGTTTTCGCAAAAACTTCAGCAACAATGTATTCAGGCCAGGATGAACGTCTTGACAAAAATACAGGAACGTGTGACAATCTGCGTCGCAGGACGTGTGACAATCCGCGGCAGAGGTTCGGAGTCCTGGAATTGGGGGTGATCGGACACACTCGAACCGCGATCGCGCAGCGCAACTCCTGATCCAGTCTCCTCCACGTGCCCGATTTGGTCACGCCAGCGCTGCCGGTTCCCTTTCCTTTGGACCTGTGGGAGGAGATTATGGGCGGCGTCCGGATTCCCCACGACCTGACCGGTGAAGACCGTTTCATCCTGGGCCTGAGTGTCAGCCGGGTGGCCATCCTGCTCTTTGGGTCCCTGTCCGGCTACACCATGCTGCGGCTGCAATGGCCCCTGGCCCTTCGGCTGATCCCGGCGTTGGCAACGTGGGCCGCCACTGCCGCCTTCGTGTGGCTCCGGCCGGGCGGCCAGTCGCTGGCGCATTGGGCGGGAGCAGCCAGCGAGTACTGGCTCGGAAATCTCGGCCGCCAGCGGCCGGCGGCGGCGCCTGCCGTTCGAGGTGATCAAACGCGCGTCGGACTCAAGTTGGCCGTCCTTTCCGCCGTGTCCGCTGATCTCCCTCCCGACGGACCATCGAGCGCCGACGACGACGTGCTCGAGTTGCCACCGGCTCGAAACGCTTCCGAGTCGCCAGCCGTCACCCTGCGCGAGCCGGTACCTCCCACTCCTGTCTACCTGGGTGGGCCGCAGGTGGTCTGCTTCTTCGCCATCAAGGGAGGAAGCGGGCGCACCACGTTGGCGACCGAGTCAGCCTGCCTGCTGGCGGCCCGCGGGTGGTATCGCGATTCCCCTCACGCTCAGGGCAAGCGCCTCAAGGTGGCGCTGCTGGATTTCGACCTCGGGTCCGCCAACGTGTCCGTTCGGCTCGGTCTGGCGCAACCCACTATGCTGGACTACCTTACCGCCCTGGGCGTCGAACCTCCACGGGTCGTCGATTATTTGCTCCGGCACGACCCCTCGGGTCTATCGGTTCTGCTTGGACCGCCCAAATGTCTGAGCGGGACCGGTCCGCTGGCCTTCGGCGTTTCGCAAGCGGCCGAGATACTGGCCTCGCTTAAAGCCGAGGGCTACCAATACATCTTCGTCGACGTCGGGCCGGCGCTGACGGATCTGGTGACGTTCGTCCTGCAAACGGCAGACCACATCTATTACATCGTGACGCCAACCGCAGGATCCATTCAGGACTTGTACCGCGGGGTCGAGGCGCTCCGGCGAGTTGGGCTTGGGCCAAAGCTTCGTTACGTGGTCAACAAGGTGCGCCGACCCATGGATTTCTCGGAGCCGATGGGAGATCTGGGCGGATGCATCGAGGCTGAAATTCCCTACGACCAGGCCTTTGAGACGGCCGAAAATCGCCACGAGCCGTGCGGCTTGTCCACCTCGGGGGAGACCCAGCGGGCGCTGCTGGAGCTGGCCGCCACCATCTATCCGGCTCTCAGCCTACCTGCGGATGGCGCCGGTCGACTCCGGCGATTCGCCTGGTTTGGACGCTCGCCTCGTGTCAGCTGACGGCCGGCTGCCCCAGAACGGCGCCGTCGCGGAACTAAAGGAAGCCGTGCGGGCGCGCCTGACGATGACTCTTGATGCGGAAGTCATCAACCCTTTCTCGACCCGGTCCGACCGCACGCATATGATCAAGGCCTGCATTGCTGAGGCGCTGGCTTCGATGGGCCCTGCCGGACGCGACCCCGGGGTGGTGGACGCACTGTTTGACGACCTGGTCGGTCTCGGCCCCCTGCAACCGTTGATGGCCGACCCGCTGATCACGGACATCCTGGTCAACCGCTTTGACGAAATCTACGTTGAGCGCGAGGGCCGCCTGCAATTCGTGCCGAACCGCTTTCGTGACCAGGCTCACCTCGAGCAGGTCATCCAGAAGATCGTGGCCCTCGTTGGTCGTGAAATCAACCTGGACAAGCCGCTGGTCGACGCCCGCATGGTGGACGGCAGCCGAGCGAACGCCGTGTTCGCGCCCGTTGGCGGCCCCACCCTCTGCATCCGGAAGTTCGGCAAGGTCCGGCTCGGTCTGCTTCCCGATGAAGATCGGCCGGGGGCCAGCTGGGCCAGCACGGGAGGCATGTCGATCCAGATGGGGGCCTTCCTCGAAGCGATGGCTGTGGCTCGGGCCAATATCCTGATCGCCGGGGCGACCGGCTCGGGGAAGAGCACCCTGCTGCGCTCGCTGGTTAGCGCCTTTCCGCCATCCGAGCGCGTGATCACCATCGAGGACACCGCCGAACTGGAGTTAGACAATCCGCACTGGGTAAAGCTTGAATGCGTGCACTCCAAAGAGCTCGCCGGCAAGAGCACCCAGGAACGTCGACTCGACGTCGCCGACCTGGTGCAGAACGCTCTGCGGATGCGTCCGGACCGGCTCATCATCGGCGAGATTCGCCATAGCAAGGAAGCCTATTACGTGCTCGAGGCGCTCAACACAGGCCATGACGGGTCAGCCACAACGATCCACGCCAGCAGCTGCGCAGATGCGCTGGCCCGGTTGGAGTTGCTTGTCAGCCGCGACTTCAGCCAGCTCAGCCCCGTGGAAATTCGGAGCTACGTCGCCCGTGTCTTCGACCTGATCGTGTTCGTGGCTCGCCTGCGTGACGGTCGACGCTGCATCCTGGAGATCACCGAACTCCAGGGCGTTGACGCCGACGGTCACTATCGGCTCGCATCGGTCTTCAAGACGCACCCGGTCATCCAGAGCGGGCGGACGGACCTTGACTTCGGCCCGGTTTCGGATTACCGTCCCGGTGCGCGGCTACAACGAAAGCTGGAGTTGCAGGGCATGCGGTGGATGTCCTAGCCGCGACCTGTGGCGCCTTGGCGATCCTGGCCCTCGGACTCGGGCTGCAGAAGCGGCCGCCCGGGACGCGTTCCCTCCGGGGCTGGCTCCGGCGCCAGCGGGACCGGCGTGAAGCCGAGCTTCGCGCCGCCCGCATCCACGCCAACCCGGATACGTACCTGGCGCTGACGCTGGTCGCGCCAGTTGTCCTGTTCGCCGTCGGCTTGGTCCAGTCCATCGTCTTTGCCGTCATCGGCGCGGTGGCCGGACTGCTGCTTCCCCGGTTCTATGTCCGTTTCCTGATCCGGAGCCATGCTCACCGCAGTGAGGCCGAGGCCCCGAAGTTGCTCCAGGTTCTGCTCGCCAATCTGACCGCCGGGAGCACGTACCTGGATGCTCTTCGCCAGGCGCGGATCTCTGCCCAGGACGACTGGATCCAGGAAGACCTCGACTACGTGATCCAGCGCTTCCTGCTCGACGTCCCCCTCGAGACAAGCATTCGCGAGATCCGCGCCCGGGTGCACAGCCGCAATCTGAGTCTGATCTGGGACAACCTGGCGATCTGCTGTGCCAATCGAGTCCCCACCCAGACGGCTCGGGCGCTGTTCACCGAGCTGGCCTCGACGATCCAGTTCAACGTCCAGCTGGCAAACGAGGTCCGAGCCCGCGCCTCCGGCCAGCGGATCCAGATCTGGCTCCTGGCCCTGATCGTCCCCGGCATGTACCTCTATCTCCGGCTGCTGAACCCGGAGTTTCTGAGCCCGCTCAACGACACCAGCCTGGGGCGGTACGTGCTGGTGCCGGTCGCGGCGCTGCTTGAGGTGCTCGGCCTCTACCTCAGTTACCGGCTCAGCCGCTTCGAGGCCTGACGTGCTGGGCGCCCTGGCCGCCAGCCTGGCCACGTTCTCCCTTCTGTATGGCGTCTTCGGAATCCGGCGCCGGCTGGGGATCTCTGACCGCGAGCTGGTTCGAGTCAGCACCATGTCCCCACTCGAGTACCGTTCGTACCAGGAGCATCGCCGATCGGTCTACGAGCGCTGGCTGCGTCCGCTCGTGATGCTGTGGGGTCATCGCCTGCGGCTCCGTCCGATGCGAGTTGATCGCCTGTTCCTGATCCAGGCCGGGGTCGACCCTGAGCGATTCGACGGCCTCGAGCTGCGCGCCTTGAAAGTCGGGAGTTCGCTGCTTGCCGGCGCCGCGTTGTTCGTTGTGGGACTCGGGGCGCCCTCTTCGCTGGTCCTTCTCCCATTGGCCGCCTGGTCCGGGTATGTCGCGCCAACCTGGTTCCTGGCAGCGCGACGCCGGGCAAGACAGGACCAGATTCGCCGGGAGTTACCGGATCTGGTTGGCGTGTTGCGCTCGTTTATCACGGCCGGCGTGCCGATGGAGAGAGCGCTTCACCTCATTTCCAGCCAGTCGGCCGAATCCCACCTCGAACCAAACCTGCTGGCCGGTGAGATCAAAGTCGCCCTGGGCCGATACGGACTGGGCGCGACCATCGAGCAGGCGCTCGACGAGCTCACTCAACGAGTGGGAGTCGATGAGGCGACCCTGTTCATCGGCGCGCTGATGCAGGGGAAGCGGCTCGGCACCGGCATGGAGCAACTTCTGCGGGACCAGGAACTGCTGGTCCGCATGGGGCAACGGAATCGCGCGACCGCCGAGGCATCGCGCGTCAACACGAAACTGATGGGAGTCCTGGCGGCGGTCTACTTGCCAGAGTTCGTGGTACTGATCATGATCCCGCTCTTCTGGGGGATCATTCGGCGCGCGTTTGGTTAATTGGGTGAGGAGGACACGATGCAAAGCAGAGTCCGATCCTTGGGACAGTCAACATTGGAGTGGGTCATCGGCGCAGCCATTATCCTGGGAACCCTCGTGATAGGTGTGATGGCATGGAACTCGGGCCTTGTCAACAAAATGAACAACATGGTCCAGCAGCTGTCGCAAACGCATTGAAAGCGCGCCGTCGGTCAGTGCAAGAGGGGCAGGAAACGCTTCAGGCGATCCTGGCCGTTTCCTTCATCCTGCTGCCGGTCCTGTTCGGGATCCTTGAATTTGGCGACGTCGTCCACGTGTGGATCGGACAGAGTGCCGCGGCGGCGATGGGAGCCCGGATGGCTGGCGAGCGCGGCGAGGACGATGCCGTAGTCCGACAACGGATCGAGACGGAGCTCGCCGATGCGGGGTTGGATCCAGCGCACGTCCAGATCGAGATCACTCCGGCCTACGTGCACTGGAGCCAGCCCATCACCGTCCAGGTCACCAGCACTCGACGTATAGCGATTCCTTTTCCGCCCGTGCACTGGGACATCCCGATCACGTCAACCTACGTCGGCAGAGGCGAGGTGAACCACTGATGCGGGCACGACGGGGCCAGAGCATGCTCTATGCCGTCCTGCTACTGCCAACGCTAATGCTGATCTTCGCGTTGGCGATCGACATCGGCTTGCTGCAGATGCAACAGCTCCGTCTACGGTGGGCCGTTGATATGGCGACTGTGGATGCTGCGACGGTGGTCGATGCAACTGCTTACGGCCAAACGGGGAGGCTTCAGATCGATCCAGCGCTGGCGCCTGGAACGGCCCGCCAGTACCTCTATCTCAACCTCGCCCGGCTTGGGACGTCGGTGGGCGGAGACAACGGCGCGTTCACGATCGCCCGAGACGCCGACATTTCCGTGATCAACCAGGTTCCAGCCCGAGACCCTTATTCGGGCGCCGTGCTCGACCGGCCGGCCATCTGCGCCCGAATCCGGGTGCCCTACCGGATGAGTCTCTTCCCATTGCTCGGCGGCTTTGGAACCAATCAGCTCACGATCACGTCCAACGCAGAGGTCAAGAGTTGAAAAGACTCTTTATCCTCGCAGTCCTGGCGCTGGCCGCGTGCAACCCACTAGCTTCGAGTACGCCCACGCCTAGCGCCAGTGAACAAGAGGTCGTGCTAATGAAGGCGGTCAAACACTACTTTCAGGTCTTCGATCAGGTGCGATCGACGGGCAACGCATCGCTCATCGATTCCGTAACGGATCCTGATGGCGTTGACCGGAGCAACACGCAGGCTTTCGTTCTGGATCAGCAGGCTAAGCATCATCTGTCAATCACCACGCATGAGATATTCACAAACTGGAAATTCGATATACAGGGGACTCAGGCTACCGTTCACTACAACTACCAGGCAAGTGGGTACAACATCGATCCTCAGACAAGGCAGCCTCTAGAGAGCGAGGTTACTTTGAAACCTGAGCTGCAACTAATGCAACTCCGAAAGCACGGAGCAGATTGGCTGGTCTTCGAACGAGATGTACTACCTCAGAATGCTTAGGAAGATCGCTGCAATAGCTGTACCGCTCATTTTGCTGGCGTCATCGTTACAAGGTCGAGCGTACGACGGATCTGCGGTAACCGTGACCACCAAGTCTGTGAACGGCAGCGACGGGCATGCCTTCGTCTACGCAGATGTCACGGATTCCACCGCTACGTTTCCAGCCCCCGCCGGATCCCACTACCAATCTCCTTACTACTCCGTCTGGACGCCTCTCTACCAGTACTGGCTACCCGCTGGTGATCCCTGTCAGTGGCTCTGGCTCATCTACGTCTACGACCGGGCCACCAACAAGCTGATCAATGGTGACCCCTCGGTTGGCGTCATCTACTTCCGCACCAAGAACACCCTCTGTGCGTCTGGATCGCGCACGCCGGTCGGGATGCCCGTCTTCAATGACGCTCAAGCGCAGCTCAGCCTTGATCTGCAGGTTTCCCTGTCTCCAAGCCAACCGCTTGCCGGGTCACCGGCAAGCCTCATCGCCTCACTCAGCAGCCGCCTCCGCAACGACATGAACATTTACCTGAGCATGGCCATTACCGACTGGGCGGTCGACCGCTGGGGGATCGACTTTGGTGACGGCCACGTTGCCACGGTCACTGACCAGCGCGGTGATTACCTCAGCGTGCCGCACACCTACGCGACGGCCGGCTCCTACGATCCCCGGGTTACGGCCTACATCTCGGGCCACGCCCAGGCCGCGGTCTATAACTCGTACGGCAGCCCCTACCTGGTAACCAGGCGGTTCACCGTGCAGGTTAGCAACTCAACGAGGGCGCAGCCGGGCCGCCAGGCCCTCAAGGCGTATCTCGCCCCGCGCATCACCGCCGCCGTGGCACCCGTGATCGACGGCAGCGGGCTGGCACCGGCCAACGTGGCTTTCCAGCAAGTGGACGCCCTGCGTGGGACGCTCACCGATTTCTTCATCCACCCTTTGATCCTCCGTGAGGGCTACATAACGCTGGACGGCCGGGCGGCCGGTAGCGGGCACACGATTCTGACGGCCTGGCGCTACACTGGCCCGCCGTCTGACGCCCCGCCCTCAGTCGCCACCGTGGCAGGCACTCTCCACCAGGCGAACGATCCGATGCGACTTCAGTGGAACCAGCCCGACGCGCTGGCGGGCGGGACTGGGCGCGACTACGACGTGCCTCTCATCCTCTACGTGCGGACAACCTATCCGGACGGTCACGTCGCGGATTTCACATTCAGCAGCACGTTCAGCGTGACCGTGAACTTCGCTGCGCAGAACGGCTAGGAGGACAGCATGTTGCGCACCGTCTACCTCACCGCGTTCGTGATCCTCTCGGCGGTCGCAGGGCTCTTCTACTACTCGCAAACGCGGCTCGTCCCAGCCGTGGTCGCCACCACCGATCTGAAGGTCGGAGCCCAGATCCAGGACTCCGACGTCGCCATCCGCCACGTCAGCCCGGGATCCATCCCGACTGGCACCTACGCCGACCTTGGCCTGGCCATCGGGCGGTTTGTCTCGTTTCCGATCTTGCGCGACCAGTACATCGGGGCGCGAGCGGTTGCCACCTCCCGTAGCGCCGATCTGCTGGCCGGCGGTCTCGACATACCCAAGGGTTACCGAATCATCAGCCTTCCCATCGTTCCATCGTCGGCCGTTGGCGGCAGCCTGAAACCCGGGGACCTAGTCGACGTGATCGCCATCCCCGGCTCAAACAAGGCCTCCGGCTTGCTCGATCAGTCGTCTGCCGCCCCGGTGGTCATCGGCACTCACGTGATGGTCCTAGGGCTGCGCACCGACCAGGGGACGACGCTCGACCCATCGACCAGCTCCCGCGGAATCGGATCCGTCGGCAACAAGCCCGCCAGCATCCTGCTGGCCATCCCCGAGCCGGATGAAACCCGCTACTCAGCGGCTCTCGCGAGCTCGACGTTCTTCATTGCGCTAACCACCGACTAAGCGTGGCGCTCCGACTCGCGCGGACGACCAGCACCTTCGCCGACGAGGTCGCCGCCGTCGAGAGCGGCCTGTTTCGACTCCGCCGCGGTGGTCTCCGTGCCGTCGTCGACACCGGGTCGTTGAACTTCCACACCGCCTCGCCCGAACATCAACAGCGGACGATCCGGGCTTTTCGTGACCTGCTGCACGCACAGAACGGGCCGGTTCAATTGCATATCCGATCGGAACGTGTCCAACCAGCCGCGGTAATCCATAGGGACCGCGAGGAGTTTCCGGACGAGCGGACATACCTGCGCTACCTGACAGACGAGTTCATCGCTTCGCACCTCGCCGAAACGCCCGTTTACCGCCGTTCGATTTCCCTGGTGCTGTCGCCAGCAAGGGAAACCGTCGGTCCACTCGCACGGATCATGCAGCGCGCGGGTCCCGAGCTCCCGAGTGCGATCGACTCCCAGACGCACTCGCTTCGGCTACGCGCCGGGAGCGCTGTTGAGCACCTTCGGCAGATGGGCATCGACAGCCATGTGCTTGACGATGCTGCGCTTTCCATGCTCTGGCAATCCGTTCATCCGCCGACGTCAGGCGCGACGACGACCGCGCTTCGGCCCCAAACTGGCAGCCTCACCTACGGTGACCGTTGGTACACGTCCTTCGCTGTGGATCGGTACCCTGGCAGCGCCCTCGAACCAGGTTGGCTGCTGCCCTTGCTGACCTTTCCGGGCGAGTTCACGGTCGCCATCCATATCGTCCCGCTCGACAGCGAGCGCGTGATCGAGCTCCTCCATCACAGGATTCGCGATCTTCGGGCCGATGAGCTGGCCACCATTGATTCCGGGGAAGCCAGCCGCGGCTCGTTGAGCACCCTGCCGGACGCCGAGTTCGTCCACCAGGCCATCGTCCGGAACGAGGAGAAGGCGTTCGCCGTCGCGTTCTACATCACGATTGCCGCGGCTTCGCCCATGCACCTGCGCACGATGGCGCAATCGATCCGATCGACCTGCCGCCGGATGATGCTTCGAGTCGTCCACCCGTACTTCCAGATGACCCACGGACTGGTCGCCACGTGGCCGATCGGCGTGGACGCACTCGGTCGAGAGCACCTCATGCACACCGCAGCGGTCACAACGCTGCTCCCCTGGCTGCAGGCCGATCTGGCCGACGCGCGCGGTTATTACTGGGGCCACAATCGGGACACCGGCGGCCTGGTGGTCCTCGACCCGTTCGACGAGAATCGCTTTCCGAATGCGAACATCGCGGTCCTGGCCCATTCGGGAGCCGGGAAGAGCTACGCGGCGGCCTCACTCGTGCTGAGCGGCTTCACGAGTGGGGTAGGCGCGATCATCCTTGATCCCGAGGCAGAATACGGGCACCTCGTCCGTGCCCTGGATGGCACGTACTTGCACGTCGCCGCCGGGTCGGGACATGCCATCAACATCCTCGATCCGTTGCGAACCCCTGACCCTGACGACTCGAACGACCAACTCACCGACGTCCTGGATCTGGTCTCGGTGATGTGCTGTGGCATGGAGCCGCTGGAGCGCGCCCACCTGGAAGAGGCCGTTCGCACAGCCATCGCCTCGCCGGAGGGCATCCCGGTGCTCGGCGACGTCTGCACGATCCTGGAATCGCGCCAGCAGGCGCCCCGGCTGGCAGCGATCCTCAAGCGGTGGACGACCGGTGAGCTTGGGCAGTTGTTCAGCACGCCGACCAACGTCGATATGGCCGCCGATCTGATCGGATTCAACCTGCGAGATCTCAAGGAGGAGGTGGTGGGGCCCGCCTATTTGCTGCTGGCGAATTGGCTGTGGGCTCGGCTGCGTCGCGACCGGCGGCCGCGGCATCTCTTGATCGATGAGGCCGGGCTGTTGCTCGAGCACGAGGTCATCCGCCGATTCCTGGTTCGTCTCGCCCGGCGGATTCGCAAATACCGCGGCAGCCTCATCCTGGTGACCCAGAACCCGGGCGACTTGTTCGAGAGTAAGGATGGCGCGGTGCTGGCGACCAACCCGAGCCTGCTTCTGCTGGGCTCGCTGAAGCACTCGGAGGCCGTCAAGGTGCAGAAAGCCTTCAGCCTGACCGACCGGCAGGTGGCCTCCCTCGAGACTGCCCGCCGCGGCGATTTCCTCCTGCTGGCGGGAGCCAACCGGGTTCCGCTGCACGTTATGGTGCCGCCCTGGATGGACGAGCTGATCGTGCAATTTCGTGACCGACCGTCTGCCGCATTGTGACTGACAAACCGGATGGCTTCGGGTATTGAAACACTGGAGGACATCCAAACCGGATGAACCTTAGTGGGGAACCTCTTGCGGCTAGACGTCCTCGCGGCGCTGCTGGCCATCGTGCCCGGCTACCTCGCCGTCGCGTTCTGGCGCCGGGCCAAGACCTGGCAGCAGCCGTCCACCGACCTCGGCACCATCCTGCCGGCGCTGGCCGTCAGCCTAGTGATCCAGGTGGTGGTGTCGCCCCTCACCATCTGGCTGCTGCTGCCGGTCGCCGGTGACCTGCCGCATCATCCCTGGAACCTGGTCGTCTGGACCTACATCACGGTCATCGTGGTGCCGTTCGTGGGGGGTGTAGGCCTAGGCCGATTGACCGACCTGTACGCGGCCGGGCACGGCCGGCCGCACGGATTTTCGGAGCTGCTGCCCGAGGTGCCACCGTCCGCCTGGGACCTCTTTTTCAGCCGCAAGCTCCCGGATGGCCAGTTCCTGGTGATCACCTTCCAGGATGGCTCGCAGGTGGCGGGC
>VBID01000221.1:0-2377 GCA_005880615.1 Chloroflexota bacterium
AATACGGCACAATTGCGAGGTGGCGAGTAGAGGGGCCGGGTACGGCGCCCACCGGGGCGTCCCTCGTCAGGGCACTGTGCCCGATGCGCAGGGCCCGTTGCCGACGCGCCCGCTCGGCGCCATAGTCTCAGGCCACATGATCTCTCGACGTGGGTTCCTGGCTGGCGCCGTCACTCTCCTCGCCGCACCGCTCACCACCGGGGCGCAGCAGGCGGCAAAGACGCCGCGAGTCGTCGTGCAGTGGGGTCTTCCCCTCGACCGCGTGCTGGCGGTGCGCATGGTCGGTGCCTTCGACACCCGGCTTCACGATCTTGGCTGGGAGAACGGCCGCAACATCCGAGTGGAACATCGCGGGAGCGATGGGACTCTCGGGCAACTCCAGATCGCCGCCGCGCAGGTCGTGGCGTCCCAGCCGGATGTGATCGTGGTTGGGGGCACGGTGAGCGCCATTGCGATGAGCAAGGCCACGACCGCGCTTCCTGTCGTGTTTCTTGCTGTCGGTGTCCCGGTGGAGATCGGGCTCGTGGCGAGTCTTTCCCGGCCCGGCGGCAACATGACCGGCGTGACATTCGAAGCAGCCACGGAGACCTACGGCAAGCGCCTCCAGCTCCTCAAAGCCGTTGTCCCCACCCTGTCCCGTGTCGGGATCCTGTACGCGATCGGCGATCCGAATGTCGATCACGCGTTCCAGGCCTCCCAGACTGCGGCGGTCTCGCTTGGCATTCAGGTCCAGCCCGTCGGGGTCAGCGATGCGAGCGAGCTGGCCGACGCCTTCCACAAGATCAGGCGCGATGCAGAGGCCGTCCTGGTGGTCGCGGGAGCGTTCGCCTCGACTAACAGTCAGCGCATCGCCGAGTTGACCCTCGCGAATCGAATTCCATCGTGCGGTGCGTTCGGAGACACCGTCGCGTTCGGGGGACTGATGAGTCTCGGCCCCGATCTCGTCCAGATCGTCCGGCAGGCGGTGCCCTACGTCGACAAGATCTTGAAGGGTGCCAAACCTGCCGACCTCCCCGTGTCCCAGCCTACGGAGTACGCGCTCTTCAGCAATCTGAGGACTGCACGGACGCTCGGCCTCACGATCCCACCGTCGCTGCTGCTGCGGGCGGATCAGGTCCTCGAGTAGGTCAGCTCTCACAAAATCACGCGACGACCCGACATGTGGCCCCCGACCATCGCCGAAGGAGCTGACGTAGTGAAGAAGCACTTCATAGTACAGAAAATCTTTTCCTACATCTGGTAGGGGCATAGTTGTTCCCCGTTAGCAAAGGCCCGCTCATTCGTAGGCTTACCTGTGGCGCGAGTGTTGCGTTCGCGCGTGGACTCCGAAGCTTCGAGGGAGCAACGTGGGAACGGACAAAGGCGCAGCCAAGGCCGAGACCGGAGCGTTGACGACGCTCGAAGAGCCTTGCTACCTCTGCGATGCCATAGTCAAGCGCAACGACGCAGTCGTCCGCCTTCACGGCCTGGTGTTGCACCGACAGTGCTACGAGGAGGACATCCGGCGAGGGCGGTGAGGGGTCCGCCTCTCACTCTCTCGACCTGCTGCTATGTCTCGGGAGGTGCCACACCCGCAGCAGCAGCGATCGCCTGCTTCAGATAACCGAAATCGACGGGTTTCGTAACATAGTCGAACGCGCCGCGTTGCAGGAGTTCCCGCGCTTCGTCTTCTTGGTGATTGCCGCTGACGATGATGACGGTCGGCGGTTGCGGGCTCCCCCGTAAGTGATCGAGCACCGTATGGCCGTCGATGCCTGGCATCCGAATGTCGAGCAGCACGACGTGCGGCGCAAATTCTCGGACCGCCCTGATGGCTTGTACGCCGTTGTGAGCGATAGCCGTTCGATGGCCGAACCGCGTCACCATCTCGTCGAGGATGTCCGCGACCTCCGGCTCGTCGTCAACGATGAGGACACGGATTTTATCGTCGGGCACGGCTGATTCTAACTCATAGTAGCGTACCGTCCGTGCTGCGGATGGCCCGCTGATCGGCGCAGGCGCCGACGCCCTGGAGCGCGGTGCAGCGGGCAGCGGGGGATGCGCTGAACAGGTTGCAAGGCGGCGAGCCCGCGCCGCGCGACTGGACGGGGACGGACGAGTCGCCCGCGTGAGGACACAGCCGTAGGAGCGGTGCAGCGATGACCGGCCATCGTCGTTTCACACCTGACATAATCCTGCTGTTGCTCGTATTGGCGATCGCCCTCATCATCGTGGTGCTCGTCGCTGTCGTCCCGCCCGGCAATGACTGACGGAGCCATCATGACGAACCTCGCTCGTGCTGTCTCGCTCTCGCTCCTCTGCCTGACGCTATTCGCGGCGAGCGCCTCCGCTGAGTGCGCGTGGGTGCTGTGAGTCATGGCTCTATCATCGGAGTGCG
>VBID01000221.1:2461-4020 GCA_005880615.1 Chloroflexota bacterium
CTGCCTCCCCGACAGCGTGGACCCGCGCGGGCCGAAGGGGAAGTGACCGATGGGGCAGCAGGCGGTGTGGACGGCGCTCACGATGATAATTCTCGCGGCGCTCGCCCTTAGCGGGCCCGCCGACGCCGACACCATGCCCCGCGCTGTCCTCGTCGTGCCCTTCGATGCCTCCAGCTTGGCCCCTGATGAGCAGTGGATGGGAGAGGGCGTTGCTCAGCTGATCTCGCTCGGACTCAAGTGGCATCCCGCGTTCGTGCAGATCGAGCGCTCCAGACTCGGAAGGATGCACGGCCCAGCTGTGTGGAGCGACGCACTGGTGAGCCAGGTGGCGCATGAGTTGCGCGTTGATGCCGTGCTGTACGGGCGCATCGGGCGGAAGAATGCCGACCTCGTGCTCCAGCCGATGGTGTTGAACCTCACGAATAAGCAGGCGGTGACGATTTCGTTTCCGCCGATAGCGATGAGCGACGCGGATTTCTTGGCACGGAGCGCACGGTTGCCGGCGTCCTATGCCCGTGCCCTCCGGGTGGCGCTCACCGACGACCAGAACGCGAGGGTCGAGAAGGCAGCGCGACCAACCGCCTCGCTCCAGGCGCTCGAACTGTTGACGCGCGGTCAGATGGCGTTCTACCGTGGGGCCAACGAGGATGCTATCGATCTAATGTGGCGCGCGACTCTGGCCGATCCGAACTTCGTCATGGCCCAGTACGCACTCGGTGCCGTGCACGAGGCGATCGGCAACCGCTGGAAGGCAGCGGCCCAGTACCGAGCTGCCACGCTTCTCGACTCCACAATGCCCGAGCCACTCAAGGCGCTGGGCGATCTTTTCCTCGGGGCACCCCGCCCGCTCGTCAGCCAAGCGATCGAGGCCTACTCCAGGGCGATCAGCCTGCGCCCTTTTTACGCCGAGGCGTACGTCGGGCTCGGTGATGCCAGGGCAGCGAACGGAGACATCAAATACGCTATCGCCGCCTACCAGAAAGCGCTGAGCTTCGATCCATTCCATTCGCGACCGCATCTTCGACTCGGCAAGATCTACGCCGACACGGGGCACTGCGGCGATTCCCTGAATGCGTACAGAGGGGCACTTGAGCTTGATCCCGACTCGGCTGAGGCACGGAGCGCAGTCGAGGCGATCTCTGCAGGTGGGTGCCGTCCTGTTGGCCCCTGAGATCAGAACAGCGGCGTGCCACGCCAGTATGCAGCGGACCCGAGGCGTGGCGTCGTGTGCGTCGAGCCGCGAGCGGTGGCCGAAGTTCAGTACAACGAGCTGATGCAGGGGGCGACTGCGGGATCCAGCAATGCGCAGCGTCGAGCTTACTTCGCGACACAGCTTGCAGCGCCGACGCGAGTCCTTGCCTAGCACGACAGGTTGACATAGATTCCCGTCCTCGGCCGCGGCATCGTTGCGCCTTACGGTGCCCGACCTGCAGTGGGGGGCCTCATGCGGACGTGTCGAATCCTGGTCGTCATAATCGTTGTCTCGCTGTCCGGCTGCGCCACCTTCAAGAACACCCCACAGCAGGATTACGTCTTCGCCCTCGGCAAGAAGTGCGAAA
>VBID01000046.1 GCA_005880615.1 Chloroflexota bacterium
GGAGCCGGTGGGGGCGCGGGTCTACGACATCTGCGAGTACCTCCTGATGCTGCACGAGGCCGGTGAGCTGGACCTGGCCTTCCAGGCGCTGCCGATGCGGCTCCTCTACCACGCCCCCTGCCACCTGAAGTCGCACGGCATCGGGTACCCCGCCATGCGCCTGCTCGGGCTGATCCCACAGGTCCAGCTGGAAGAGGTCGACGAGGGCTGCTGCGGGATCTCGGGAACCTTTGGGGTGAAGGTCGAGAAATACGACCTGTCAATGCAAATCGGGAGCCGGCTGTTCGCGGCGGTGCAGGCGGCCGGCAGCGACTCGGTGCTAGCCGACTGCGAGACCTGCCGCATGCAAGTGGAACACGGTGCCGGCGCGAAATCGCAGCACCCGATCGAGATCCTGGCCCAGGCCTACGGGTTCGGTACCCATGGTTAGCCTGGTGCTCGTGTCGCACAGCAAACAGCTGGCCGAAGGGGTCCGCGAGCTGGCGCAGCAGATGACCCAGGGCCGGGTGAAGATTGCGGTTGCCGGCGGCACCTCGGACGGTCGCCTGGGAACCGACGCCACAGTTATCCAGGCCGCCATCGAGGACGTGCGCGGCGCGGAGGGGGTGCTGGTGCTGGTCGACCTGGGCAGCGCGGTGCTGAGTACCCAGATGGCCATCGAGCAGCTGGCCGATGGCGAGGGCCGCGTGCTCTTGAGCGAGGCGCCCTTCGTGGAGGGCGCCGTGATCGCGGCGGTCGAGGCGTCCATCGAGAAGGACCTGGACGATGTGGCGGCGGCCGCGGCCGGCGCCGCCCAGATGGTAAAGATCCCTGTCTGAGACGGAGACGCGCGCTGCGCTGCACGCCCAGCTCCAGGCAGAGAGCCCGCTGCCGCTCCGCCTCGAGCCGGTGTCATTGCCCGGGGGGTACACGCTCTTCGACGATGAATTCCTGGCGCGGTCGGCCAAAGATTGGGGAATCAGCTCACAGCCGGTGATGCTCACCACCCAGCGCCTCATCTTGTCCGCCGCCCAGGGCGCGACCGTGATCCGGCTTCGGGACATCACCAGCGTCACCTACAAAAAGAGCTTCATCGGGTACGCGAAGGTCGTGATCGAGGTCGCCGGCGGTGACCGCCTCGGCCTGCCGGCGTACATCAACGGAGAGCAAGCGCGACGCGACATCGCGGCCATGGTGGAGTTTGCCCGCCGATCGCCACCGGGCAACTAGTTAAACTCGGACGCTTCGTCATACTAGGAGGCCCCATGGCTAGCACCGTTTCGATCTCGCATCTCGGCACGCTGATGGGCGGCGTGCACACCGTGGACCAGGTGGGCGCCGAGGAGCGGGCCGCATCACTGGCCAAGCGGTCGATCAAGAAGAGCGCCAAGCTTTGGGCGCTGGACCTCGCCATCCGCTGCATCGACCTGACGACGCTCGAGGGCCAGGACACCCCCGGCAAGGTGGCGGCGCTTTGTGCCAAGGCGCTCCGTCCGGATCCGAGCGATCCCTCCATCCCGCCGGTGGCCGCGGTCTGCATCTATCCCGCCCTGGTGCCGGTGGCGGCCGCTCGGCTGCGAGGCACCGGCGTCCACGTGGCGTCGGTAGCCACCGCGTTCCCGTCGGGGCAAACCTTCACCTCGATAAAGGTGGCGGAGACGCGCGAGGCGGTGGCCGCCGGCGCCGACGAGGTGGACATGGTGATCGACCGGGGCGCCTTCCTATCGGGGAACTACCAGAAAGTCTTCGACGAGATCGGGCAGGTCAAAGAGGCATCCGGGCGGGCCCACCTCAAGGTCATTTTGGAAACCGGCGAACTGGGTACGTATGACAACGTGCGGCGTGCCAGCGTCCTGGCCATGGCGGCCGGGGCCGACTTCATCAAGACCTCGACCGGAAAGATTCAGCCGGCGGCCACCCTGCCCGTGGCGCTGGTCATGATGGAAGCCATCCGTGACTTCCACCGGGAGACCGGCCGGGTGGTGGGGTTCAAACCGGCCGGCGGGATCCGAACGGCCAAGCAGGCGATCGCCTACCTGGTGGTGCTCTTCGAGACCCTCGGCCCCGGCTGGTTGACTCCCGAACGCTTCCGGCTTGGCGCGTCGACCCTCCTCAACGACATCCTGATGCAGATCCAGAGGGAACGGACCGGTGCGTACCAGTCCGGCGACTACTTCACCATCGACTGAGAGACATGGCTATAGAGAAACGCAGTGCCGCCACCCCGACTCCTCCCCGGAAGGGGGAGGGAGAAGAGCTCGGCCTTCAGGTCGGCGGATTCGAGTACGCGCCGGCGCTGGAATCGACCGACCACATCAGCATCGCCAACCGGTATGGGCTGTTCATCGGCGGCGCCTTCATCGAACCGCACTCAAAGCGCTACTTCCCGACCATCAACCCGGCGACGGAGGAAACCCTGGCTGAGGTGGCGGAGGCGGATGCCGAGGACGTGGCCGCCGCGGTGGAAGCCGCCGCCAGGGCGTTTCGGACCTGGTCCCAGCTGGAACCGAGCCGCCGGGCGCGCTACCTGTTCCGAATCTCGCGGATCATCCAGGAGCGATCGCGCGAGCTGGCGGTGGTGGAGACCCTCGACGGCGGAAAGCCAATCAAGGAGTCGCGCGACGTTGACGTCCCGCTGGCGGCCGCCCACTTCTTCTATTACGCCGGCTGGGCCGACAAGCTGGAGTGGGCCTTCCCTAACCGGACCCCGCGCCCGCTGGGCGTGGCGGGCCAGGTAATTCCCTGGAACTTCCCGCTGCTGATGCTGGCCTGGAAGATTGCCCCGGCCCTGGCCGCCGGGAATACGGTGGTGCTCAAGCCGGCGGAGACGACGCCGCTGACGGCCATGCTGTTTGCCGACATTTGCCGCCAGGCGGAGTTGCCCGAAGGCGTCGTCAACATCGTGACCGGGGCCGGCCAGACCGGGTCCTACCTGGTCGCCCACCCCGATGTCAAGAAGGTAGCGTTCACCGGGTCGACGGAGGTGGGGAAGCTGATCCAGCGCGCCGTCGCCGGCACCGGCAAGCGTCTGACCCTCGAGCTGGGGGGCAAGGCCGCCAACATCGTCTTCGACGACGCGCCCATCGACCAGGCGGTGGAGGGCATCGTGAACGGCATTTACTTCAACCAGGGCCACGTCTGCTGCGCCGGCAGCCGGCTCTTGGTGCAGGAGTCGATCCAGGGACCGCTCCTCGACAAGCTGCGGGCGCGGCTGCAGACGCTCCGCCTGGGCAACCCCCTGGACAAGAACACCGATATCGGCGCGATTAACTCAAAGGCGCAGCTGGAAAAGATCCAGGGGCTGGTCCAGGTCGGCCTCGACGAAGGCGCGGAGATGTACCAGCCGGCCTGCCAGCTGCCCGAGCGCGGCTTCTGGTTTCCGCCCACCCTGTTCACCAACGTCTCGCAGTCGCACCGGATCGCTCGCGAGGAGATCTTCGGTCCGGTATTGTCGGTGCTGACCTTCCGGACGCCGGCCGAGGCGGTGGAGAAGGCGAACAACACGCCCTACGGGTTGTCGGCGGGCGTCTGGACGGACAAGGGCTCGCGCATCCTCTGGATGACGCAGCAGATGCGGGCCGGCGTGGTGTGGGCGAATACCTTCAATCGCTTCGACCCAACGTCGCCCTTCGGCGGATACAAGGAATCCGGATTCGGCCGGGAGGGCGGCATGCACGGTCTGCTCCCGTACCTGGACCTCAACTGATGCCTGAGCGGGTCGACGTTCGCAAGACCTACAAGCTCTTCATCAACGGCGAGTTCGTCCGTTCGGAATCGGGTCGGTCCTACCGGCCGGACGGCGGCATCAATGTCCCGCGCGGGTCGCGCAAAGACCTGCGGGATGCGGTGCGGGCGGCGCGCACGGCCTTTGCCGGGTGGTCGGGCCGGACGGCCATGAACCGAGGGCAGATCCTGTACCGCACGGCCGAAATGCTCGACGGCCGCCGCGAGCAGTTCATCGCCGAGCTGGGCGGTACCGAGCCGGCCCGCCAGGAGGTCGACGCCGCGATCGAGACCTGGGTCTGGTACGCGGGCTGGACGGACAAGCTCAGCCAGGTGGCCGGCACCGTCAACCCGGTCGCCGGTCCCTACTTCAACTTCACCATCCCGGAGCCGAGCGGCGTGGTGGGCATCGTTGCCCCCGAAGCGCCGCCCCTGCTCGGCCTGGTCCGACGGCTGGCGCCCGCGCTGTGCGCCGGGAATACGGTGCTGGTGGTAGTCTCGGAGCCCCACCCGCTGCCGGGCCTGACCCTGGGGGAGGTGCTGGCCACCAGCGACTTCCCGGCCGGTACCGTGAACGTGGTCTCCGGCATCCGGCGCGAACTGCTCCCCTGGCTGGCGTCGCACATGGACGTCAACGCCGTCGACGTGACCGGGTGCACGCCGGAGGAGACGCGCCAGGTGGAAGAGCTGGCCGCCGCCAATGTGAAGCGGGTGGTGCATGGGACCAGCAATGGCATGACGCCGGACGCCATTACCGCGGTAATGGAGATGAAGACGGTCTGGCACCCGATCGGGGTGTGAGGGAGAACCCATGAAGATTGGCCTGACGATCCCCGATTTCACCTGGCCTGGCGGGCCTGCCAAGCTGGGGTCGACCCTCGCGGAGATCGCGCGCACGGCCGACCAGGCCGGCTTCGAGTCCATCTGGGTGATGGATCACTTCTGGCAGATCCGGGGCAACGGGCCGCCCGAGCATGAGATGCTGGAGGGGTACACGGCCCTTGCGTTCATGGCCGGGCTGACCTCCCGCGCCAGGCTGGGCACCATGGTCACGGGCGCCGTCTATCGGTACCCCGGCGTCCTGGCCAAGACGGTCACCACGCTCGATGTCCTCTCCGGTGGACGAGCCTGGCTGGGTATCGGCGCCGCCTGGAATGAGGCGGAGAGCCGGGGCCTGGGCATCCCCTTCCCACCGATCTCGGAGCGATTCGAGCGCCTGGAGGAGACGCTGCGGATCTGCCTGGAAATGTGGGAAGGCAAACGAGGCAGTGAGAGGCCCTTTGCCGGGGTGCACTACCAGCTGGAACGAGCGCTCAACTCTCCCCAGAGCCTGACCCGGCCGCATCCACCGATCCTGATCGGCGGTGGCGGCGAGAAGAAGACGCTCCGCCTGGTGGCGAAGTATGCGGACGCCTGCAATCTCTTTCCCATGCCCGAACTGCCGCACAAACTGGAGGTCCTGCGCGAGCATTGCCGGGCCGAAGGACGCAACTACGACGAGATCGAGAAGACCGCCATGTTCCGCTTTGACGTCGGGGATAACGGCGAGAAGGTTGGGCAGGTGATCAACGGCCTTCGCTGGCTGGCGGGGATGGGCATCCAGACCGCGATCGGCAGCGTGCCGAACATCGACCGGATCAAGCCCCTCGAGACCATCGGTCAAAAGGTCATTCCGGCGGTGGCCGACCTCGAGCCGACGACCGTCGCCGCCGGTTAGGGCCTCGCGCCTCAGCTACCTACTGGTTCGTCTGCGGCTGGAAGTTGCCCAGCGTCACGCTGATCGAGAGCTGCCGGCCGCCACGGTTGATGCTTAGCGTGACCTTGTCACCGACCTGCCTGGTGTTTAGATAGCTGGTCAGGCCTTCGATGCTGGTGATGGCATGGCCATCGATGGCGGTGATGATGTCGTCGCTGGCGTCCGGGGATCCCGTAGCTTGCAGGCCGGCCTTTTCGGCCGGGCTGCCGGGGAGCACAGTGGTCACCAGGACGCCCGACCGGACGCTCAGCCCCAGCTGGGTGGCCAGCCCCGGTGTGATGGACTCCCCGCTGATCCCTAGGGCCGGGTGCTGGATGGCCTGCCCCTGCTCTAGCGCAACCAGCACGCGCTTCGCCGTGTTGATGGGGATGGCAAAGCCGACCCCGACCGAGCCCTGCACCGGGCTCTCGATCGAGTCGTTGATCCCGACGACCGCCCCGTTGCCGTCCAGGAGCGGGCCGCCGGAGTTGCCAGGGTTGATGGGAGCGTCGGTCTGGATCATGCCGGTCAGGGCGCGACCGTTGGGCGCGCTGGTGCCGCGGTTCAGCCCTGATACGATCCCCTCGGTCAGCGACCCGGAGAGACCGAACGGAGCGCCAATCGCCAGGGCCGTGTCGCCGATCTGCAGGGCGTCCGAGTTGCCGAGGGTCAGGGGATGGAGCTGGTCGGCGGAGAGCGAGACCTTCACGATGGCCAGGTCATCGCTTTGATCCACCCCGGCGACGCGTCCGCTGACCGACTGGCCGTCGCTGAACGTGACGGTGACGGAACTGGCGCCGTCCACGACATGGGCATTAGTAAGGATGTCGCCGCTGGTGTCGACCACGAACCCGGTCCCGGTGGCCTGCGAGAAGCTGCGCGGAGTCCCGACCGTGGCCGAGATGGTCACCACGCCTGGGATCGCTTGCTTATAGATCGCGGCGACTGATCCGGGAACCGTCGATGGGGCCGCCACCAACGTGGTGGTGGTCGCGGGCGGGCTGGCTGCGGGGCGCTGATTGTGGGCGAGCAGGGAGGCACCGACGGCGCCGCCGCCGAGGCTCCCCAGGACCAGGCCGCCGACCAGACCGATGGCGGCCAGCCGGCGACCCGGATGCGATGGGGAGGGGAGAGAGGGAGGCGAAGAGGAGGGACCGACAAACTCCGGAGCTGGACCGACGAACTCAGGGGCGGGGCCAGCAGGCTCTGGGGCTTTGTCGACCGATTCGGGGTCAAACGTCGAGCTCATGACCCCCATTGTGGCCTGGCGGCGTGAACGCCGAATGAGCGTCGGATAAGACTTCGTTAAGAAGTGGGGAGCTCGACCTCGAACACGGCACCCCGCTCGCCGTTGCGAGCCGAGATCGTTCCTCCGTGCTCGACGGCAATCCACTGGGCGATCGCCAGCCCTAGTCCCGATCCATCGCTCGCGCGCGCGGGATCGGCCTGATAGAAGCGCTGGAAGATCCGTTCACGATCGGCCTCAGGGATACCCGGGCCCTCGTCGGCCACCGTCAGGTGTACATGGCCGTTTTGAGTAGTGAGTCCCAGCCGTACGTGACCACCATCGGGCGTGAACTTCACGGCATTGTCGACCAGGATCCACAGCAGCTGCTTCAATGCGTCCGAGTTGCCATTGATGGGAGCCGGCGTCCCATCTGTCAGGTCCAACGACCGGGTGGGATGCAGCTTCTGCGCCTGGCGGCAGACGTCCTGGATGACGGGGCGAACGTCGAGGGGCGCCCGGTCGAGGTGGTAGCCGGCATCGGCCCGAGCCAGCATGAGGAGATCCTGGACCAGACGGCTCATCCGTTCGCTCTCGTCGGCGATGTCCTGGAGCGCGGCGTGCCGGTCTTCAGAGGTGATGTCGTCGCGTTTCAGGATGAGTCCGGCGTTGCTCCGGATCGTGGTCAGCGGCGTGCGCAGCTCGTGCGAGGCATCGGCGACAAAGCGACGCTGGGCGGCCAGCGCGCCCTGCAGCTGCGAGTAGGCGTCCTGCAGCTGCCGGAGCATGTGGTTGAAGCTCGCCGTCAGGCGACCGACCTCGTCATCGGCCCCGTGCTCCGACAGCCGCCGGCTGAGGTCCTGAGTGCGACCGATCTCCTCGGCGGCGCCCGCCATGGTCACCAGCGGCTTGAGCGCGCGCCCGGCGACCAGCCAGGTCGCGGCCAGCGCCGCCAGCAGGCTCAAGAGCGCGCCGACGATCAGAAAGATGCGGACGATGGCGAGCTGGTTGGCCACAGCCGTGGCCGGCCGGCCGGCAACCACATAGCCCAATAGGCCGACATCCGGCCGGCCCAGCTGGCGCGCGTAGACGCGCAACACGGAGTCGTGCGTGCGGAACGAGGTGGTGTAGCCGGTCAGCGGTGAGGTTTTGGCCAAGACGTCGTTGGGGATGGCCGGGTTCTGGCCGTTGAGAAGCCCGGTGGAAAAGAACGGCGTCCCGCTCTGGTCCAGCAGTTCAATGAAGGGAGCGGGGGTCTTAGTCAGGTCAGGGATGAGTGGCTGGCCGAAGGTGAGGTCGCTCAGCCGCAGGAAGGGCCGGCGTAAGATCTGCCCGGCCTGGTAGTCCCCGATGGTTTTGAGTTCTTGATCCTGCTGCGCATAGAGCTGTCGCTCGACCGGGAAGTACACGACAAGGCCGAAGAGCAGGACGGTGAGCGCCACCACTGCCGCGCCGAACAGGGCAATGCGGGCGCGGATGGACACCGTCATTCCTCCCGGAGCACGTAGCCCACGCCGCGCAGGGTCTGGATGACGCGCGCCGCGCCGCCGTCCTCCAGCTTCTGCCGCAGGTAGCCGACGTAGACATCGACCACGTTGCTGGTGGCACCGAAGTCGAAGCCCCAGACGGCGTCCATGATCCGCTCGCGGGTGAGTACCTGCCGCGGATTGCGCACGAACAGCTCCAGCAGGTCGAACTCCTTGGCGGTCAGGGCGATGACACGACCGTCACGCTTGACCTCGTGCGCGCCCAGGTCCATGAAGACATCGGCGTAGCGGATGGTCCGCTGGCGGCGGGGGGCGCGCCGGCGCAACAGCGCGCGCACCCTGGCCAGGAGTTCCTCGTAGGCGAATGGCTTGACCAGATAGTCGTCGGCGCCGCTGTCCAGGCCGCGGACGCGGTCGGAGGTGCCATCCTTGGCGGTCAACATCAGGATGGGGAACTCGCCGCCGCCCGCCTGCAGTCGGCGGGCCACTTCCATCCCATCCAGGCCGGGGAGCATGACGTCGAGGATCATCAGGTCGGGAGGACGCTCGCGCACGTGGGTGAGGGCCACCGGACCATCGCGGGCGACCTCCACCTGGTAGCCCTCGTAGATCAAGGCACGCCGGATGGCGCTCGCGATACGCTGGTCATCATCGACCACCAGCACCAGGGGCTGATCGGACATCTGCCATCATTCAAGCACCCGGACATGAGAGAAGGATAAGAAATCATGGTTCGCTGGCTTACCTTCGATTGTTATGGCACCCTGGTCGACTGGCGAACCGGGATTGCCCAGGGCATCGAGGCGGTGGCCCCGGGGCAGTCGGCCCGCTTGCTTCCGCTGTATTACCGCCAGGAGGCGGCGGTCCAGGCCGAGGG
>VBID01000047.1 GCA_005880615.1 Chloroflexota bacterium
TCGCCGGGCGGCGGCCGAGGCCGCCATCACGCTGGGCGCCGGGGCCGACCTGGTCCTGCCCGATGGCCTGCCGCGCTGGCCGGTGTTTGCCGACGTGGGCCCGGCGTTAAGCCGGCTACGGGAGTCCGGTTGGAAGCTGGCCGTCCTTTCCAACATCGACCCTGACTTGTTCGCGGGCACCAGGCAACGGCTGCCGGTTCGGATCGATGCGGTGGTCACCGCGCTGGACGTCGGCTCGTACAAGCCGGCGCATGGCCACTTCCTCACGTTTGCGCATTCGTATCAGCCGCAGGTGCACCTGCACGTCGCGCAGAGCTGGTTCCACGATATCGTCCCGGCGCACGAGCTGGGCATCCGGGCGATCTGGATCAACCGCCTGGGTGAGCGAGACGACCCGTCGATCGCGGCCGCGGTCCTGCCGGATCTCGAAACCTTGCCCGAGACCGTCTCACGCCTCGAGGCGGAGGGCCAGCACCACCGCGCCCAGCATCAGGAGCGCGCCCGC
>VBID01000048.1 GCA_005880615.1 Chloroflexota bacterium
ATCGTTGTCGTAGACGAAACTGCCCACCCGCAGGGTCGGGGCAGCTTCCGCGGCCAGCACCAGCGCGGGGGCGATGGCGGAATGCTCTCTTCCGATGTGATCGGGCATCGAGATGGTCGAGAAGCCGAGCTCCTCGGACTTGCGGGTTACGGCCATCCACTCCTCGCGAGAGTCCGCGGTGGATCTCGTGACGCCGAACCGGAACCGTTTCTCAGCCAAGATTGATGAGGACGTTCTTGATCTCGGTGTACTCGTGGAGCGCGGCGTCGCCCATATCGCGGCCGTAGCCGCTTTCCTTGTAGCCGCCCCAGGGCGAGGCCGGGTCGATCAGGTTGTAGCAGTTGACCCAGAGGGTGCCGGCGCGGATCCCCGCCGCCACCCGGTGGGCCGTCTTCAGGTCGCGCGTCCAGACTCCGGCCGCCAGCCCATAGGCCGTGGCATTGGCGCGGGCGATGACCTCGTCCAGCTCCTCGAACGGCATGGCGACCACCACCGGGCCGAAGATCTCGTCGCGCACGACGGTCATGTCGTCTTTGGCGTCGGCGAAGACGGTCGGTTGGATGAAGAAGCCCCGGGCCAGGTCGCCCGTTGCCCGTTCGCCGCCGGCTCGCAAGACGGCCCCTTCGCGGCGACCGGTGTCGATGAAGCCCTGGACGCGCTTGAGCTGGACCGCGGAGATCAGGGGTCCCATCTGCGTCTCGGGATCCAGCCCGGGCCCCTGCCGGATCTTGCCCGCCTGCTCGCTCAGCTGGTTCAGGAACTCCTCGTAGACCGAGCGGGCGACGAAGAGCCGGGAACCCGCGGAGCACATCTGGCCCTGGTTGAAGAAGATGGCGTTGAACGCGCCTTTGACCGCGGCGGGCAGGTCGGCATCCGCAAACACGATGTTGGGGGACTTGCCGCCCAGCTCCAGGGAGACGCGTTTCAGGTTGCCGGCCGACGCCCGGATGATCTCGCGACCGACCTCGGTCGACCCGGTGAAGGCGACCTTATCGACGCCCGGGTGGGCGGCCAGCGCGGCTCCGGCGGTCGAGCCAAGGCCCGGGATTACGTTCAGGACTCCCGGCGGGAATCCCACTTCGATCGCGAGCTCGCCAAGGCGCAGCGCGGTCAGCGGCGTCTCATGGGCCGGCTTCAGCACGACGGTGTTGCCGCAGGCCAGCGCCGGCGCCAGCTTCCAGGTCGCGATCAGCAGGGGAAAGTTCCACGGAACGATGGCGCCCACCACGCCCACCGGCTCCCGCACGGTGTAGTTCAAGTAGGTGCCCGGCAGCGAGACCGGAATGGTGGTGCCCTGCAGCTTGGAGCACCAGCCGGCGTGGTAGCGGAAATGCTCGGCCACCCCGCGGATGTCGATCTTGGACTCCCGCACCGGCTTGCCGTTGTCCAGCGTCTCCAGCTGGGCCAGCTCTTCCTCGTGCGCGTTGACGGCGTCGGCCAGGCGCCACAGCAGCCGCGCCCGTTCGCTGGGGCGGAGCTTGCGCCATGGTCCGTCGTAGGCCTTGCGGGCGGCGGTGACGGCGGCGTCGACATCCTCGGGTCCCGCTTCCGCCACGGTGGCTAGGCGCTCGCCCGTGGCCGGGTTGATGGTGTCGAAGGTTCGGCCGGACGCGGCGTCCTTCCACTCGCCGCCGATGAGGAGTCGCTTGGGCAGCGCCTCCAGGAAGGCGCTCACGGCGGGTGCCGGCGCGACCACGGCCATTGCGCTTCTATGGTACGGGTGCTAGGGTCAGGCCGACGCCGCATGGTGTTTCATAGCCCACTTCCCGACGTCACGATTCCCGAAGTTGCCCTGACCCCGTTCGTGCTCCAGCGCGCCTCGGCGCTGGGCGATCGACCGGCGCTGATCGATGGCCCCAGCGGCCGGACGATCACCTACCGCCAGCTCCAGCAAGGCATCCACGCGATCGCGGCCGGACTGGCCAAACGCGGGTTCGGCAAGGGCGATGTCTTCGCCATCTACAGCCCCAACCTGCCCGAGTACGCGGTCGCCTTCCACGCCGTCTCCTTGGCGGGCGGGACGACCACCACCGTGAACCCGCTCTACACGGTGGATGAGCTGGTCCGCCAGCTCAAGGACTCGGGCGCCAGCTACCTGCTCACCATTCCCCAATTCATGGACAAGGCCCGCCAGGCGGCCCAGGAGAGCGGCATCACTCGCCTGTTCGTCTTCGGAGAGGCGGAGGGAGCCGAGCCGTTCGCATCGCTGATGCAGCCCGGGCCACCGCCCGCGGTCTCGATCGACCCGCGAAACGATGTGGTGGTTCTTCCGTACTCGAGCGGCACCACCGGCCTGCCCAAGGGCGTCATGCTCACCCACTTCAACCTGGTGGCCAACGTGCTGCAGTCCCACGCGGTCTGGACCGGTGACCAGGCAGAGACGGTGGTGGCAGTGCTGCCCTTCTACCACAGCTACGGCCTGACCGTGCTGATGAACCTCAGCCTCTACGTTGGACACACCGTGATCACGCTGCCGCGCTTCGACCTGGAGCAGTTCCTGGATATGCACCAGCGCTACGGCGTGACGTTCGACTACCTGGTCCCGCCCATCGTCCTGGCCCTAGCCAAGCACCCGGTGGTCGACCGTTACGACCTTTCCAAACTGCAGCGCATCATTTCGGGCGCCGCCCCGCTGGACGCCTCGCTGGAGAAGGCCTGCAGCGACCGGTTGGGATGCGTGGTGACCCAGGGCTACGGGTTGACGGAAACCAGCCCGGTGGTCTCGGCCAACAACCCATACGAGCCGAGAAGTATCCGCCCCGGGTCGGCGGGCCGCCTGATCCCCAATTCCGAGGCCCGCGTCGTCGACCCGGTCGATGGTCGAGAGCTCGGTCGCACCGAGCAGGGCGAGGTCTGGTACCGCGGACCGCAGATCATGAAAGGCTACCTCAACAATCCGCAGGCCACCGCCCATACCATCGACGCTGAGGGCTGGCTGCACAGCGGTGACATTGGCTTCATCGACGAGGACGAGCACCTGTACATCGTCGATCGGCTCAAGGAGCTGATCAAGTACAAGGGAATGCAGGTGGCGCCCGCGGAGCTGGAGGGAATCCTCGTCTCGCACCCGGCGATCGCGGACGCGGCGGTGATCCCAGTGCCCGACGCCGAAGCCGGGGAGATCCCCAAGGCCTTCGTGGTGCTGAAGGGGCAGGTGACCCCGGACGAGCTGATGGCCTGGGTCGCCGAGCGGGTGGCGCCCCACAAGAAGATTCGGCGGGTCGAAGTCGTCGACCAGATCCCGAAGGCGACGTCGGGCAAGATCCTGCGGCGGGTGCTCGTCGAACGCGAGCGCGCCAAACTGCCCGCGTAGGTTTCGGCTTGCGTACAGTGTGCTGATGCAGGACCTGCCCTACGCGTCCATCGAGGAGCTCGAAGAATCGCTGCGCAGCCACCGGTATGTGGCGGGCCGGTCCCTCGCCACCACGCTCTTTCTGGCCACCAAGCTGGACAAGCCGCTCTTGCTCGAGGGCGAGGCCGGCGTGGGGAAGACCGAGGTAGGGAAGGTGCTCGCCGAGATCCTGGGCGCCCGCCTGATCCGGCTGCAATGCTACGAGGGCATCGACGTCAACAACGCGGTGTACGAATGGTCCTACGCCCGCCAGATGCTGCAGATCCGGATGCTGGAGACGGCGGGCGCCGACGCCGCCGCCATGGAGCGTGAGATCTTTAGTCCCAAGTTCCTGGTGAAGCGGCCGCTGCTGCAAGCCCTTGAGACCGACGGCGGACGCCCGCCGGTGCTCCTGATCGACGAGATCGACCGTTCCGACGACGAGTTTGAGGCCTTCCTGTTGGAGCTGCTCTCCGATTATCAGATCTCGATCCCGGAGCTGGGCACCATCACCGCCCAGCGCCCGCCGGCGGTGGTCATCACCTCCAACCGAACCCGGGAGATCCACGACGCGCTCAAGCGACGCTGCCTTTATTTCTGGATCGACTATCCGTCCGTGGAGACGGAGTACGAGGTGGTGCTGGCTCGTATCCCGGACGTCCCGCCGGTGCTGGCGCGGCAGGTCAGCCAGTTCATCGCCGGGGTTCGCCAGCTCGACCTGTACAAGCTCCCCGGGATCGCCGAGACCCTGGATTGGACCCGGTCGCTGATGGCCCTGGGGCAGACCGAGCTAACGGACACGGCCGTCCAGGCGACGCTCGGATCGGTGGTGAAGTACCAGGAAGACCTGCATCGCCTGCGCGGCGAGCGCGCCCGCCAGCTCTTCGCCCAGGCGGTCCTTGCCTGACGCGATCTCCGGCACCCTGACGCGGAACTGGCTCCGCTTCGGGCTCATCCTGCGAGGGCTCGGGTTCGATGCCGGGCCGGCCCGGATGCTGCCCTACCTGCAGGCCCTGACGCTGCTCGACCAGCGACGACGCGAGGACGTGGCGGCCGCCGTCCACGCGCACTTTGCCCGGCGCCGGGATGACTTCGCCGTCCTGGATCGGGCACTGGGGGCATTCCTGCTGGGTGCTGACCCCGCCGAACCGCGACGCTCGCCGCCGGTGGCCGAGCCTGGCGATGGCGATGGCAGCGTTAGCAGTGCTTCTGGAGAGACGCGGCAGCTGAACATCCTGGACGACGCCGACGACCCGGAGGTCCCGCTAGCGCTGGCGACCTACTCCGCCACCGAGGTCCTCCGCCACAAGGATTTCGCCGCCCTCTCTGACGAGGAGATGCGCGCCGTGCGGCGCATGATTCAGCAGATGGTGACCCCGGCCGGCCGGCGCCGCTCCCGACGCTACCAGCGCGGTGGGGATGAGCGCCTCGACCTGCGCCGGGTGCTGCGCCAGAGCCTCCGCTTCAATGGCGAACCGTTGCTGTTCGCCTGGCGCCGGCGCCGCTGGAAGCCCCGCCCGGTCGTCTTGCTGTGCGACATCAGCGGGTCGATGGAGCGCTACACGCGCCTGCTGCTGCACTTCGCATACGCGATGGAGAATGCCAGCGAGCGGGTGGAGGCCTTTGTCTTTGCCACCCGCCTGACCCGGATCACGCGCCAGCTCCGCATTCACAATGCCGACCTGGCCCTGGACCGGGTGATGGCCACGGTCGAGGACTGGTCGGGTGGGACGCGCATCGGCGAGTCGATCGATGACTTCAATCGCCGGTTTGGCCGGCGCTTCCTGGGCCACGGCGCCACCGCCGTCGTGATCAGTGACGGCTGGGACCGCGGCGACCCAGCCCTGCTGGCCCAGGCGACGCTGCGCCTGCAGCGGTCGTGCCACCGGTTGATCTGGATGAACCCGCTGATGGGGGCGCCCGGCTTCGAGCCGCTAACCCTGGGGTTGCGCGCCGTGCTGCCTTATGTCGACGACTTCATCTCGGCCCACAACCTGGTGAGCCTGGAGCAGCTCCAGGAGCTCCTGGAGAACCTCGACGACCGCCGCCAGGTACGGCGGCAGTACTTGCAACCGGCCTGATACCCGTAGCCAGCATAAGCAGTTGCTGAAGAAGCAGCGGACACCCACCTCGCGAGCTCGGACAACCCATGAGGTTTCGACCTGCCATAGTCTGGAGGGACATCAGCAATAAGGAGGTTGGGACATGCGAAAGCTCATCGTGTTGTCATTCATCACACTCGATGGAGTGATGCAGGCTCCCGGCGGACCGGGGGAAGACGAGAGCGGCGGTTTCAAATACGGTGGATGGTCAGTCGGGTACTTCGACGACTTCCTGGGAAATGTCATGACCGAGCAGATGGGACACCCGTTCGATCTGCTCCTCGGCAGAAAGACATACGACATCTTCGCGGCCTATTGGCCCCGTGTGAGCGATGACGACCCGGGTGCGCAGGTGATCAATCGCGCGAAGAAATACGTCGTCTCACATCGGCCGGTCAATCTTGATTGGAAAATTACAGTCCCAATCAACGGCGATGTCGCCGAGAAGATCCGGCAACTGAAGAAAGACGACGGCCCCGAGATCCAGGTGCACGGGAGCGGCAACCTGATTCAGACGTTGCTGAAGCACGACGTGGTCGACGAGTTCTGGCTCAAGACCTTCCCGGTCGCACTTGGCTCAGGAAAGCGCCTCTTTGCCGAGGGCACGATGCCGGCTGGCTTCACGCTGACAGAAAGCCGGGTCTCGCCATCTGGGGTTGTCGCCAGTTCCTACTCGCGCGCTGGGGAGGTCAAGCTGGGCTCGTTTGAGCTGGCAGCGTCGGGCGAGCAAGCCACGAGGGACCAAGGGCGCTAGCCTGCGGGAGGCAGGTCCTCGAAGCGGGACGGACTAGACTTCGGTCCATGCGGGACGTGCTCGGGGACGTCCGCGGTTGGCTCGCGGCGGGCGATCGCGTGGCGCTGGCCACGGTGGTCAGCACGTGGGGCAGCGCGCCCCGGCCGGCGGGGTCCCGGATGGCGGTCAGCGCCAGCGGCAAGATTGCCGGCTCGGTCAGCGGGGGCTGCCTGGAAGGGGAAGTCTTCGAGCAAGCGCAATCGGTCCTGAAGGGAGCGCCGACGCAGCTTTTTCACTATGGCGTCAGCGACGACCTGGCCTGGACGGTCGGACTTTCGTGCGGCGGTGAGGTCGACATCCTGGTCGAGCCGCTCGCGAACGTGCACCGCGAGCTGATGGACGCCATCGAGGCCGAGCATCCGGTGGTGCTCGAGACGGCAACGGGTGAACGAGCCGGTGCGCGCACCCTGCGCCCTGCCACGGACCCCGACATGCAGAAACTGCTGGAGCGGGAGACGCCGGAGCGACGCAATGGGCTCTTCCTGGAGCCGTTCCCCCGGCCCCCCGAGCTGCTGATCTTTGGCGGCTCGCACGTGGCGATCCCGCTGACGCGTCTGGCCACCGTGCTGGGCTACCGGGTGACGATCGTTGATGCTCGCTCCAAGTTTGCCGAGGCCGAGCGCTTCCCCGGCGCCCACAAGGTCATCCACGCCTGGCCGGACGAGGTGCTGAGCGGCATGCCGATGGACGCGTCCAGTTACGTCGTCATCCTCACCCACGATCCCAAGTTCGACGACCCCACCATCCGGGCGGCCCTGGCGGGCCAGCCGCGCTACATCGGCGCCATTGGCAGCCGGAAGACACATCGCGATCGGGTGGCCCGGCTGGTGGCCGCCGGGATCACGCCCGCGGAGCTTGAGCGCGTCCACGCCCCCGTCGGCCTGGACCTGGGAGCCCAGACCGCCGAGGAAACGGCGCTGGCCATCCTGAGCGAGATGGTCGCCGTGAGGCACGGCAGGGCGGGCGGCCCCATGAAGTCCCCGGCATGACTCCGGTCGCCGTTCGGGCGGGTCGGATGACCGCCGACACCCTGGTCGGAGCGGTGCTGGCGGAGACCCTGCTAGCGCCCGACGACCACCACCGAGTGCTGCTGCCCAAGGGCCGCATCCTGCGGGCCGAGGATCTGCCGCTCATCGAACGCGCCCGGCCGAGCGAGCTGCACGTGGTCCGGCTCGACCCGGGCGATGTACATGAGGACGCTGCCGCCCGCCGGCTGGCGGCGGCGGTAGCCGGCCCCGGGATCACGGTGCATGGCCCCGTGGAGAGCCAGATGCGGCTGGCAGCTGACATCAACGGCATCCTCCGGATTGACGTTGCCCGCCTGGATGCGCTCAACGGGATCCCGGATATGTCCGTCTTCACGCTGTTCGATGGTCAGCTCGTCTCTCGCGGAAAGACCGTTGCGGGGGTAAAGATCACGCCCTTCGCGACGGCGGAATCCAACCTGGCCGCGGCCGAGCGGATCTGCGCCGGCGCCGGCGGCATCGTCCGGGTCGTGTCGTTCAAGCCCATGCGCGTCGGGGTGCTCGTCCGGGAACGCCTCGAGTCATCGGCGCGGGAAAAGTTCCAGAGCTCGCTCCAGATGAAAGTCGCCTGGTTCGGGTCGAGCATTATCGGGATCGATTACGTCGCGGACGACGTCGACGCCGTGACCGCCTCGCTGCGCCGGCTCGTTGGCGGCGCCGACTTGATTCTTACCGCTGGGGCGAACGCGACGGATCCGCTGGACCCGACCCTGGTGGCACTGGATCGCCTGGGCGCTCACATGGAGCGGCAGGGGGCGCCGGCCCATCCGGGCAGCGCCGTCTGGCTGGCCTACCTGGGGGAGGTCCCGGTCTTTGGAGTCGCCGCCTGCGGCATGTTCTCGAAAGCGACGGTGCTCGACCTGATTCTGCCCCGGCTCTTCACCGGCACTCGGGTGCAGGCCCGGGACTTTACTGGCCTGGGGCACGGCGGGTTGCTGTCGAAAGACATGAGCTTTCGCTTTCCGCCCTACGGCGCCTTCGACACGGTCGACAGCTGATCCCGGGCATCCTGCTGGCCGCCGGCCTCTCCACCCGGTTCGGCCGGCAGAAGCTGCTGGAGTCGTGGCAGGACGAGACGCTGGTCAGGCGGGCCGCCCGGGCTCTGCTGGCCGGCGGACTCTGGCCAGTAATCGTCGTCCTATCGGTGGACGCGCGCCTGCGCCAGGCGCTGGACGGGTTGCCGGTGCAGCTGGCGGTCAATCCCCATCCAGACCACGGGCTGAGTTCGTCGATACGAATCGGGCTTGATGCCCTGCCGACGTCGGCGGACGCCGTCCTGATCGCGGCTGCCGACCTCCCCTTCCTGGAAGCCGCCCACGTGCAGCAGTTGGTGACGGGCTACCGGCCCGGCGCGATCGTCGTGTCACGCTACGGCGACCACAGCGGCAACCCCCAGGTTTATGACCAGAAGTTCTTTGCCGAATTGAGGCAAATCACCGGAGACCGCGGGGGACGGCTGGTGGCGGATCGCCATCCCGAAGCTGTGATCGAGGTCGAATTCGAGGACCGGGCCGGCGAGGACATCGACACCCCCCAGGATTGGGACCGGGTCAGGCGATTGCGCTAGCCAGTCGGCGGGCGGTGCAGGTGGCGATCCAGAGGGCTCCCGTCAGCAGGACCGCGTCCAGGCGCCAGCCGTAGACGGTACCGGCTGCGGCCACCGAGTCGATCAGGCTGTGAAGTGTGTAGCCCATCTCTATCGTTCCTGTCTGAGACCAGCTTCGCGCCGGCGGATGAGGCCAAAGACAAAGCCACCTGAGAGGAGCCTGAGAACCGGGCTAGTGCGGTGAGGGGCTCGGGCTGGGGGAGGCGGCCGACCCGCTGGTGAGCTGCTGCAGCTGCGCCAGCAGCTGGCCGACGATCTTCATTTCGGCGGCATAGCCCGTAAAGTCGCCGTTGCGCAGGTCGGCCTGGGCAGTCAGGTAATGCTGGTTCGCGTCGGCGATGAGTTGGGCGATGGTTCCGGTGGCCGGTGGCCCGGTCGGCCCCGGCTGCGTCGGTGGCGCCGTCCCGAGCAGGGCTGCCAGCGCCTTGTCCAGGGTGTCTTCCATCGCCACCTGCTCCCCAGTGGCGACGATAACTTTCTTCAGCTCTGGGATCTTGAGGTTCTCCGATTGGAGGTAGATGGGCTCCACATAGAGCAGCGAGTTCTCGATGGGGAGGACGAGGAGGTTGCCGCGGATCAGATTCGACGCCCCGGACTGGTTGAGGAGGCTGAACTGCGACTTGATGGCGGGGGCCTGGTCGATGTTCGACTCGACCTGCTGCGGCCCGACGATCAAGCTGGCCTTCGGGAAGCGGAAGTCGAGCATCTTGCCGTAGTTGGGCAGGTCCGAGCGGGCCGCCAGGTAGGCGATCATGTTGTTCTTGAAGTACGGCGTGTAGGGCAGGATGGTGAAGAACTGTTCCTGCGTTTCGCCGGGCAGCTTCATGATCACGTAGAACGGGCGGATCTCGACTGGAGGCACGCCTGGTTGCAGGCTCTCGGTCGCGATGTCCCAGAGGTCCTGCTTCGTGTAAAAGACGACTGGGTCGGTGATGTGGTAGAGCCGGAACATCTGGGTTTGGAGGCTGAACAGGTCTCGTGGATACCTGATGTGCGCCTGCAGTCCCGGCGGCATCTCCGCGAATGGTCGAAAGAGCCCGGGGAAAATGGCGGCATAAGTCCGGATCACGGGGTCCTTCTGGTCGATCTGGTAGAAGGTGGTGCTGCCGTCGTAGGCGTTGATCACGGCCTTGACCGAGTTGCGAACGTAGTTGACACCCGGGAACAGAATCGGATCGAGACTTGGTTGGCTGTAGGGATAGTGGTCGCTGACACTGTAGGCGTCCTGGATCCAGTAGAGCTTGCCGTCGACGACCACGATGTACGGGTCGGCGTCGAATTGCAGGAAGGGGGCCAGCGCGGCGACGCGGTCCTGGACCCGCCGCCGGAAGAGCGCCTGCGTGTCCGGGGTCAGCTCGCTGCTGAGCAGGATGTTCAGGTCACCGAAGCGGACCGCGAGGGCGAGCCGGCGGAGCGCCGATGACAGCGCGACCCCGTTCGAGCCGCTCCAGTGGGTAGACGAATCAGCGCCATCGACTTCCGGCTGGTGGGAATGAGCCAGGACATAGTCGTTCGTATGCCGGCCGAAGTAGATGCCCGGCTGAGTCACCTCGGGCTGGCCCGCCGGCGGGATGTCCTTGAGGGTGAGCACCGGGAGGCCCTGGTCGGTTGCCTCGTTGGCCCGGGCCGCCACCACGCCATAGCCATGCGTGTACTGGAGCTTCAGGCCCACCCAGGTCTGGGCGGATGGCTGAAGATTCAGCGGCGCGACCTCCCGTGCTTCCAGCAATAGCTGCAGGTAGGTCCCGTTCAGGTTGTAGCGGTCGACCGCGACGTCATGGGGGTCGAAGTCGTAGTAGGTTCGCAGCGCCTGGTTCTGTCTCAGCACCTGGGGGAGCGCCAGCTGCGGATCCCAGAGGCGGGCGTTCTGCACCGTCAGCGGGTTGCGGGCCACCTGGTCCGCCGTCACCGCGGCCTGGGGGGAGAACGGCTGATCCGTGATGCTGGCCAGGTCATAGGCCTGCCGGGTGAAGGCGATCTCGTTCGCGATGTAGGGCGTCTCCCGATGCACCTCATCGGGCGTAACCTCGAAGCGCTGGATGATCCCAGGAAAGATGACTAAAAGCAGCAGCTGGCCGCCCAGCCACCCCACGACGGCGAACACGAGCGGGGCCACCAGCGCCAGGCGGGCGTTGACCAGCAGGCCGATGGTCATCAGCACCATCAGGCCGACCATGATCCAGTAGGCCGGGACCCGGGCCCCCAGGTCCGCGTAGCCGGCCCCATAGACGAAGCCATGCTTGCTCAGCAGGATCTCGTACAGGTCGAGCCGGTAGTTCCAGGCCAGCAGGGCGGCGAAGAGCGCGCCCAGGATCGAGAGGTGGCGAATGATCCGCGGGGTCAGGGTGAAGGTCTGCAATCCGGTCCGGGACGCGTGCAGGGCGAAGGCGCCCAGCCCGACCACAATGACCGCACCCAGCAACCAACCCCAGACGAACCGATAGAAGGGGAGGGTGAAGACGTAGAACCCGACGTCCTTGTGCCAGACCGGATCCTGCGTGCCGAACGGCGTCTGGTTGAGGAAGGTCAGGATGGTTTGCCACTGCCCCGCGGCAATGCGGGCGAAGATCAACCCCAGGAGGAGCACCCCCAGCGCGGCTAGGACCGTACCCGGCGATCGCGTGACGCGCTGCCGGATGCCGATGGTCGACAGCCGGCGGCCGGATCGCAGCGCGACCGCCGCGTTGACGCCGGCGAAGGCCCAGAACACGAGCGCAAAGACGAAGAATGTCAGCAGCTGGGCCCGGAACCGAGTGCCAAAAACGCTCCCGAACCCCAGCGCGCGAAACCAGAGCCAGTCCGTGTAGATGGTGGCAAACGGCTGGAGCAGGAATAGGAACAGCACCAGCAGGACGATCAGCACGATCCAGACGATCAGGAAGGGCGAGAGCCGGATGGTCGGGAACGCCGGTTGGGGCGGCACGCGCCGAATCGGGGGTTCCTCCGGGTCGAAGAACCCCGGCGGGAATCCGCCGCCGCGCCTAGCCATGCAGGGCCCCAGCGCGAATGGCGCTGCGTCCCATAAAGAGGTGGGCCCCCAGCTTGTGCTCCAGGGAAGCCTCGATCCCGAGCAGCCGGTTGTACTTGGCTACCCGTTCGGACCGAGAGGGAGCCCCCGTCTTGATCTGGCCGCAGCCGGTGGCCACGGCGAGATCGGCGATGAACGTGTCTTCCGTTTCGCCTGAGCGATGGGAGACGACCGCGCCCCAGCTGGCCTGGCGGGCGACGGCCATCGTGTCCAGGGTCTCGGTGAGCGTGCCGATCTGGTTCAGCTTAATCAGGATGGCGTTGGCCGCGCCGGACTCGATCCCCCGGCGGAGCCGAACCACGTTGGTCACGAAGAGGTCATCTCCGACCAACTGGACCCGATCGCCGAGCCGCGCGGTCAGCCGCTGCCAGCCGTCCCAATCGTCCTCGGCCAGTCCATCCTCGATCGAAAGGATCGGATACCGAGCACACCAGCCGGCCCAGAGATCGATCAGCTGGTCGCTGTCCAGGCTGCGGCCCTCGCCCGGCAGGCGATACTGCCCATCCCGGTAGAGCTCCGACGTGGCGGGGTCCAGCGCCAGGAAGATCTCCTCTCCCGGCCGGTGGCCGCTGCGTTCGATGGCCTCCAGGATCAGGACGATGGCGTCCTCGTTCCTCCCCAGTTCGGGCGCGAAGCCACCTTCGTCACCCTGACCGGTGCTGAGCCCACGCTCATGCAGCAAGGCCTTCAACGCGTGGAAGACCTCGGCGCCCCAGCGCAGCGCCTCGGCGAAGGTAGGTGCGCCGGCCGGGACGATCATGAATTCCTGGAAGTCGACCTTGGTGTCGGCGTGCCGGCCGCCGTTCAGGATGTTCATCATCGGCGCCGGTAGGCGCGGGCCCTGCTCGGTGGCCAGCCACATCCAGAGCGGCTTATCGGCAGCCGAGGCCGCCGCCCGGGCGGCCGCCAGCGAAACGCCCAGGATGGCATTCGCCCCCAAGCGGGATTTATTTGCCGTACCGTCCAGCGCGATCAGCTGCTCGTCGAGGGCGCGCTGGCCGGCGGGGTCCTGGCCAGTGACCGCGTGGGCGATTTCGCCGTTGACGTTGGCCACGGCCTGAAGAACCCCCTTCCCGCCATAGCGCGCGGGGTCCCCATCTCGGAGCTCGACCGCCTCGTGAGCCCCGGTCGAGGCTCCGGAGGGCACGGCCGCCGTTCCGCGATGCCCGGAATCCAGCTTGAGCTCGACCTCGACGGTGGGGTTGCCCCGGGAGTCGAGGATCTCGCGAGCCTGGACGTGCGCAATCCGTGGCATCAGCTAGAAGTCGCCATCATCGCCGGTGTCCGAATGATGGCCCCCTTCCTCCAGCTCATCCACGGCGTCATCGAGGTCCTCGCGCATCTCGTCATCCCCCAGCTCCTGGCCCATCTTGCGTGCCCAGCGGGCCACGCTATGGGGATCGTTCTCGTCCACATCGGCCAGGTCGGCCCGGTCGGCCATGCTCTCCATCCGGCTGTCCTCGGAAAGGACCTGGGCGGTGCGCGAGATCAGGCGGGTGAGCCGGCGCCCGCCGCAGGCCGGGCAGGCGGGGTGCTCCTCGACCTGGCCGAACGTTAGAAACAGGATCGTCTGCCGCTTCCCGCAGTCCGGGCACCGGTACTCGTAGATCGGCATCCCGATTCATGGTAGCGTGATTAGAAAGCCATGCCAGACACGGAACGCGCGACAACTACCGCCGACCGGCTGCGCGAGATGATGCGCGACACGATGACCCTCGTGCTCGGAGCCGCCAGCTGGGCCACCGAGGAGGGAGAACGACTGGTCCGCCAATGGATGGACCGGGGCGAAGTCAGCCGCGAAGAGGGCAAGAAGATGCTCGAGCAGCTAAAGGAGCAGGCGCGCAAGTCCCGCGACGAGCTGAGCCGAGCGGTGGCCGAGGGTGTCCGGAATGCCTCGGCTAGCGTGCCGGTGGCCACCCGGGAGCAGGTCGCGGCGCTGGAGCGGCGGGTCGAGGAGCTAACCAGGGAGGTCGAGTCCCTCAAGGCGGGCCGGGGCTAGGCTAGACCTCGGCCGGTTCTCGAATCGTGGCGCCCAGGATCCCGCGCATGTGCGCCAGCGCCCACCGCTGCACCTCGTCGCCAGGGTGGCCAGGGGCATCGAAGGTCGCCACGGCATCGGCGGGGACGATCACTTTGTAGTCTCGATTGCGCAGGTCAGCGACGGTGTGCAGGACGCAGATATCCGTACACACGCCAATCACGGTCACCTCCACCGGGCGAAGCTGGCGCAGGATCGCCTCCAGGTCGGTCTCGAAGAAGCCCGAATAGCGACGCTTGCGAATCAGGCGGGCGCCGGCCAGATATTTTTGCAGCTCGTCCACGACTTCGGATTCGTGGGTGCCGCGCACGCAGTGCACCGGGAAGATCTCGAACTCTTTGTCGTCCTTATCGTGGGTGTCGGCCAGGAAGATCAGCTGGTCGCCGGCTCGCAGCCGTTGGTCGATAACACGTTGGATTCGGGGGATGGCGTCCAGACAGCGCGGCGACGCGAGGTTGCCCTCCCGGGTGAAGCCGTTGAGGACGTCGACGACGATCGTGACGTTTGGCATGTTTGCCTTAGGTCACCGGTTCCAGGCGCGGGTTCGGCCGGTAGCGGCGTCCGGCCTTGGCCCGGGGCCGCCCTTCGACCATGACCACGTCCGCCGTGTAGTCATAAGCGCCCTGGAAGAACGCCGAGCCCACCCCGTAGGCGTCGACGGGCACCCCCTCCCGCTCGAAGCGCTGGATCTTGCCCACCGTGAACCCGCCGCTGGCCACGATCCGGACGTGGTCGAATCCCTCCCGGTCGAGGGCGTGGCGGACCAGGCGGCAGAGCTGCGGGGTCACGCCGCGCGGGTCGAAGTCCCCCATCACCTCGACCACGCTGGCATCCACCATCGTCTCCGAGGTGTCGAGGCGAACACCCCAGAGGCGGGGGCCTAGGGCGCGCGCCACCTCCAGCGACGTCCGGACGCAATCGTTTTCCCAGTCGACCAGCACGATGATGTTCACCGCGGGGTCCGTCACATGGTCGGCGAACTTGCGGGCGGCGAGCACGGTGTCGCCGTCGTAGGCGGCGATCAGCGAATGTGGCACCGTCCCTACCCCGCGCCCGCCCCACCAGGACGCCTGGGCATCGGTGGACACCCCGATGGCGCCCGAGACGTGGGCCGCGTAGCCGTCACCCGTCTGGACCAGGTGATGATCGTGCCGTGCGGGGAAGAAAATCACCTGCTTGCCGTCCGCGGCCTCGACCACCCGACGCACGTTGGTGGCCACCTTCGTCCGCCGGGAGAGGACGCCCAGGTAGACGGTCTCCAGCCTGGCGAACAGGGTGTAGTCGCCCTCGATGGTCAGGGCCGTCTCCCAGGGGCCGATGGCGTCACCGTCGTAGAGGGCGTGCACTCGCAGCTGGGAGAAGTCGTCGGAGCAGAGCTTGAGGATGGCCAGCGCCTCATCCATCCCGCCCACCACGGCCTCCTGCTTCTGGAAGACCTGCATCAGGACGTGCGGATGACGCTGGTCGGCGCTGAGCACGTCCACCGTGCGGTTGAAGTAGACGTCGCTGTAGTAGCCCTCGCGGATGCGTTCCACCGGGAGGCGGAACACTTCCGGGTCGAGGCGCTGGCGACGCGGGACGATTTCCCGAACGGGCTGAGCGACTGACTTTGCGATGACTTGAGCTTACGGAAAGCTACGGCTGGCGTGCCCGGCGCACGGTCTTCACGCTCGGCTGCGCCGGGCTGAGTCCGATGCGGCGGTACCGCTCGTATCGTTCTTGCAGCAAGCGCGCGATCGGGATCGCCGTCAGCGCGGACAGGTGCCGGCGCACGGCCGCACCGGCGGCATCGGCCGCCAGCCCGTAGTCGTTCTGGGCTCCGCCCACAGGCTCGGGCACGACCTCGTCCACCAGGCCCAGACCGTGCAGATCCCGGGCGGTCAGCTTCAACGCCTCGGCCGCTTCGACTTTGTGGCTGATGTCTCGCCACAGGATGGAGGCGCAGGTCTCGGGCGGAGCGACACTATAGATCGAATGCTCCATCATCAGCAGCCGGTCGCCCACGCCGATGCCCAGGGCGCCGCCGCTGCCGCCCTCACCTACCACCAGCGTCACGATGGGAACGGCCAGCTGGGAGAAGGCGACCAGGTTCTCGGCGATGGCCCAGGCGATGCCGCGCTCTTCGGCGCCCGCGCCGGGAAAGGCGGCCGGGGTATCCACGAACGCGATGATCGGGAACTGGAATCGCTCCGCCTGCCGAACCAGCCGCAGGGCTTTGCGATAGCCCTCCGGGTTGGCCATCCCGAAGTTCCGAAGGGCGCGCTCGGCCGTGGTGCGGCCCTTCTGCTGGGCGATGACCATCACGGTCTGGCCATCGAGGCTGGCCGGCCCCCCGATCAGCGCGTGATCGTCCCCGAACAGCCGATCGCCGTGCAGCTCGATGAAGTTGCGGAAGATGGCTTGGATGTAGTCCAGGGAATACGGACGGTCAACGTGCCGCGCCAGCTCGACCTGAGTCCAAGCGCTGGCGGGTCCAGAGCCGTTCGCGCTCACGGGACGATCGCCGGCCTGGTAGCCGGCACTGGTGCCTCCACCGGCTGAGCCGGCTCAACCGGTTGATGGTCGTAGAGGTCCAGGAGCTGGCGGAAGGTGGCGGGCAGCTCCGCCCGGGGGACCACCATGTCGATCATGCCGTGCTTCAATAGGAATTCGGCTGTCTGGAACCCTTCGGGCAGCGTTTCGTAGGTCGCCTGCTGGATCACGCGAGAGCCGGCAAATCCGATCATGGCGCCGGGCTCGGCCAGGATGACATCGGCCACCGAGGCGAAGCTGGCCGTCACCCCGCCCATCGTGGGATCGGTCAGTAACGAAAAAAACGGAACCCGCACGGCTGCCAGCCGGCCCAGGGCTGCCGAGGTCTTGGCCATCTGCATCAGGGACAGAACGCCTTCCTGCATGCGCGCGCCGCCCGAGGCCGACACGATGATCAGCGGGAGTCGACGGTGGATGGCTCGTTCGATCGCCGTCGTGATCTTCTCCCCGGTGGCGGCGCCCATGCTGCCACCCATGAAGGCGAAGTCCAGGACGACCGTCACCACCCGATGGCCGCCCACCACGCCTTCACCCCAGACAGCGGCCTCGTTCAGCCCGGTCTCGGCCCGGCTCTTTTCGATGCGGGTGACATACGGCTGGGAGTCGTTGAAGCCCAGCACGTCGGTCGCCACCACGTCCTGGCCTTCCTCTTCGAAGGTGTTCGGGTCCAGCAGCATCTCGATGCGCTCGCCAGCGCGCAAGCGGAAGTGGTAGCCACACCGGTAGCACACGCGATGGGCGGCTTCTAGCCGGGCGGGCTCGAGCGCGATCTCGCACTTGGGGCAGCTGAGCCGGTCGACTTCTTCACCGACTGTCGCACGAGCGGCTTGCGGCAGCGCGACGTAGCGCGGCTTCTGGCGGAACATAGCTCAGGCGCCGCCGGCCGGCGCGCCTTCCCATTCGATGACGCAGGCGCCCCAGGTCAATCCAGAGCCAAACCCCACGAGCACGAGATGGTCGCCGGGCTGCAGCCGGTTGTCGACGACCGCATCTTTCAGGGCCAGCGGAATCGAGGCGCTCGAGGTGTTGCCGTACCAGGCGATGTTGTTCGCCATTACGCCGGGGGCCACCCCCAGCTTCTTGGCGGCCGCCTCGATGATGCGGGCGTTGGCCTGATGGGGGACGATCAGCCGCACGCTCTCCAGCGGCACACCAGCCTTGGCCAGGGCCTCGAGGGTCACCTCGGCCAGGATCTGGGTGGCGAACCGGAAGACCTTGCGGCCGTCCATCCGGATTTCGGCATGGCCGCGGCCCTCCGGGCCGGGCTCGCCGGGCGCCACGTAAATGAGATCGCCCCCGGACCCATCGGAGTGGAGGACGCACGACTTGATGCCGCCGCCGTTGACGGCCGGACCCAGGACCACCGCCCCGGCGCCGTCGCCGAAAACGACGCAGGTGCCGCGGTCCTTGAAGTTGATGATCTTGGTCAGGGTTTCGGCTCCAATCACCAGGGCCTGGCGCGCCTGCCCGCTGCTGACGAAGCGATCGGCAATGCTGATGGCGTACAGGAACCCGGTGCAGGCGGCCTGCACGTCGAAGGCCGGACCATGCGCGCCCAGCTGCTGCTGGACCAGGGAGGCGCCGGACGGGAAGAACGAGTCCGGCGTCGAGGTGCCGAGCACGATCAGGTCGGTGTCCTCGGGCCGCAGGCCGGCCGCGCCCAGCGCGCTTTGAGCGGCCGCGACGGCCAGATCCGTGGTGGTCTGGGTGGGCGCGGCAATTCGCCGCTCCTTGATTCCGGTTCGCTCCCGGATCCAGGTATCGGATGTTTCGACCATTTTCTCGAGGTCGAAATTGGTCAGGACGCCGTCCGGCACATAGGTACCAACGGATTTGATGCTGCTCTGCATGAAGGGCCTCGCGCCGACTTCCCGCCCCGAGAGTCCAATAGTATATACCGGCCAAACCGCCGTAGTTACGCCCCGCGACAGATTCGAAACACCTTCGCCGCGGC
>VBID01000161.1 GCA_005880615.1 Chloroflexota bacterium
CGGCCGGCGTGATCCACTCGGACTTCGAGCGCGGCTTCATCCGGGCCGAGGTGGTGGCGTTTACCGATCTCGACGCCGCCGGCAGCTATGCGAAGGCGCGCGAGCGCGGGCAGGTCCGGCTGGAAGGCAAGGAGTACGTCATGAAGGACGGCGACGTGGTGCTGTTCCGCTTCAATGTCTGACCCCGTCTCCTGGCGGCTGGTGGTCGACGGCGCCCGGCGCGGAGCCCAGAACATGGCAGTGGACGAGGCCCTGCTGGACTCGGTGAGCCGGGGGCAGGCGCCGCCCACGCTCCGGTTCTATCAGTGGGCGCCGGCCTGCCTCTCGCTGGGGTACTTCCAGCCCTTTGCCGCGGTTGACGTGGAGGCATGCCGCCAGACCGGCGTGGACATCGTTCGCCGCCCCACCGGCGGCCGCGCGATCCTACATCATCACGAGCTGACCTACAGCATCGCGCTGCCGGTGGCGGCCCTGGACCAGGAGTCCGGCGTGCTGCAGTCCTACTACCACCTCAGCCTGGGATTGACCGAAGGCCTGCGCCGCCTGGGCGTGGAGACGACGCTAGCGCCCAGCGCCCCGCTCCGCGCCACCCATGGCCCGGCTTGTTTCGACGAGCCGTCAGACCACGAAATTCTGTTCGGCGGGCGGAAGCTGGTCGGCAGCGCGCAGGTTCGGCGCAACGGCGCCCTCCTCCAGCACGGCAGCATCCTCTTTCAGCCCCAGGTCGACGAACTGCTCCATTGCCTTCGCCTGGAGCCGCAGGAGGCCGCTCGCCAGAGAGTGGCCATGACGGCTGGGGTGGCCGGTCTCGACCAGGCCTGTCGTTTCACCGCGAGTGAAGTCGGTCAGGCCGTGGCGGTGGGGATGGAGTCCGCCCTGGGGATCCGGGTCCAACGCGGATCTCTCACCCGGGCAGAGCGATCGGCGGCCGCCCGGCTGGAGCGGCACAAGTATGCGACCGCCGAATGGACCGAGGGGAGGGACGGAACAAGGGCCAGATGAGGAGGGGCTGAGCAGCGGCGACGGCATGGACGGCTGCAGGAATCTGGCCCTTGTTTGCTCGCGGCGTGGGAACAACACTAAATGCTGTACCCAAGCGCGAGTTGTACCACAGCCTGTAGGTCGTGTCAAGCGTTTTTCCCCGGGTGAGTACACTCCATAGCTAGCCGTGTCGCGCAAGAACAAGCGAGCCCATCAACGCAAACCCCAGCGCGGCCCCGGTGGCCCCGTCTCCAGGACGCCCGGCGCGGTTCCGGGAGCTGTTCCCCGACCGCTCGCGTCCAGCGACGCGGCCGCCCTCAGCCCGACCCCACGGCCCATGCGGGGACGCGGACCGGCGCCCATCTCGCTCCTGGAGCAGGATGCGGCGATTCCACTGGACCGGGTTCCCTACTTCCGCTCCGATCTGCGGCGCATCGCCATCACGGCCGCGGCCATGTTCGCGGTGCTCATCATCGGGTCCTTCTTCATTCGGTAGAGGCCGCCACCCCTCCCTGCCCTCCCCCTGAGGGGGAGGAGAAAGGAGGGCAAGAATTGGCCGGGGCGGCCGTTTCTGGGGTTGGAACCGTCACTAACGTGTCACAACCAACAGGAGGACCATCCGTGTTCGAGCCCAGACCCAGCCGCAAATCCGTTCCCGTATCTGCCGAGACCGTGCTCAGCAACGAGATCAAGCTGGAGGGCCGCCTGCATTCCAGCACCAACATCCGCTTTGACGGTGAGATGACCGGCGATGTCAGCACCGACGGTGACCTGGCCGTGGGCGAGCATGGCCGCATCAAGGGCAACGTCACCGCCCGAAACGTCGTGGTCGGCGGCAGCGTCCAGGGCAATGTGCAGACCACCGGCCGGCTCGAGATCCTGGCCACCGGCAAGGTCTACGGCGACATCGCCGTTGGCTCCCTGATCATCGACGAAGGCGGCATTCTGCGCGGGAAGAGCGCCGTGCACGCGGATGACCAGACCGCCACGTCGACCGTGCCGTCGTCCGACTTCAGGACCGTCGCCGCCTAGGCCCTCGCAAGCTGCGGGGCCGACTAGCCAGTCCATTCATCCCGAAGGGCTCCGGGTTCCGGAGCCCTTCTACACTTAGGACGTGTTTTTCGGCGACCCGATCCAGTTCATCATCGCCGCCATCTTTTTGATCCCCGGCCTCGTCCTGGGTTTGGTCCTGCATGAGGCCGCGCATGCCGCCGTGGCCGTGGCCCGCGGCGACCAGACGCCCCGGCTGGACGGCCGGCTCTCCCTCAATCCGTCCCACCATCTGGACCCGCTGGGCACGATTGCCGTCCTGCTCGTGCACTTCGGCTGGGCCAAGCCGGTCCGAATCAACCCCTCCCGGATGCGCCACCGCTTTGATCCCGCCCTGGTGGCGGCTGCTGGGCCGCTTACCAACCTGCTGATTGCGGCCGCGCTCTCCATCCCGCTGAAGCTGGCGTTCGCCAGCGGGATTGGATTGAGCGCTCACGAGACCTTCGCGCAGCCGCCGGTCGACATCCTGATTGAGTTTGTCCTGGTGGCCTTCTTCCTCAACGTGGTGCTGGCCGTGTTCAACCTGCTGCCCATCCCGCCGCTCGATGGCTATAACCTGGTGGCGACCCTCCTGCGACGGTCCTTCCCATACTTCTTCGCTCGGGTCGACGCCAACAGCCAGATCATCGGCCTGGTGCTGCTCGTCCTCCTCTTCTTCGTTCCCGGGGTGCGCGCACTGGTTTTTAATCCCGTCTACTCACTGGCCGGCCAGTTGCTTCTCTGAGGGCAGGAGGGAGTCTCCAGATGGCCCAGCTGCGCGACCTGCCCAGCGTGCACGAGCTGCTCGAAGATCCACGGGGACGCCTGCTGGCCGCGGAACACGGCCGGCCGCTGGTCCTGTTCGCCGTGCAGCGGGCGCTGGAACGCGAACGCCAGGAGGGTATGGTCGCCGAGTCCGGCCGCCGGTGGGCGGACGTCGAAGACCAGATCCAGGCGCTGCGGCGGCCACGGCTTCGACCCGTGATCAATGCCACGGGCGTAATCCTGCACACGAACCTGGGGCGAGCCCCCCTGTCGCCGGAGGCGGCGGCGGCCGTCGCTCGGGTTGCCACACGCTACTCCAACCTCGAGCTGGACCTGCGCACGGGCAAGCGTGGCACCCGCCACGACCTGGTGTCCGACCTGCTCTGCCACCTGACCGGCGCCGAATCGGCGGCGGTGGTGAACAACTGCGCGGCGGCCACGCTACTGATGCTGGCCGCCCTGGCCAAGGGCAAGGAGGTGGTCGTCTCCCGGGGCGAGCTGGTGGAGATCGGGGGCGCCTTTCGCATGCCCGATGTGATGCGCCTCTCCGGCGCCCGGATGGTGGAGGTGGGTACCACCAACCGGACCCGAGTCGAGGATTATCAAGCGGCGATCACGCCGCGCACGGCTGCCATCCTCAAGGTGCACGCCAGTAACTTCAAGGTGGTCGGCTTTACTGAGAGCCCACAGCTGCCGGCCCTGGCCAGTCTGGCGCACGCCCACGGTCTTCTCCTCCTCGAAGATCTGGGGAGCGGGGCGCTGCTCGATACCGGCGAAGCGGGCCTGGCCTCGGAGCCCACCATCCAGCAGAGCCTGGAGGCGGGTGTCGACCTGGTGGCCTGCAGCGGTGACAAGCTGTTGGGCGGGCCCCAAGCGGGGCTGCTCCTGGGTAAGACCTCCCTGGTGGCGCAGGCGCTCCGGCACCCCCTGGCTCGGGCCGTTCGGGTGGACAAAATGACGCTGGCGGCCCTGGCCGCCACCCTGGACCTCTACCTACGCCAGGCTCCGACCCCCGTGCCGGTGTGGGAGATGCTGCGCAGCACGCCCGCCGACCTGGCGGCCCGTGCCCGGCAGCTGGCCGAACGATTGGTGGCGGCCGGGGTGCCCGCCGAGACGCGGGAGAGCACCTCCACCGCCGGCGGGGGCTCGTTGCCTGGGGAGCAGCTGCCGACCACTGTTGTCGCTATCATTGCCACCCGGCTCACGCCCGCCAGGTTGATTGACCGGCTGCGCGCCCAGGACCCGCCTGTGATCGCCCGCATCGAGGCCGACCGGGCGGTGCTCGACCCGCGCACCATCCTGCCCGACGAGGACGAACCGCTCCTGCGTGCCGTGATCGCCGCGGTTCGATGACGGATCCCGTGCCGGCCGCCTACGTGGTGGGGACCGCCGGCCACATCGACCATGGCAAGTCGACCCTGGTCAAGGCGCTCACCGGCATCGACCCCGACCGCCTGGAGGAGGAGAAGCGGCGGGGGATGACGATCGACCTGGGCTTTGCCTACTTCGACCTGCCCAGCGGCCGGCACGTCGGGATCGTCGACGTCCCGGGACACCAGCGCTTTCTGAAAAACATGCTGGCCGGCGTGCACGGCATCGATGCCGTGCTCTTCGTGATCGCGGCGGACGAGGGGCCCATGCCCCAGACGCGCGAGCACCTCGCCATCGTCGATCTCCTGGGGGTGGAACGCGGGGTCATCGTGCTGACCAAGACGGACCTGGTCGAACCCGAGTGGGTGCAGCTGGTGAGCGATGAGATCCGCGGGTTGGTGCGTCCCACCCGGCTGCGCGACAAGCCACTGGTCCCGGTGTCAAGCACGACAGGACTGGGCCTCGAGGAGCTCAAGCACGCCCTGGACGCGGAGCTGGCCGGAACCACGCCTCGGCCCGACACGGGCCGGCCTCGGCTTCCGGTTGACCGATCGTTCGCCATGGCCGGGTTCGGCACCGTCGTCACCGGCACCCTGATCGGGGGCGCGCTCCGGCTCAATGACGAGCTGGTGGTGCTGCCCAAGGTCCGTCGCGTTCGGGTGCGGGGCCTGCAGCAGCACAATCGGGACGTGGTGGAGGCCCGTCCCGGGAATCGCACCGCCGCCAACCTGGTCGGGGTCGACCGCCGGGAGGTCGGCCGGGGCGACGTGCTGGCTCCGCCCGGCCAGCTGAAACCGACCCGACGGGTCGACGTCCAGGTCACGGTCCTCGAGGGGCCGCAGCCGATCCGACATCGGGAGCGCCTCCTCCTCTATCACGGCACGGCGGAGGTCCCGGTGGAAACAATCCTGCTGGACGCCGATGCACTCGAGCCGGGCACGGTCGGGTGGGCGCAGCTATATGCCCAGACCCCGGTGGTGGCTGTCGCGGGCGATCACTTCATCCTGCGCCGGCCGGCCCCGCCGGCGACTGTGGCCGGCGGGGTGATCGTGGACGTGTCCCCCCGCCGTCACCGCCGCCATGACCCGCAGGTGCTGGCCGATCTCGGCCGCCGCCAGACGCAGGACCCGGTGGCGGCGTTGGTCTCCGAGCTGGCCAAGCACCCGCATGGCCTGCGTCGCGAGGATCTGCTGCGGACCATCGGCGCAGACCGCGACCTCGTCGACCGGCTGACCAGGGAGGCCGGCGCCGTCGAGCTGGGCGCCTTCGTGATGAGCGGCGATGCGTACCGGCGGCTGGTGGACCGCGTGAGCCACGCGCTGGCTGAGTATCATGCCGCCCATCCGCTTCGTCCGGGCATGAGCCGTGAGGAGTTGAAGAGCCGGACCGGGACGCCGGCCGCGCTGTACGCGGAAGCGCTGGCCCGCATGGGCGCCGACGGGATCGTGCTCGAGCGCGGCGCGGAAGTCTCGCTGCCGGGTCATGCGCCGCAGCTGGGGCAGGAAGAGGCCGCCAGGGTGGCCGCAGCGCAGCGCGAGCTGGCTGCGGCCGGGTTCGCGCCACCGCCGCTGTCGGACCTGGTGAAGCGACATGGCCTCACCCCCGAACAGGTCCAGTACCTGGTGACCACGGGTGAAGTGGTCCGGGTGGCCGACGACACCGTCTTCGGTCGGGAGGCGTATGCGCAGGCGCTGGCCACCATCCAGACCCACCTGCGCACCCATCAGCGGATCACGGTGGCCGAAGCCCGTGACCTGCTGCAGTCCAGCCGCAAATACGTGCTGCCCTTGCTGGAATGGCTGGACGCCCAGAAGATCACGCGCCGGGTGGGTGACGACCGTATCCTGAGAACCTAGTGTCCCGGACACTCGTGGACGCCCGCTGGCTGGTGGCAACCGCTGTGATCGTGGCCAGCTGCGGGTCCCCGCCGCCGGCCGCGGCGCCGCTCCTGGATGCCACCAGTCACCGGATGCTGCTGCTGGGCAGCTTCCACTTCAAGCTGCAGGCCGAGGGGGAGGCCCAGCATCCGCCCCTGGTGCAGGATGCGGAGGGCGACGTGCGGCCCCCCGACGTCTTCGCGAAAGCGGACCTTCACCAGGGAGAGGTGTTGCTGGAGGTGGACCTGATCGTGGTGGGCCCGGCGGCCTACCTCAAGTCATTCACCGGCGGCTGGCAGCAAACCAGCCCGGCTCAGCTGGCCCACTACTTCGATGTGTCGGCGCTCTTCAGTCCGGATGCCGGCCTGTTCGCCGCCCTGCCGCACACGGTCTCCCCGGCCACCGGGAAGCAGGGCTCTGTCAGTGGTCACAGTACGTACCAGATTTCCGGTCAACTGCCGGCCGACGTGGTGCATAGTCTGCTGCCGCTCGCGGCTCAGACCGGGACGTATCCGGTTCAATACTGGATCGACCCGGCAACTAATAGCCTGTGGCAGGCCAGCCTGAGCGGGCCGCTGTTCGATGCCTCGCACTCGTCCATCACGTTCAGCTTTTCTGCCTTTGACCATCCAGTTACGATCACCCCGCCTGCCCTCGGGTAACCGCGCGGTCCTGCTGGGGCTCACCAGCGCCGGGCTCTTTCTGGGCGCCCTGGACGCCTACGTGGTCGTGGCGGCTCTGTTGCCGATGTTGACCGCGGTACACATCCCGGTCAACCACCTGGAGCGGGCCACCCCCATCATCACCGGATTCCTACTCGGCTACCTGGCGGTGATGCCCCTCAGCGGCGGCCTGTCGGACCGTTTCGGCCGTCTGCGCACCTTCGGCGCCGCGCTCATCCTGTTCGCGGCCGGATCACTGGTGACCGCCACCGCGGTGAGCCTTTCCTCGGTCGTCGTCGGGCGGCTGCTGCAAGGGGCGGGCGGCGGCGCCCTGGTCCCGGTGGTGCTGGCGCTGGCCGCCGACCTCTATAGCGGCAACCAGCGCAGCCGGGTGCTGGGATGGGTTGGCGGGATCCAGGAGATCGGCAGCGTGCTAGGGCCGCTGTGGGGCGGCGTCCTGGCGGCGTCCTGGGGTTGGCGCTGGATCTTCTGGCTCAACCTGCCGGTGGCCGGATTGATCCTGTGGTCACTCTGGCCGCGGGTGCGCGAGCGCCCGCCGGTGCAGGGCCCGGCCGATGCCGACTGGCTGGGCGCGGCGCTGGCGGCGGCCGGGCTGGGGTTGCTGACCCTGGCCCTCTATGCCGCCAACCCCATCAAGAGTCCCGTCGGATCCGGCTTCCTGTGGCAGTTCCCAGCCGCCATCGTGTTTTTCGTCCTGTTCGTGCTTCGCGAGCGCCAGGCGCCGCATCCGCTGATCGACGTTCGCTACTTCGCGGAGGCGCGCTTTGCCGGGGCGGCGGCGACCAATGCCATCGCCGGCGCGGCGCTGATCGTCGCCCTGGTTTACATCCCGCTGCTGGCGGAGGCGCCCACTGTGTTCGGGATGAACTCGCGGCAAGCCGCCTGGCTGCTCTTCCGCCTGATGATTGGGATCCCGCTGGGCGCGGTGCTGGGTGGCTTGCTTTCCTCCGCGCTGGGCAGCTGGCGAGTGGTAGCGGCCGGCGGCTTGCTGCTGAGCGGGCTCGGTTTCTTGATTCTGTCCCGCTGGGACCAGACGGCCCTGCAGCCGCACCTGGCCGTGCTGCGGGCGGCCGACCTGCAGTTGTTTGTGACCGGGCTGGGCCTGGGCCTGCTGATTGCGCCGGTCAGCGCGGCGCTCCTCGACGTGGTGGGCGAGTCGCAGCGCGGCGCGGGCGCGTCGACGCTGGTGCTGATGCGGCTGCTGGGCATGCTGGTCGGCTTCAGCGCGCTCGCCGGATTCGGTCTGCATAGCTTCTTCCAGGCGACCGCGCACCTGCAGCCTCCCATCCCGGGGTTCGGTGTCGACTACGCCGTACGCCTGGTGCAGTACGAGATACGCTTGCGCCAGGCCATCCTGGATGAGTACCACGTCATCTTCCGAACGACGGCGCTGCTGTGCCTTGTCGGTGCGGCGGTGGCGGCCCTGACCCTCCGCCGATCAAGGCCGCGTCCCGGGTGAACGGCTTCATCGGCATCGACCTGGGCGGGACCCAGCTGCGGGTGGCGGTGGCCGATGCACGCGGAACGGTAAAGAGCGTGATCCGCGTGGACACCGAGGCCCGCCGTGGGCCCGACCATGTGATCGACCACATCGTGGAGACCATCGACCGGGCGTTGGCCAAAAGCAAACAAGGCCGGCGCGGGGTGGCCGCGATTGGCATCGGGCTTCCGGGCCCGCTCAACGGGGCCACCGGGATGGTGTACTCGCCGGCCAATCTGCCCGGATGGCACAACGTACCCCTGGGCAAGATCCTCACCCGGCGCACCGGCATCCGGACGTTCCTGGAACACGACGCCAGCCTGGCGGCCTTCGGCGAGTGGCGGCGGGGCGCGGGAAAAGGAAGGCGGCACATGGCCTACGTCACGGTGAGTACCGGGATTGGGGCCGGGTTTATCCTCCAGGGCCAGCTCTACCGCGGGGCGGGCGGCATCGCGGGCGAGCTGGGTCACATCGTGATCCAGCCGGGTGGCCCTCTGTGTACCTGCGGCAACCGCGGCTGCCTGGAGGCGCTGGCCAGCGGCACCGCCATCGCCCGGATGGCGAGAGACGCGGTGGCGGGCCGGGCCCGCACCAGCCTGCGTGGGCTCGAGGGACCAAACCGGCCGGACGCGCGCGATGTCAACCAGGCGGCCAAGCGGGGCGACGCCGTCGCCCGTCGGGTGCTCGATCAGGCCGGCACCGCCCTCGGCGTCGGGCTGGGGACGCTGGTCAACCTGCTCAACCCCGAGCTCATCCTGCTGGGCGGCAGCGTGATGAAGGCCGGCGGCCTGATCCGAACTCCGATGAAGGCGTCGATGAAGGCCTCCTCCTGGGAGGCAGCTCGCGGGGGGTTGCGAATCGTCCCGCCGGCGCTCGGTCAGGACGTGGGGCTGATCGGCGCCGTCGAGTGGGCGCGCGACAACGTATGACGCCGCGGATCGAGCCGCCGGCGCTACCCGTCATGGAGCCGTTGTTTGCCATCATCCGCGAGGAGGCGGTTCGGCGCCAGACGCGGGCGCTGGTGGTGGGCGGCTACGTCCGGGATCGCTTGCTGGGCGGCGAGCGCGCCCGCCAGATCAAGGAGGTCGACATCCTGGTGGAAGGCGGCGGCGGGCTTGAGCTGGCCAGGGCGACGGCCATGCGTATGGGGGCAAATCCGCCGGTGGTCTTCGAACGCTTTGGGACGGCGCACGCGCGCATCGGCGACCTCGACGTGGAGTTCGTGTCCACCCGGGCCGAACGGTACGACCCGCAGAGCCGCAAGCCGGACGTGCGGCCGGCATCGCTGGACGAGGATGTCATGCGCCGCGACTTCACGGTCAACACGCTGCTGATGGACTGGGACGGCACGGTCCTCGACCTGACCGGGCGCGGACTGCGGGACCTGGCCGAGCGGCGCATCATCACACCCCTCGACCCCCGCGCCACCTTTGATGAGGACCCGCTGCGCATGCTGCGGGCGGTCCGGTTCGCCACGGTGCTGCGCTTCGAGCTGGACCCGGCCGTCATCAGCGCGATTCGGGAGGCCGCCTCCCGGCTGGGGCCACCCGTGGTGTCCATGGAGCGCATCCGCGACGAGCTGCGCAAACTCTTGCTCGCGCAGGACGTGGAACGCGGCCTGAAGCTGCTGGACGAGACCGGTCTGCTGGTCCGCATCCTGCCCCAGCTCGAACCCGGTAAGGGCGTGGAGCAAGGCGGCTGGCACAGTCACGACGTCTTTGGGCACGGCCTGCTGGCGGCGCAGCTGGCGCCCCCCGACCTTCGGACCCGGCTGGCCGCTCTTCTCCACGACGTCGGCAAGCCGGCGACCCGGGACGTCAAGGACGGCAAGATCACCTTCATCGGCCATCCCGAGGTGGGCTCCACCATGGCCCAGGAC
>VBID01000144.1 GCA_005880615.1 Chloroflexota bacterium
TCAGCGGTGACTGCGGATCGTGGCCGAAGAAGTCGTCCTTGGCCTTACGAAAGTCGTCCAGCTCGCTCATCAGCCGGACACCGGGTGCTTGGTGATCCGATGGATCGCCCGCTCCACCGCCATGCAGCGATCTTCGACGTACTCCAGCCCGGCGCCCTCGGCGATGGCCCGGGCCTCGGGTGACGTCAATCCGAGTTGCAGCCAGAGAGCCTTCGCGCCCACGGCCACCGCCTGCCGGGCCACCTCGGCGGCCTCGGCCGACGGCCGGAACACCTCGACCACCTCGATCGGTTCGGGGATGTCCGCCAGCCGGCGATAGACCTGCTCGCCTAGCAGGGCGTCGGCATAGGGGTTGACCGGAATGATACGGAAGCCGGCCGCCTGGAGCGTCCGCGGCACGCTGTGCGCGCTCTTGCCGGGGTCGCGGGATAGGCCCACGACCGCGATGGTGTTGTAGCGTTCGAGAATTTCCCTGGGCTCCATCGCCATTCGGGACAAGTTGATCGGCCCGACGATTATTCCACTATCGTCACGGGCTACCCACGATGGTGACGGGAAGGCGCTGGATGTCCTTTGTATCGAGGCCCTCATCGGGGGCCCAGAGCAACGTGTAGGTCCCTGGCGCCGCGCTGGCCGGGACGTCGAGGACCATGGCGAACGTCACGCTGGCGTGCGAATCGATGGCTCCCACCGGCCGGCAATTGAGCAAGTACCGGTGCTTGCCCAGCGGCGGTGTCGCCAGGCCCCCGACCGGATAGAGATCTTCGTGGTAGGCGGGGCAGGGATCGCCGAAGACCACGGGGGCAATGGTGATGTTCGTGATCGTGACTGTGTACATGAGGCTGGCGCCGGCTCGCACCGACGGCGGCAGGACCACGTGGTAGGCGAACGGGCGTGGAGTCGGGGTTGGTTCAACGTATGGCTCCACGGCCTGGAAGGCACCCACAGCGATGACTCCATGGCAGGGCGCGATGGTCACAGGAAGGAATGCCGGTGAAGCCGTCGACAGGGTCACCATGCCTCCAGCCTGCGGCAGTTCCAGCCGGATTGCAGTCGCTGCGCTCGCTGAAGGACAGGGGCCGCCGCCGGTCGTGAGGTCGATGGCCGGCCAGGCGAAAGGCAAATATGCCTCCCGTCGGCCGCTCCGCGGAACCAGGAGCACGGCGTCGGTCCGGTCCGTGATCCGGTACCCGGACGGGGTAGTCGGGATTGTGTTGCCATTGGCGTCGAGCAGAGCGAACCCTGGGATTCCCTGCAAGACGCAGGCGGTTCCGCTGACATTCTCGAAGCTGATCGTTGCCGTGAGCTGGCCGCCGCCAAGACCCTGGCCTCCGCCGAAGACCACCTCCAGGTCCTGGACCGTGCACGCAGCGGTGCCGGCAGGGATAACGGGCGCCGGGCTTGGGGTGGGTGCCGCTGGGGTGGCGTTGATCCAGGGGATCACGGTTGGGTTCCCGCCGGCGGGGCCGCCCCAGGTCGCGCAGGCTGCCAGGCAAAGGCCGGCGGTAGCGATCAGGACGACTCGGACTCGCATGACTGAAACAACGTTGAACAGGCCTCGTGGTTACCCGCTTCGCGACGGCGGCGACGAAACCGCGACGGTCCGGCCGCGCAACTGACACGATCAGAGGCGGGAGGCTCGTACCAAAAAACCTGGAGCCGCCTCGGGGATTTGAACCCCGGACCCATGGTTTACGAAACCATTGCTCTACCACTGAGCTAAGGCGGCTCGCGCGACGCTCGGCTATTGTACCGGGCTACGCGCCGGCGACGCCGGCAGCCACGCGCTCCGCCTTCTTCATCACCAGCTGGCCGCGATCCACGTCGACCTCGATGTGGTCGCCATCGTGGAACTTGCCCTCGAGCAGAGCCAGCGCCAGCGGGTCCTGGAGGCGGCGCTGGAGGACCCGCTTCAGGGGGCGCGCCCCGTAGGTCGGGTCGTAACCTTCGCTGGCCAGCAGCTGCTTGGCCGCCGGCGTCAGCGTGAGCGTGATCTTGCGCTGCGCCAGCCGCTTGCGCAGTTGCTTCAGCTGGATGTCCACGATAGTGGTGATCTGTTCCTGCGTCAGCGGCTTGAAGATGATGATCTCGTCCACCCGGTTCAAGAACTCTGGCCGGAAGTGGGCGCGCACGGCCTCCATGACCAGCCGGCCGCGCTCGGCCTCCGAAATCCGCGGATCCTGGAGCACGGCGCTGCCAAGGTTAGAGGTCATGATCACGACCGTGTTCTTGAAATCGACGGTCCGGCCCTGCCCGTCGGTCAGGCGCCCGTCTTCCAGGATCTGCAGCAGGATGTTGAAGACGTCCGGGTGCGCCTTCTCGATCTCGTCGAACAGGATCACGGCGTACGGCCGGCGACGCACTGCCTCGGTCAGCTGGCCGCCTTCCTCGTAGCCGACATACCCCGGCGGAGCGCCAACCAGGCGGGCGACCGTGTGCTTCTCCATGTATTCGGACATGTCGATCCGGATCATGGCCTGCTCGTCGTCGAAGAGGAAGGCCGCCAGGGCGCGGGCCAGTTCAGTCTTGCCCACCCCGGTTGGACCAAGGAAGATGAACGACCCGATCGGCCGGTTGGGATCGGAAAGGCCGGCGCGGCCGCGCCGCACGGCGCTGGCCACCGCGGCCACCGCTTCGTCCTGCCCCACCACCCGGTCGTGCAGGCGCTCCTCCATCTTGAGTAGCTTCTGGACCTCGCCCTCCAGCATCTTCTGGACCGGGATGCCGGTCCAGCGGGACACGATGCGAGCGATATCCTCCTCGTCCACCTCTTCCTTCAGCATCCGGTGGCCCTTCTGCAGCGCGGCCAGTCGCTCGTTCTCCTTCTCCAACTGCTTCTGCAGTTCGACGGCCTCGCCATACTTGAGCCGCGCCGCTTTCTCGAAGTCGGCCATGCGCTCGGCTCGCTCCGCCTCTAGCCGGACCTGCTCTTGCTTGGACTTGATCTCGCGGATCCGCTGGATGAGTTCCTTCTCCTGCTTCCATTGCTCGCGCAACGTGTTGCCCCGCTCCCGGAGGTTGGCCAGCTCGCGCTCAATGGCCTGCAGCCGATCCTTGGAGGCCACGTCGGTCTCGCGCTTCAGCGCCTCACGCTCAATCTCCAGCTGGCGAATCTGCCGCTCGACCTGGTCCAGCTCCACCGGCAGGCTGTCGATCTCCATCCGCAGGGAGGCGGCGGCTTCGTCAATCAGGTCGATCGCCTTGTCGGGCAGGAATCGGTCGGTGATGTAGCGGTTGGACAGGACGGCCGCGGCCACGATGGCCGAGTCGGTGATCCGCACGCCGTGATGGACCTCGTATTTCTCCTTGAGCCCGCGCAGGATGGAGATGGTCTCCTCCACGCTGGGCGGCTCGACAAGAACCGGCTGGAATCGCCGCTCCAGGGCGGCGTCCTTTTCGATGTGTTTGCGGTACTCGTGAAGGGTGGTGGCCCCCACGGCCCGCAGCTCGCCGCGCGCTAGCGCCGGCTTCAGCAGGTTGGAGGCGTCCATGGCGCCTTCCGCCGCCCCGGCACCCACCAGGGTGTGCAGCTCGTCGATGAACAGGATGATCTTGCCCTCGGCCGATTCGATCTCTTTGAGCACCGCCTTGAGCCGGTCCTCGAATTCCCCCCGGTACTTGGTGCCGGCGATCAAGGCGCCCAGGTCGAGGGCGACGACGCGCTTGTCTTTGAGTGACTCGGGTACGTCACCCTGCACGATCCGCTGGGCGAGGCCTTCGCCGATGGCGGTTTTCCCCACACCGGCCTCGCCGATGAGGACCGGGTTGTTCTTGGTGCGCCGGGAGAGAACCTGGATGACCCGCCGGATCTCCTCCTCGCGTCCGATCACCGGGTCCAGCTTGCCCTGCCGGGCCATGGCCGTCAGATCACGGGCGTATTTCTCCAGCGCCTGGTACTTGGACTCGGGGGCGGCATCGGTGACGCGGGTACTGCCGCGTACCTGCGTCAGCGCCTGGAAGATCTTGTCCTTGGTGACGCCCGCGCGCTGCAGGATCCGAGCGGCCTCGCTGCCGCTTTCGTCCGCGATGCCGAGGAGCAGGTGCTCCGTGGATAGGTATTCGTCCTTGAGCCGCTCCATCTCATTCCAGGCGGCATCCAGCACCTTGCGCAGCCGCGACCCCATGTAGACCTCGGCGCCGTACACCTTGGGCTGCCGCTCCAGAAACGCCCGCAGCTCCGATGCCAGGCGGCGCGGGTCGGCCTCCAGCCGCTGGAGGACGAGAGGAACCGTGCCCTCGGTCTGCTCGACCAGGGCGAGCAGCAGGTTCTCGGGCAGGATCTCCTGCTGCTGGAGGTCGCCGGCCAGCGTTTGCGCCTGCTGGAGCGCCTCCTGGGACTTCTCAGTTAACCGGTCTGGACGGAGCGGCATATTCTGAAATTACCCGAACCGCACAATGCGCTAAACCTGGCTGGCAAAGCAACCGACGAGGTCGTCGCCGTGTCCACTCTACCCACCGTCGTTGGTCTGGCCCAGCCCTGGGAGGCAATCCGGAAGCGGCTCCCGACGGTCAATCCGGTCTTCAGCGGTCATCCCTCGCCGCGCTGACATCGTCTACCACGGCGGCTGGCGGGTAAAGCCCATCGAGCGGGTAGAGATCGAAACCCACCGGGTGCCGCTTCACGACGATGACTTCCTGCTCCGGCAAAGTCGGGCGGGCTTTAGCTCTGCTGCAGCGTCTCCGCCGAGCGCTTGACCTCGATCCGGCCGTTCTCCACTCGCACGTCGTAGCGGACGGCGTTGATGGTGGCCGGACCACCCTTGACCCGCCCCGTGATCAGGTCGAAGCGCGAGGCGTGCCACGGGCAGATCACCCGGCCCGCGTCGACCTTCCCCTCGGACAGGGGGCCGCCCGCGTGGCTGCAGGTCTCGCTGATGGCCAGGATGGTCGGGCCACGCCGGTACAGGAGGATGGGAACGCCCTCCACCTGGGCCCGCGTTAGTTTGGCCTCGGCGAGCTGCGTGTCCATGAGCGCCGGCGTCCAATCCGTCGGTGGAGACTGAAAGGCATGGTGGTTCACGCCGTAGCCGATGTTGGCAACTAGCTCACCCCCCAGAAATGCGGCGACAGTTAGCACGAGATAGCCGATAAAGGCCAGCCCGATGGCCAGTCCACGGGCGGTGCCCGTGAAGCGGAGGATGACCGAGATCAGGTACAGGACGACCACGACCGTGTTCAACAGCCCGTGCGCGATGCCGTATCGGAGTTCGCGGTCGGCCGTGTCGACGAACTCCGTGTATCCCGTGATGACCGCGCCGAAGGCGACGATCAAGCCGATCAAGATCGTCCAATCGGCCGCGGCAGCCCCTCGGTGGGTCGCCAGGTACGCGATGTCGAAAACCACCCCGAGGGTCCAGGCGCCAACCGGCACGTCCGTGATCACCGGGTGCAGCTGATGGCCGAGCCAGGTGCCGTTGAGCAGATCCTTCAGCGCCCGCCCGGGGGCGCCCAGGCCCGCGTAGATAGCGGCGATCACCTTCTGCAGCCAGCCGCCCAGGCGATCAAGCCAGCGCTGACCGGCCAGGAATCGATCGACGGCGCGCGTGATCATCTGGCGCGATTCTAACCAAATAAGAGAGAGCCGGACCAGGGTCCGGCTCTCTTTCCCGAGGGTTAGACTTCTTTGAAGTCGGCGTCCACCACGTCGCCGTCGTCGGGCTTGCGGGAGCCCGGCCCTTCGGTGCCGGTCGCGGCCCCGGCTCCTGCACCGGGTTGGGCCTGCGCCCGCTGGTAGACCTGCTCACCGATCTTCTGCAACGACTTGGTGAGGTCTTCCGTCGTGGACCTCATGCGGGCGATGTCGTTGTCCTTGAGGGCTTGCTTGGCGGCCTCGATCTTGCCTTCGATCTCACTCTTGAGCCCGGCGTCGATCTTGTCGGCGTTATCCCGCACGTTCTTCTCGGCCGTGTACACGAGGGAGTCAGCCTGGTTGCGGACCTCGACCTCCTCGCGGTGCTGGCGGTCTTCGTCAGCGTGCGCCTCGGCGTCTTTGACCATCCGCTGCACCTCGTCCTTGGCCAGGGTGCTGGAGGCGGTGATGGTAACCCGCTGCTCTTTGCCGGTTCCCAAATCCTTGGCGCGGACGTTCAGGATGCCGTTGGCATCGATGTCGAAGGCCACCTCGATCTGAGGCATGCCCCGCGGCGCGGGGGCAATGCCGTCCAGGTGGAACTTGCCCAGTGTCTTGTTGCCGGCCGCCATCTCCCGCTCACCCTGGAGCACATTGATCTCGACCGACGGCTGATTGTCGGAGGCCGTCGAGAAGATCTGGCTCTTGGAGGTGGGGATGGTGGTGTTGCGCTCGATCAGCTTGGTCGAGACGCCGCCCAGGGTTTCGATCCCCAGCGACAGCGGCGTGACGTCGAGCAAGAGCACGTCCTTGACCTCGCCCTTGAGGACCCCGGCCTGGATGGCGGCCCCCACGGCCACCACCTCATCGGGGTTGACGCCCTTGTGGGGCTCCTTACCGTTGGTCAGCTTCTTGACGAGCTCCTGGATGGCCGGCATCCGGGTGGCGCCACCGACGAGGATCACCTCGTCCAGGTCCCCGGGCTGCAGGCCCGCGTCCTTGAGCGCGTTCTGGAACGGCTGGACGCACTTCTCGGTGAGGTCGGCCGTCAGCTGCTCGAATTTGGCGCGGGTGATGCTCATCACCAGGTGCTTGGGCCCAGTCTGATCGGCCGTGATGAACGGCAGGTTGATTTCCGTCTCCACCCGGCTGGACAGCTCGATCTTGGCCTTCTCGGCGGCTTCGGTCAGCCGCTGCAGCGCCTGGCGGTCGCCGCGCAGGTCGATGCCCTGTTCCTTCTTGAACTGATCGGCGATGAAGTCCACCAGGCGGCGGTCATAGTCGTCGCCACCGAGGTGGGTGTCGCCGTTGGTCGCCTTGACTTCGAAGACCCCCTCCCCCACCTCGAGCACGGACACGTCGTACGTGCCGCCACCCAGGTCGAAGACCAGGATCTTCTCGTTTGTCTTCTTGTCGAGCCCGTAGGCCAGCGCCGCCGCGGTGGGCTCGTTGATGATGCGAATGACGTTCAGCCCGGCGATCTGGCCGGCATTCTTGGTCGCCTGCCGCTGCGAGTCATTGAAATAGGCCGGCACTGTGATAACCGCGTCCGACACCTTCTCGCCCAGGTAGGCTTCGGCATCGGTCCTCAGTTTCTGCAAGATCATGGCCGAGATCTCTTCCGGCGTGTAGCGCTTGCCCTGGATGTCGACCTCGACCCGGCCGTCCTTGCCGGGGAGCGTGCGATAGGGAACCATCTTCCGCTCGCGTTCGACCTCGTCGAAGCTGCGGCCCATGAATCGCTTGATCGAATAGACCGTGTTTTCCGGGTTGACGGCGGCCTGGCGCCGGGCCAGCTGGCCCACCAGGCGCTCGCCGGACTTGGTAAAGGCCACGACCGACGGGGTGGTTCGCCCGCCTTCCGCGTTGGGGATGACAACCGGCTCGCCGGCTTCCATGACGGCGATGACCGAGTTGGTCGTCCCCAGGTCGATTCCAACTGTTTTTGCCATCTCTTCTCCTTACACGAGCGCCCGCGTGTAGCGCTGCTGATGCAGCCTATACCCGCGCGATCGGGCTCTTAAACTGACCGGCGCCTCCAGAAAAAGATAGCGCCCTGGACCGGTCGCGGGGGGAGTCCCACGCCGTCGGGGATGGGCAGCAACCGCTCCTCCAGGTACTGGTCGAGTCGCTCGGCCTCGGCCGTCCCGGGCTGCACCCCCAGCCGCTCGGCCAGGTCGTCGCGGGCCTCGTCGGTGTCGGCGTAGGTCACCCGGTTGGTGAAGCTGACCAGTTCCAGGGTGGCCGGGATGCGCAGCGCCTCGAGGACCCGCTCCAGCAGCCGGAAGTCTGGGTGCGGCAGCCGCTGCGAGCCGTGCACGTGCTCCCAGGCCTCGGCCACCCAATCGTCCACCTGGCCCACCCGCATGTAGAGCAGGCCGTCGCGCCCTACGTGGGCATCGAGCTTCTCGATGAACGGGCCAATCTGGCGGATGGGGTAGACGACATGGGCACAGAGGACGACCTCGGCGGGCGCGAGCTGGGCATCCTCCCAGCGCGCTGCCACGGTGGTTACGTTCCGGATCCCGGCCGCCTCGGCCGCGCGGGTGAGCTCGGCCAGCATGGCGGGCGAGGGATCGACCGCCACCACCTGCCGGACCTGGCGCGCCAGCGGCAGCGCGAACCGCCCCGTCCCCGCCCCCACATCGAGCAGCGTGTCGGTCGCGCCGGCGCGCTGCTGGACAAACCGCAAGAAGGGATCGTCGGGATCCAGCAGCCGGCCGAACCGGGCGAACCGTTGAGCTCGCCGTTCCCAAAAATGCTCTGGGCAGGGGTCGCCCGGGCGGCGGAGGACGTCCCGCTGCTGGTCTCGCGCAACCACGATCTGCGCCCATTCGGCGACCGAGGGGTCCGCCATCAATGCCCGCGTAGAATACCTGCGAGAGATGCGCACGGTCATCGTCGGCTGCGGCCGGGTGGGCTCGAACCTGGCCCGCTGGCTGGGGACCGAAGGCGACCAGGTGACGGTCGTGGACTTCGACGAACGAGCCTTCAACCGGCTGGGCGAGGACTTCCCCGGCGACATGATCTTCGGCACGGCCGTCGATGAGGACGTCCTGCGGAAGGCGGGGACCGAGCACGCCGACGCCTTCGTGGCCGTGACCAATTCCGACAACACCAACATCATGGCCGGCCAGCTGGCGCGGTATGTCTTCAACGTCCCGAAGGTGATCTGCCGACTCTACGATCCCGGCCGCCAGGCCATCTATAAGGAGCTGGGCCTCGAGACCATCTGCAGCACCACGCTGAGCGCGGAGCAGGTCAGGCACTTCTTCGAAGACCAGGGATGAGCACGACCGGTGGTCCCCCCGAAGTGGGGATCGCGGCCAGCGAGCTCCGCCGCGACGTCAGCGTCTGGGGCTCCTACATGTGGGGCTACGCCGACGTGGGCGCCGACATTTATGTCGCGCTGGGCATCGTGGCCCTGGCGGCGCTCGGCTTCACCCCCCTGGCGTTCCTGGCGGCGGGCCTCGTCTACGCCATGGTCGGGCTGTGCTACGCGGAGCTGGCCTCGGCCTACCCGGTAGCGGGGGGCGGCCAGTATTTCGCCCTGCGCGGACTGGGAGATATCTGGGGCTTCGTGGCCGGCGCCGCGCTGCTGCTCGACTACACGATCGACATTGCCCTGTTCACGCTGATCTCATTTGGCTACTTCAATTTCTTCCTCCCGGCGATTACGCTCGGCCGCGTGCACGGCATCGACGACTTCATCATCAAGGTCGGTCCCTCTCACGTGCGCTGGCTGTGGCTGCTGGAGACGCTCGGCGGCATCGGCGTCCTGATCGTGATGAACGTTCGAGGGATAAAGGTCTCGTCGGCCTTCAACAATTTCCTGGGGGTGGTCGCCATCATCGGCCAGGCGATCATCGTGGTGGCGGGCTTCAGCATCGTCTGGAAGCCCGACTGGGTGGTCCAGAACTTCCAGTACTACCCCGCCGACCTGGGACACTTCGCGCTCGGCTCGTCGCTGGCGATCATCTCGTTCGTGGGGTTGGAATCGATCTCCCAGGTGGCCCAGGAAACCCGGCGGCCGGCGACCATCATCCCCCGGACCTCCATCGGGCTCATCCTGTCCGTGCTGCTGTTCGCCCTGTCGTTCTCCATCCTGGCAGCGGGCATGGTCCACCTGGGACCTGGTCCCCTCAACGGCTTCTACGGCAACACCGGAGATCCCGTCCGGTTGATCGCCGCCAATATCCCCGTCATCGGCATCGTGGCGGCGCCCATGACCGCCCTCATCGGCGGCGTGATCGTCTTCATCTCGGCGAACTCGGGGGTGGTCAGTGCCTCGCGCCTGACCTACTCCATGAGCCAGTTCCAGTTGCTGCCGGCCTGGTTCAAGCGGGTCAACAAGCGATTCGCCACCCCCTCGCGGACCATCATCGTCTTCAGCGGGGTCGCCGCCTTCCAGACCCTGCTCGCCTTTTTCGCCCCGGCTAAATCGGTGACCGACAACGAGGCGATCAATCTGCTGACGGACCTGTACGCGTTCGGCGCCACCTCGGGGTACCTGCTGGTATTCGTGTCGCTAATCGTGCTGCGGTTCAACGACCCGTACACGCCCCGACCGTACCGGATGCCGCTCAACGTCCCCGTCACGTACCGAGGCCGGACCGTCTCCTTCCCGGTGCTGGGCGTGCTGGGCTTCATCGGGGTGGCCATCACCCTCTCCGAGGTGGTCCTCACCCACCCGCTGGGCCGGATCGCCGGGCCGGCCTGGATCGTGCTCGCCCTGATCGTGTACTTCGTGTACCGCCGCCTCCGGGGCCTTCCCCCGCTCGGCAGCCAACCGCACGACTGGGAAACCGCGCAGAAGCGGGTGCTGCAGGAAGCCGAAGAGTTCGAATCCCTCGAGGAATACGAGCTCGCGCTGGCTGAACGGGACGGCACGGCAGGCCGGCCATGACCCCTCGCACCTTCACCCGCGCGATCGGGATCGCCGCCGTCGTCCTGGGGGTCCTGATCCTCGTCCGTGACCTGATCCAGGTGCGCTCGATTCCGTACGCCGTCGCCGGGGTCGGGCTGGTGGCCTTCGGCGCCTGGCGCTGGCAGGTCGCCGCCAGGCTGCCATGACTCCACTTGGCGTCCTCATCGCCGTCCTCTTCACCGTCGGCCTGGCCGGGACGCTGGGCTGGATGCTGCGGGTGCCGCCCCCGGCGCCGCGCGGCGCGACGACCGCGGTCCGCTCCGTCTCGGCCCTGCGCAAGATCGTGGTGCCGGTCATCGACCTGGGGGCCTCGGTGCGGGCCGTGGAGCTGGCCGCCCGCCTGAACGAGGGGCGCAAGGGACAGATGCTGATCGTCTACGTGCACGAGATTCCGCTGCAGGCGCCGCTCGTCATGCCGGAACGGGACCCCACCATCGAGCGGGCCCTGAACCTGGCCGCGTTTATCGCCACCCAGCACGGACTGATCCCCCAGACGAAAGTCGCGGTGGCCCGCCAGGTCGGACACCGGATCGTCGAGATCGCGCGCGAGGAGGCGGCCGATCTTATCGTCATGGGCGTGACCCTGAAGAATCGACCCAACGAGGGGCCGCTTGGCCGGACGGCCGATTACGTGATCCGCGAGGCGCCCTGCGAGGTCGTGGTGGACCGACTGCCGGCTCGGCGGGCGGCGCCGATCCCGGCCGGCCAGCGCTGACATGATCCTGCCTCCCCGGGTGGGGGTATTTCGAGAGCTCTCGGCGCGACCCACGGGAGCGAACGCCTGACCGACATCGCACGCTCCACTTGATCTCCCTCCCCCCTGCGGGGAGCTTCGGTTCAAGAAGTGAACGCCTGACGGCCTTCGCCGCTCCATCCTCGGGGCTGGCGGTGATCGAACGCCTGATTGGGCTAGGCCGCACTGGCCTCGACCGGTGCCCCGCGCGGCCAGGAACGGCTGACCAGCACGCCGCCCACCACCAGCACCCCGCCGAGCAGCTGGATGGGGCTCAGGCGCTCCTGCAGGATCCAGGCCGCGAAGAGCACCCCGATGAAGGGCTGAATGTTCCCGTAGAGCGTGCCCCGGGCCGGGCCCAGTCGCCGCATCCCGATGTACCAGAAGATGTTGGTCAGGACGATGGCGGCCAGCATCGAGTAGGCAAACAGTCCCCAGGTGCCGGGTCGCATCGCCGCGACCTGCGCGGGGTTCGTCTGGGGCAACCCGATCGGCAGCAGGGCGATGGTTCCCAGGAGCAGCACCCAGGCGCTCACCTTGAACACCGAGTTGCGCCGCACCAGGGGCCGCAGGGCTACCGAGTAGACGGCCCAGGTGAGCGCGACGCCGACGCCCAGCACGTCGCCCAGCAGGTTGAAGTTCAGCTGCACACCGCCTGGCCGGAACAGGACGATGGCCGCCACCCCCAGCATGGAAACCGCGATGCCGGCCCAGTGCCGGAGTGTGACCGACTCCATGCGCGACCCGGCCGCCAGGAGTGCCGCCCAGGCCGGGGTGGAGGCCAGCAGCAGCGAGAGGTTGGAGGCGGTGGTGAATTTCAGGCTGTAGACGAAGCACACCTGATTGAGGGTGATGCCAAACAGCGCCGCGATCACCAGCGGCCCCCAGTCCCGCCTGGCCAGACCCATCCGGTGCTCCCGGAGCGAGACCACCAGAAAGAAAATGGCGGCCGCCGCCGTGAATCGCAGGATTGACAGTTCAAGCGGCTGGAAGTCGCGCAACAGCAGCTTGACGACCGTGACGTTCAGGCCCCAGATCCCCACCGTGAGCAAGAGCAGGCCATCGGCCACGTCGACTCGGGGCCGGCTGCCGGCCGCGGTCACGAGGACAAGGCAGCAAACGCCAGGACAGTAAGGATCGCGTTGTTCAGCGAATGCAGGAGGATGGTGTTGCCAAGCGACCCGGTCCATTCGTAGAGCAGCGCCAGCACGATGCCCATGAAGGTGAAGACGGGCCACAGGGCCAGCCGGTCGAGGCCGCTGAAGTGCGCCAGTCCGAACAGGGAGGCGCTGCCCAGCACCGCGGCCCAGACGGGCCAGCGCGCGCGCAAGTACCGGTAGAGCATTCCGCGGAAGAAGATCTCCTCGCAGACCGGCGCCATCACCGCGGTGACGAGCAGGGCCAGGATCAGTACGCCCAGGCCATGCGGACGCTGGACGAACAGCTCCCGCGTGTTGCTGGGCAGGGGCCGCCCGTGGTTCGCAATCAGCCCCAGGGTCCAGGCAATGATCCCCTCGGCCGTGAACCACGGCACCAGGCCGGCCACGATCAGAACGGCCGCGGACGGCGTCGGCCAGTGCAGGCCCAGCATTCGAGCCGGCTCACGGACCCGGCGGAGGCCCACCACGATGCCGCCGGCGAAGACCGCGTAGATCAACGCCAGGAGGAGCATCAACGCCACCTCAGCGTTGGCGCGAATGAGCGGGCGCTCGACGCGGGCCGCCAGCAGCAGCGCAGCGAAGAGGAGGGCCACGCCGCCCACGGTGATCAGGACCGTGACCAGGAGGTCCACCAAGCGGAGATCGAGACCGGGAGGAAAGCGGGCGGCGGCGGGCCCGCGGGCGGCCGCCGGCAGGCTCACGCCGATTCAGCGCGCCGGCGGGCCGCTGTGCGATAGGCGTCGACGGCGCAGAACGCCCAGAGTCCGGTGGCGCCCACGCCCAGCGGGATCCCCACGATGTCGCCGATTAGGGTTAGGTCGAAATCAATCCCCAGCAGCTCCCCGCCCACGATCGCCACGAAGAAGATGAGGCCGCGCTTGGGCGCGCCGGCGTACCAATGCCCGAGGCCGGGGATGATGGAGAGCAGCGCGGCCGACCAGGGACTGGGCAGGTTCGACCGCGGAGCAGCGCGTGTCTCGACCAGTTCCGCGTGGACCGGCTGCACATGGACCTGGGTGCCACACTCCGGACAGAATTTCGCATCCGGCCGAAGCGACGTCTGGCAGCGCGGGCAGGCGTCCATTGCTGCAAGGGTACAGGAGTACCATTGGGTCGAAGTTCGAGCTGAGCAGGAGGAATTTCGCGTGGCCGAAACGATGCAAGAGACGAGCGTGACGTTCAGCAAGCGGGACGGGATCGGCGTCATCAAGTTGAACCGGCCGGGCGCCAACGCGTACAACTTCGAGGTCATGCGCCAGCTCAACGACGCGGTGGACGTGGCTCGACTGGATACCGAGGTGAAGGTGATCATCCTCAGCTCGGGTCTCGAGAAGTTCTTTTCCGCCGGGGCCGACATCAACATGCTCAAGGCCGCCGAGCCCCCCTACAAGGCCAGCTTCTGCCTCTTCTGCCAGGAGACGTTGAGCAAGTTGGAGCGCACGCCCAAGATCGTGATCGCGCAGCTAGGTGGGCACTGCGTGGGCGGCGGGCTCGAGATCGCGCTGGCCTGCGATCTCCGGTTCATGGCCGCCGGCCCCTACCAGATCGGGCTACCCGAGGTGAAGCTGGGCGTCCTCCCGGGGACCGGCGGCACGCAGCGGTTGCCCCGGCTGGTGGGCAAGAGCCGCGGCCTGGACCTGATCATCACCGGCCGGCTGCTGACCCCCGAGCAGGCTCGCGAGATCGGCCTGGTGGATCGGGTGTTCCCCAAGGAAGATCTCGAGCTCAAGACCATGGAGTACGCCCAGGAGATCGCGTCCGGCCCGAGCCGCACCATCGGCCTGATCAAAGTCGCCGTCACCGAGGGCATCGAGATGCCGCTCGCCGGCGGCCTGGCCCTGGAGCGTGAGGTCCAGAACCAGCTCTTCCAGAACCAGGATGCCAAGGAAGGGCTGGCCGCTTACGTGGAGAAGCGCAAGCCCAAGTTCACCGGACGCTGATCGGGTTCGATAGGTTGGGCAGCGTCGACGTCGAGCATGCCGACGCGATTGTCCGGATCACGCTCAACCGCCCGCCGCTCAACATCCTGGACGCGGCGACGCTGGAGGCCCTGAACCGGGCCCTCGACGCCGCCAACGTGCCCGATGTGCGGGTGGTGGTGCTGCGCTCCTCCCTGGAGCGCGGCTTCTCGGCCGGCGTGGACATTCGGGACCACGTGCCCGACACGCTCAACGCCATGCTGGAGGCGGTGCGGGAGAACGCGGGCCTCCTGCTGACGCTCGATCCCCTGACCATCGCCGCCGTCCACGGCATCACGCTGGGTGGGGGCGCCGAAGTCGCGCTCCTCTGTGACGTGGTGGTGGCGGCCAGCTCCACCACCATCGGCCTGCCTGAGATTGGGCTGGGCGCGTTTCCCCCGGTGGCCGCCGCGTGTTTCCCCGAGCTGTGCGGGATCCGGCGGACCGTTGACCTGATCCTGGGCGCCACCATTGATGCTACGGCGGCGCAGCAGGCTGGGCTGATCAGCCATGTGGTCGCCCCGGACGCGGTCGACGCCACGGTCGACGCGCTGGCCCGGCGGCTGGCCGGGCTCAGTGGCGTGGCGCTGCGCTCGGCCAAACGGGCCTGGCGGGCCGGCCGCACGGAGATGGCGCTCGATCGGCTGGACGCCGCCATGGCGATCTACGTGGAATCAGTCGGCCGGTCCGCGGACGCCGCGGAGGGCATCGCCGCCTTCCTGGAAAAGCGCGAGCCGGCCTGGAGGCACCACTGACCGACCAGCGAGCCACGCTCCAGGAGGCCCTGCAGCAGCTGGTTCCCGACGGGTCGTCGATCGCACTCGGCCTGTCCCTCGAATCGCTGATTCCATTCGCGGCGGTGCAGGAGCTCATCCGCCTGGGCCGGCGCGACCTCACCCTGATCGGGCCCATCTCCGACATGGCGTTCGACCAGCTGATCGGCGCCGGGTGCGTGCGTCAGGTGATCGCCGCCTGGGTCGGCAACGTGGCGGGGGGATCCGGATACGCGTTTCGGCGCGCGGTCGAAGATGGGATCCCCCATCCGATCACGGTCGAAGACCACAGTAACTTCACCGTGGGGTTGGCGCTCAAGGCGGCCGCCATGGGCGTCCCGTTTCTTCCCACCTACACGGTGCAGGGCAGCGACATCGCCAGAAACCATCCACGGATCCGCCCAATCAGCGACCCGTTTGGCGGCCCGGCCCTGCTGGCAGTGGGTGCTCTCCACCCGGATGTGGCAATCGTGCACGCGCAGCGGGCGGACCGGCATGGCAATGCCCACCTCTGGGGGAACCTCGGCCTGACGGTGGAGGCCGTGTACGCGGCGCGCACCACCATCGTCACCTGCGAGGAAATCGTGGCCGACGAGGTCATCCGTAGCGACCCAAACCGAACCATCATCCCGGGCTTCCTGGTCGGCGCGGTGGTCGAGGAGCCCGGCGGCGCGCTGCCCTCCTCCGTCCAGGGATACTGGCGCCGCGATTTCCAACCGTTCCTTGACTATCACCAGCAGTCGAAGACGGTCGAGGGCTATGCGGCGTGGCGGCGGGACTGGGTGGATGGTCTGCACGACCGGAGCGAATACCTGGCCCGGCTGGGCGCCTCGACCCTAGACGCCCTGCGCGTGCAGGACTCGCGATTGGCGGCGCCGGCGAACTTCGCGCCATGACGGCTCGCCAATTGATGGTAGTGGCCGCCGCCCGCGAGATCCGCGATGGCGAAGTGGTCTTTGTCGGCATGCGGCTCCCATTGCTCGGCTTCGCCCTGGCTAAGGCGACCCATGCGCCGAACGCCATCGGCCTGTTCGAGAACGGCGTGATTCGCGACCGACCGCCGGACGGATTCATCTACACCATGGGCGATCCCCCGAACATCGTGAACGCGGTCGCCTGTCTCGGCCTGCTGGATGTGATGAGCCTCCTGCAACAGGGCCGGGTCGATGCCGGCTTCATCGGCGGCGCGGAGATCGATCCGCGAGGCGATCTCAACACCACGCGGACCAGCGCTAGCGGAAAGCTGGTTCGGCTGCCGGGGAGCGGGGGTGCGGCCGACATCGCCGTGCTGGCCGGCCGGACCATCCTGATCATGGAGCACGAGCCCAGGCGGTTTCGGCCGACACTCGATTACGTCACCTCACCTGGTCATTTCGCCGGCCGGCGGCGGGGCGGGCCCGCCACCCTGATCACGACCCTTGGCGTGTTCGACGTCACGCCCGATGGGCTCCGCGTGCGCACCCGGCATCCCGGGATCAGCGTGGACGCGATCCGGGCCGCCACCGGATTTCCGATCGCCGTCCCGACGAACGTGTCCGAGACGGTTCCACCAACGGAAGCCGAGCTCGGCCACATCCGGCGAGCCGACCCCAACGGCTTCTGGACTGGCGAGAACTAACTGTGGCGCTGCTTCTGCGCCAGGTCCACGAAAAAGCGGAGTGCGTCGGGGTTGGCCACCGCGCCCCGGCTGACCGCGCGGTCGACCGCCGTGCCAGTCAGAATCCGCTTGATGGGAACCTCGAGCTTCTTGCCGTTGAGAGTGGTCGGAATCTGGGGGACGGCCCAGATCTCGTCGGGCACGTGCCGAGGCGAGAGCTCGGTGCGCAGCGCCTGGTTGATCCGCCGCTTGAGCCCGTCGTCCAGCACGGCCCCGTCCTTCAGCACCACGAAGAGCAGCAGCGCGTCCTCGGAGCCAAGCCCTCCCAGGTCGACCACCAGGCTGTCGAGCACCTCGGGGACCTCGGCCACCACCCGGTAGAACTCGCTGGTCCCCATCCGCACCCCGCCCCGTTTGAGCGTGGAGTCGGACCGTCCATAAATGATGTAGGTCCCTCGGTCGGTGATCTTGATCCAGTCGCCGTGCCGCCAGACGCCGGGAAATTTCTCGAAGTAGCTCTCCCGGTATCGCGTCCCGTCGGGATCGTTCCAGAAGAACAGTGGCATGGAGGGCATCGGCTCGGTGAGGACCAGCTCCCCAACCTCGCCCACCACGGCTTGACCGTTTTCGTCGAAGGCCTCCACCTTCGCTCCCAGGTAGGCGCACTGGATCTCGCCGCTGTGGACCGGGACCAGCGGACAGGACCCGACGAACGCCGTGCACACGTCCGTGCCGCCGCTCACCGAGCCCAACCAGATGTCGCGCTTTACCTCCTCGTAGACCCAGCGAAAGCCCTCGGGCGAGAGCGGGCCGCCGGTCGACCCCAGGGCGCGCACCCGCGACAGGTCGGCCTCGCGGGCGGGATGGAGATCGGCCTTGATGCAGGCCTGGATGTAGGAGGCGCTGGTGCCGAAGTAGGTGATGCCCGTGTGCTCGGCAAGCCGCCACAGTGCGTTCGGATCCGGGTAGGCAGGGCTGCCGTCGTAGAGCACGACCGTCGATCCGAGCAGCAGGTTCCCGATGATCAGGTTCCACATCATCCAGCCGGTAGTGGTGAACCAGAACAGCCGGTCGTCCGGTTTCATATCCATCTGCAGCCCTAGCGACTTCAAGTGCTCGAGCAGGATGCCGCCGTGACCATGGACGATTGCCTTGGGCAGGCCGGTGGTGCCCGACGAGTAGAGGATCCAGAGCGCGTGGTCGAAGGGAACGGGCTCAAATCGCAGCTCTGACGGCTTGGCCAGCAGGTCCGGCCAGGGCCGCACGCGCGACAACGATGCCGTGTCCGGCTGTGCTGTCAGATAGGGCACGATCACGGTGGCTTCCAGTGAGGGCAGCTCGGCCTGGATCCGGCGAATTTCGTCTATCCGGTTGAAGGCTTTCCCGCCGTACCGGTACCCGTCTACGGCAAACAGGACCCGGGGCTCGATCTGCTGGAACCGGTCCACCACCGCCCGGATGCCGAAGTCGGGGGAACAGGACGACCAGATGGCACCCAGGCTGGCCGTGGCCAGGAAGGCAACCAGGGTCTCCGGGATGTTGGGCAGGTAGGCCGCCACCCGGTCGCCAGCCTTTACGCCAAGGGAACGCAGTCCAGCGGCCACCGCCCCCACCTGCTCGGCCAGCTCGGCATAGGTCAGGTCGCGAGCCGCCCCCGATTCGGACCAAAAGACCACGGCCACATGGCTATCGCGCCGCCGCAACGCGTGCTCCGCGTAGTTCAGCTGTGCTCCCGGGAACCAGCGCGCTCCCGGCATTCGGCGCTCGGCGAGGGCCTGGGCGGCCGGCCGGTGGCCGCGAACGTCGAAGAAATCCCAGATCGAGGACCAGAAGCCCTCCAGATCGTTCACGGACCATCGCCAGAGTTCGGGGTAGGTATCGAAGCGCAGACCTCGTTGCTGGCGAAGCCAAAGCATGTATCGGGTGATGGTCGCTGCGCTAGTCAGCGCCTTGGGTGGCGACCACAGAAGCTCACCCTCGACCGCGGGCCGACGAGGCGTGGGAGCGGGGCTGCTCACCCTGCGAACGCTAGCAAACCGTCATGCCGCGGCAATGTCCAGGGCTCGCCAGCCGGCCTCGAAGCCATTGCACGGTGTGTGACAGGCTGGGCATTGGTCACCCAGCTCACCCGAGACCGACCCTCCGCAGGAATGGCACTGGATCGGGTTGTGGGCCCGAACCAGGGTCCAGCGCTCGGAGAATCCTTTGCCCCTCATGTCGACCCTCATGCCCTGGCATGCTGGCGCTGATGCCGCCTCCCAGAACATCATGCTGTACCCAGCTGGAGCGAGGGCTCCCGGTTGTTCGCCAAGGCGGCGAAAGAGCGAGGCGGCCAGGTATGGCTTTCCGAGGTCCAGCTTGGCGCTGCATCGGGCGCGCAGAATGGCGAGCGCGGGCGCGGAACACGTGCGCAGGTATGGCCAGGGCCGCTGCGAGCCCCCCAGCTTGAGGGTGAGTCCGGCAGCGCCTGGTTCGGCATCCGCGGATGCAGGAATCCGGGGGTCCCCCTCCTGGTCGGTGATCTCAGCCTGGCGGACCTCCACTTCGGCGGCAAAGCGCCGCGTTGTGGCAGCTCCGCTCTTAAATCCCAGCGCGACGAAGGCGAGGCCGACCAGGGAGATCGCGACCACCAGGACTCCGGCCAGCATCTGGGTCCACCCGTCCACCGGGGAGCTGCGGCCAAAGGACCCGAGTACCAACACGATCAACTCGGCAGAGAAGGCCGGGATCATCACCAGCTCAACGGGCAGAGCGGTACAGGCCTTCTAACGAAAGGCTTCGAGCATGGCGGGGTGCGACGCCGCATGACCCAGCGGGGCCAAATGCCAGGCATCCTCGATGGTCCGCAGCAGGTTGTCGTGGCTCTCAAGAACCGACGACTGGAACCCGGTTCGGCCAGAGGGTGAGATGACCAGAGTCGCCACCCGGCCGCCCCAGGAGTCCGCATACCCGGCGCTGCTCGACCCCTCGTCCCAGGTGATGAACAGCACGCCGCCATCGCGCCAGGCCGCCGACCCCAGGATCTGGGGGACCACGGTCGCTAGCCAGGAGTCGCCCACGCTGGTGGCGCAGTCATGCATGTCGTTGCACAGGTTGGGCGTGATCCAGGCGTAGTTGGGCAGCGTGCCGCTCGAGAGGTCGCTGGAGAACGCGCTGAAGGGCACCACGTGGGCGGCGCAGCGCGCCGGGTCGTTCCGGATATCGGTGAAGTAGACGAACGGATTGTGCTTCTGCGCATACCCGCCCGCGGAGCCGCCCAGGTAACAGGCTGAGGGCATGCCCTCCATGTACGCTCGCCAGCTCCGGCCGCTAGCCTCGACCTGGTCGGCAATATTGGGGGCGCTGACGAAACAGGTCGTGCAGTCGCTTTGGATCCCGAAGGTATCGCCGGCGGCCAGGGCCAGGTAATTCGGCAGGCTGGGGTGCGAGACGCCGAAATAGTTGGAGGCCAGGGCGTAGCTCCGCGCCAGGGAGTTGATGTAGGGGGCTGCCGGGTTGCCAATGACCGCCCCGTACTCCCGGTTCTCCATCACGACCAGGAACACGTGGCTGAAGTCTGGCAGCCCGATCGAGGACGTCGGACTGGGACGCACCGGCGCCCGGCGGAGCAGGTTCCAGTCCACCGGCCCAGTCGGCTCCGGAGGCCCGCCCCCCAGGCTCGCCCGCGCCGGGACTGGCGGACGATGGGCAGCCACCACGAAGGCCGCGGGAGCGGCCAGTAGGAGGCCGGCGCCCAGCGCGATCAGGGCATTCTTGCGGGACATCTTGCGCAAAATTGATCTCCACCGACGTTCTCTGCGGTCACCCGCTGGTCCGGAAGTAGCCTGACACAACAAGCCAGGAACTATTTGGGGTTGGAATGCGTTAAAGAAGGTAGGAAGCGCTGCCATGAAATCCCTCCCGCCCGAGACCGCGTTCGCCGCCTGGGAATACCTGGAGTCTCTGGACCCGGGCGGGTTGACGCGCCTCCAGGTTGAAGTCCGCAGCCTGTGGCCGGCCACGGCCGCGCTCAAGGGACTGGACTTCGACCGCGCCCTGTTGGCCTTCATCGCCGAGCGCTGCCTGACTAACAAGGCCGCATAGCTTTTTCGGCAGACGCAAGGGCCCCTCCGCCGGCCCGTTACTCGCAGCGAGATCGGGTCGCCGTATGCCGAACAATCAAGCGCTGGCGCTGATTCGCCAGCACAAGTTCGAGGATGCCCTGCCGCTGCTGGCCGCCGACCTGAAGGCGCATCCCCAGGATCCGTACACCGCCTATTACCTCGCCTACGCCTTCGTGGGCGCCAAAGACCATGCGCCCGCCCTCGCCCTGCTGACCTCGCTGCTTGATGCCCATCCCGACCTGACCGATGCTCGCGTGCTGCTCGGGCTGGCTCGGATCCGCGCCTCCGACTTTCCGGGGGCCACCAACGCCTACCAGGCGGTCCTGACCAAAGACCCGCAGCACCCGGCCGCGCTGCTCGGGTTGGGGATGATCCACTACTGGAGCCACGAGTATCCCCTGGCCGAGGATTACCTGGATCGCGCCTTGCGACGCAATCCCGAGGCGCGCGATGCGCTGGTGTTCAAGGCCGACATTCGCTTTTCCGAGGGCGAGATCTCCGAGGCCATGAACTTGCTCAAGGAAGCGCAACGGGTCCGCCGGCCGGCGCTGCCTGAAGTCGACGACCTGGAGCTCAACGACCGTCTGGCCCGGTGCCAGGCCCAGCTGGAGCCGCTCCGGCTGGCGCGGGGCGGCCTGCCGCCACTCCCGGGCTGGGTGATGGGGGTGATGGCAGCCAGCTTCACGGTCACGCTGCTGTCGCTGATCGCCGTCCCGGGCGAGTGGCAGGGTCTGAGCGCCTACCACGACGGCCGCGCCCGCCTGACGGGCGGCGATTACCCCGGGTGCGCGGTCAGCATGTCGGTCGCCGTCAGCAACGTATCCGACTCGCCCAAGGCCTGGGCCTACGCCGCCTATTGTCACCTGCTAGACAAAGACATCCGGGCGGGGTTGGCGGAATGGGAAACCGCCCAGGCCCTGGAGCCGAGCATCCAGCTCGATAGCCAGGCTGACCAGCTGGCGCTGCTGGCCAAGGTCAGGGCTGCCCACCTTCAGCCCAAGGTTGGTGCGCACTGATGGGCGAACCGGCCCCGCTGCAGCCCGACCTGCCCTTCGATCTAGAACCACCCGCTCCTGCGCCCCGCTCGCCCAAGCCGGCTGAGGCAGCCGCGCCGCCCGTCCCCACCGAGCCGCCATCCCAGCCGGCGTGGCGGCCCACCGTGGTCGAGCCCCCCGGACCCCCACTCACTCAGCAGATCCTGGACCGCGTTCGCGGCCTGCCCTGGGCGCAGTCGCGCGCCCTGGCCGGGCGGGCCCTGGGCGGCAGCCGGGGCATCGGCGCCGTGGCCGCCCGCATCCTCCGGGCCATCGGGAGGGTCGCGGGAACCCTGATCGTCCGCAGCGCTCCCTACGCCATTGCCCTGGCCCGCAACATTGCTCGGGCCGGCCTGGTGAAGGCGGCGCTACGCATGGCCGCGCTGGCAATCCACATTGGCGGCTTCCCGGCGGTCGTGACCCGAACCGCCATCCAGCTGACCGTCGTCCATCGGGCCGGGCTGGAGGTGGAGAGCGTGACCTACTTCGAGACTCGCGATCCCGCCGGCTATGTCATCTACCAGGCGCCCGCCGAGCTGCGCACCGGCCTGGCGGCGGCCTTCGTTCCGACGGCGGTGCTGGCGGCCCTGGCCATCCTCTGCCTGGCGCCGGCCCTGACTCCCCGGTTCATCCTGCACCTTCATCCCAACCTGTTGACCTGGCTCGAGATCTGGCTCGGACTGGGCTTCGCCGCCCACGCCTTGCCCAGCTACGACGAGGCGGCGCCGCTGGCGGAGCAGGCTCGAGCGGGACTCGGCAAGGCCGATCCGCTGGCCCTGCTCACCGTCATGCCCTCCTACCTGGTGGCGTGGCTGACGCGGTTCGGAGCGGTTCCACCAGCGGCCCTCGGAATTGCGGGTGCACTCTGGGCGTCCAGGGCCATTTTTCACTAGTCCTGACAATGCGCTACCCTGTCCGGCGTGAACCGCGGGCGCTGGGTGGCCGTCGCCGCCCTTCCCGTCCTGCTGGCGGGCTGTAGCCTGACCGGCGATGAGACCCCGGCTTCGACGCTGCACGCCCCGGCTTCGGCGCCGGCAGGCCTGTGCCAGAGCGGGCAGGCCTACGCGCATGCCACCCTCGGCTACCACGCCTGCTTTCCCAATGGCTGGCGACAGCGCGATTACACGGCCGAGCCTGGCGCGAACGGGGCCCTGAGCGTGGTGGCGTTCGGCCCCGACGCCACTGTCCCGACCCACGTCCCGGCGGCGACCGAGTTCGCGGTCCCCATCGAAGTCCGGGTGGTCGGCGGCGCCAAGGCCGGATTTGAATCCAGCCTCACCGCCGGCAACCAGGTCGACCACGTCACCGTCGCGGGGGTGACGGCCGATCGGATCCGGGTCACCCAGGATGGCCCCGCCCAGGGCGCGGTCATCGTAGTCTTCGAGTACCAGGGCGACACCTTTGAATTGGAAAAGGGACCCGGCAGCAGCTACCAGCCCGAGTTCGAGACCTTCCTGGCCAGCTTCGGGTTCTAGCTGACCTCGACCGGCGGACGGGATGGCGCGGCCGCTTGCTCGCGCAGCTTGTAGCGCTGGATCTTGCCGGTGGCAGTCTTGGGCACCTGGGCGACGAACTCGACCCAGCGAGGGTATTTGTGGGGCGCGATGCGGGCCTTCACGAATTCCTGCAGCTCGACGGCCAGGGCGTCCGTGCCCAGCCCACCCTGGCGCAACACCACGAACGCCTTGGGCTTGATCAGCCCCTCATCATCGGCCAGGCCGATCACGGCGCACTCCAGCACGGCCTGGTGCGCCATCAGGGCTGCCTCCACCTCGACCGGGGAAACCCACTGGCCGGAGACCTTGAGCATGTCGTCGGTCCGGCCGGCGTACCAGAAGAAGCCGTCGCTGTCACGGACGTATTTATCACCGGTGCGGATCCAATCGCCCTCGATGGTCCGCTTGGTCTTCTCGTGCTGGTTCCAGTAGTAGGCACAGGTGGAATCGCCTTTGACCAGCAGGTTGCCGATCTCGCCGTTGGGCACCCGCCGATCGATGTCGTCCACTACCCGGGCTTCGTACCCGGGCACGAGGGTCCCGCTGCTGCCCGGCCGGACCTGCCCCGGGCGGTTGGAGATGAAGATGTGCAGCACTTCGGTGGAGCCGATGCCGTCCAGGATCTCGACCCCATACCGCTCCTGCCAGCGCTGGTAGAGCACGGGCGGCAGCCCTTCCCCGGCGGAGACGCAGGCCCGCACGGACTGGAAGGTCTGGCGCTCGTCCTGGCTGCTGAGGATGGCGGCGTAATTGGTGGGCACCGAGAAGAACAGCGTGGGGCGGTGGCGGGTCACGTTGTCGAGCACCCGGCGGGGTTCGGGCCGTCCCGGGTCGAGCACGGTCGACCCGCCCACCCAGAAGGGGAAGTACAGGGCGTTCCCCAGGCCGTAGGCGAAGAACAGCTTGGCGACCGAGTAGGTCCGGTCGGCCGCCGTGATGGCCAGCACCTGCCGCGCATAGGCCTCGCAGCAGACGAGCATGTCGTGCTGCAGATGGACGGCCGCCTTGGGCATGCCCGTGGTTCCTGAGGTGTACAGCCAGAACGCCACGTCATCGGGCGATCGCCGCTCGGCGGCTAGGGTCCCCGGCGCGGCGGCCAGGAGGGTCTTGTAATCGTGCCGCCGGATGTCGCCGCGGCCAGGAGCGGTCTCCCCATCGACGACGACCAGGTGGCGGAGATACCGAGCCTCCGCCAGGGCGGGCTCCAGCTCCGGCAGCAGGGCGCCGCTCACCAGGGCGACCGGCGCCCGTGAGTCGTTCAGCATGAATCGGTAATCCGCGGCCCGCAGGCTGGTATTCACGGGGACCGGCACCAGCCCGGCCTTGATAGCCCCGAAGAAGGTGGCCGCAAACTCCGGGCCGTCCAGCACCAGCATCAGCACGCGCTGCTCTGGCTGCAGGCCGAGGCCGAGCAGGAGGTTGCCGGTCCGGTTGACCATCTCCTGGACCTGGCGATAGGTGAACTGCTTGTCCTGGCAGAGGATGGCCACCGCTTCGCCCCGTCCTTCGTCGATGTTGCGGTCGACGAAGAGGGTCGCCACATTCATCGGGTCGGGGAAGCGCCCTTCGCCCACGTCTCTTACGCAGGATAAACCGAAATCTCGGTCGCTTTCACGGCCGCCCACACTTTCCGTCCTTCGGCCAGCCCCAGGTCGGCCAGCGCGGCCGGCGTCACCTCGGCCACGATGGTGACTGTTCCCATGAGGCGGACGCGGACCCGGTCCCCGTGAAGGTCGATATCGACAGCACGGAGCGGCCAGACGTTTCGGGGCGTTCCATCCGGTCGCTGGCGGAACACGGCCACCGCGCGCGGATGGATGACGGCGAAGACGTCGCCGTGGGCCTGGTCGGCGACCGTGAGGGCCCCGCCGGTCTCGAGCTCGACCTCGGTGCCCTTCGCTCGGCCGCGGAACAGGTTGACCCCCACCAGGTCGGCCACGTAGCGCGAGCGGGGGCGGGCGGTCACCTCGGCGGCCCGACCCGACTGCACCAGGCGGCCGCCTTCGATGACCATCAGCCGATCGGCGAGCGCCATCGCTTCCAGCGGGTCGTGGGTCACCACCAACCGAATGCCGGACACGTTGGCCAGGTGGCGACGCAGGTCGCGGCGCGTGTCGGCGCGGATCGTCACATCCAGCGCCGACAGGGGCTCGTCCAGCAAGAGGAGGCGGGGCTCGGTCGCCAGCGCCCGGGCCAGCGCCACCCGTTGCGCCTGGCCACCCGAGAGCGCGGTGGGGCGCACGTCGGCCAGGTCCGCCAGGCCGACCCGCTCTAGCCAGCCTCGAGCTCGGGTTGTGGCGGCCCGAACGCCCCGGCTGCGAAGGCCAAACGCCACGTTCTCCAGCACACTCAGGTGAGGGAAGAGCAGGTAGTCCTGGAACACCATCCCCACCCGACGCTGCTCGGGCGGCACGAAAATCGTCGCACCAGGGTCCTCTAGCACCATCCCGTCCAGCGTGATCCGGCCCTCAGTGAGCGGAAGCAAGCCAGCCAGCGCCCGGAGCAGCGAGGTCTTGCCCGCCCCGTTTGGACCCAGCACGGCCACTACTTCGCCCTCATGGGCGGCGACCTCCAGGTCGAGCACGAGGGAGCCACGCGTCAGCCGGACCTGGGCCAGCAGGCTCATGCCGATCCCAACCATCGGTCGCGGAGGACGACCAGGACCACCAGGGAAACGACCAGCAGGACCAGGCTAAGCAGGATGGCGGCGTCCGGCCTGGTCTCCAGGGCCAGATACACCGCCAGCGGCAACGTCTGCGTCCGACCTGGGAAATTCCCGGCAAAGGTGATGGTGGCGCCGAACTCGCCCAGGGCCCGGGCCCAGCACAGCACCGCACCGGCAAAGAGCGAGGGGGCTACCAGCGGCAGCGTGACCCGGCGCAGGACCGTCCATCGGCCCGCTCCCAGGGTGCGGGCCGCGTCCTCATACCGGCGGTCCATCGAGCGCAGGCCGGCCTCCACGGTCAGCACCAGGAAGGGCATGGCCACGAAGGTCTCCGCCATGACCGCGCCGGCGGTGGTGAACGGAAGCCGGATGCCGAAAGCGGCATCCAGGATCTGGCCCAGCAGGCCGCGCCGCCCAAATGCCATCAGCAGGGCCACCCCGCCGACCACCGGCGGCAAGACCATGGGGAGGGTGGTTAGCGCGCGCAGGACGGTGCGGCCGGGAAACACGACCCGGGCATAGATCCAGGCCAGCGGCAGCCCGAGGACGAGAGCCAGCGCGGTAGCCGAGAGCGACGCAACCAGCGAGAGCCGCAGCGCCAGCAAGCTCTCCGGCGCGGTGAGATCGGGCCATAGGTTGGCCCATGGCGCGCGCAGCATAAGGCCGATCAGCGGCAGGATGAAGAATGCGGCGCCGGCGCCGGCCAGGATCCCGATCGGCAGCGGGACCGGCTGCCGACCGCGAAACATCAGGGACCGCCGAAAGCGAAGCTGGCGAGAATGCGCTGGCCCTGGGGCGACAGGACGAAGTCGACGAAGGCCTGCGCCGCCCGGCCGTGGGAAGCTGCCTTCATCACCGCGATGGGGTAGGCGGCCACCACGTTCTGAGTGTCTGGGATGGCGATCCCTTGCACCTTGGCCCCGCCGGCTCTCACGTCTGTGACGTACACGATGCCGGCATCGGCTTCGCCAAGCGAAACTTTGCCGATTACAGCCTTGACATCCGTCTCCTCGCTGGCAGGAACGATTCGGACGCCCGCTTTCTCCAATGCCTGGGCGGCATACCGCCCGCACGGTACGGCCGGGGCGCACAGAACGACGACCAGGCCCGGGCGAACCAGGTCTGCCAGCCCCGTGATGCCCTTCGGATTCCCGGCCGCCACCACGATCTGCAGCCGGTTGGTTGCGAACACCCGCGGGGATCCCATAACGAGCCCGCCGTCAACCAGCTTCTGCATGTTGGGCTGGTCCGCCGAGGCAAACACGTCGACGGGCGCGCCCTGCTGGATCTGGGCGACCAGGGTGGGCGAGCCGGCGAAGTTGTACTCGGTCAGGAGGGGCGGATTCACGTGGCCAGCCGCCGACCCCATGGACTGGAATGCCGCCGTGAGCGAAGCCGCCGCGAAAACCGTGACCGGGCTGGGGGCCGCCGGCGACGACGATACCGGCCCCGGGCTCCCGCACGCCGCCGCCACCAGGCCGACGGCGGCGACCAGGCTGCTACGGCGGATCTGGATGAACGCCGTCATCCCGCCTTGCCCGGTAGCTCGACGACGACATTGGTAGCCTTGATCGTCGCCACCGCCCGGACACCTGGGGCGAGTCCCAGCTCATCCGCCGCCTCGCGGGTCATGAGGGAGACGACCCGGTGGGGGCCGGCCTGGATCTCGACTTGCGCCGTCACCCGGTCCCTGATCACCCGGGTCACGATTCCCGGGAAGTGGTTGCGGGCCGACTGGCCAACGATGACCTGATGTCTCTGCGCCTCGGGCAGCGCGGCGGCAAAGCGGGCCAGCTCCGAGCCGTCGATCAGCCGCTGCCGTCCCGACGAGCGGACCGTCTGGAGCCGGCCGCTATCGGTCAGCCGCCGGACGCTGTCGATGCTGAGCCCCAGGAGCTCGGCTGCCTGGCCAATCCGGTAGCTCGCCATCGCCAGATAAATCTAGCATTTTAGAGGAAAAGCGTTCAGAAAGATGTTGTTGCCTAGCTATCTGCTACGCCCCTGCCTCCCCTCCCCCCTGGGGAGGGGTAGGCGAGGGGCGCCGGTAGGCGCCATCGGAGACGGCACTCGCAAGCTCCGCCAAGACGCGTCGTTACGCTAGCAGTGAGCAGCGCCAGCGATCCAGCTGAGGTCGTCCTCCGCGATTGGGTGAGGCGCGCCAAGCACTCGCAGCGAGACGGGGCTCGCCTGCTCGCCCAGTTCCTTCGAGAAGCCAAGCGGGAGCGGGGCAAGGTCCAGAAGACGGCGCAGGAAGCCCTCGTGTCGGCTGCCGGGCTGCTGCGACGCGAGGTCAATCAGCTTCAGAAAGGCCTGACCGGCGTCAGCAACCGACTGTCAACGTTCGAGCAGGAGCAGACCAAGAAACCTGCCCGGACGCCGGCGAAGGCGCCGGTCAAGACGACCGCCAGGCGCGTCCGCAAGACCACCGCGGGCAGCAAACGGAAACTTCGCAAGGCTGCCTGATCCCGCCTCGTGGGCGCCGCGAGACCACTGCCTGACGGCGCTCCCAGCCTGACGTCAATCCTGGACGGTCTTCGTGCCAATCGTGCCACCGGCTGTCTGCGGGTGACCTCCGGCTCGCGCCAGGCGAACCTGTACTTGCTATTCGGGCATGTCTACCATGCCGAAGGACCCGCCGGAACGGGGGACACCGCCCTCGCCGAGGCCAGCGCCTGGAGTCCGGTGAGCGTCCAGCTCGATGCCAGGGCAAAACTGCCCGAGACGGAGACCATCGAAACCAGTGGCACCATGAAGGGGGACGCGCCGCCAATCAACAAGCAGGCCTTACTCGACCAGTATGCGAGTGCGCCGCCGGTCGACACGACCGACGCATCGCGACTGGTCATCCCCCTGTCCACCAGCGAGCGGCTCTTGCGCGGTGGAGGCGGTGCGATCATGGTGGCCTGCGCGCTTATGGGGGTGGTGTATGTCCAGACGGCCCTCGTCGCGTTGATGGCGGCGTTCTTAGGATTCCTCGGCGTCATCCTGGTGTGGTGGGCCATGACCTGGAAGCTGATTGTCACGCCGACGGGGTTCGAAGTTGTGGGCATGCTGACCCGAAAGCGTCGCCGGTGGGTGGATGTCTCGGCGTTTGGCGTCGATGTCGGTGGTGGTAGGGCCCTGAATTACGTAGTGACCTTCGAGGACAGCAACTCTTTCATGGTGGGCAGCATGGAGCGAAAGGGCCGGTGGCGGTGGGCGCTGGGATCGCTCGGGAACTCCTTCGCGCCCCGGGGCATGAGCGCCCAGGAGCAGGCCAAGCTGCTCGAGGAATGGCGGGCGGGGTATTCCGCCTAGACGGCCAACTGGTGGAGGCGGCGAGAATCGAACTCGCGTCCGAAGCAGCGTCCCGCAAGACCTCTACAAGCGTAGTCCCGGTTTTGAATCTCGTCGGTCGGGCTCCCATGGGACCGGATCCCTTCAGACCAGTCGCGGTAGTGAGTCCCCCCGGCGGCCGCGACGCCCGCCGGGAGCGAGTCAGCTAAATTTCCGCCGAGATCCGCTCCTGCTGACTCGGAGCGGTCCGGCGCCGGAGCCGAAGCCCCGGATGACTTCGCTACTTACGCAGCGAGAGCCAGTTCGCGATTGGCGTTTATAGCCTTGCCGCTTTTACGTGCTCGGCGACACGGCTCGCCATCTTGCAGACCACTACCCCGTCGAGACCTGGCGCCCCCACCAGAGGGCCGGCTACGAGGTACCTGAATTTTACCTCGACCGGGGCATCGCCAAACCCGGCGTCGGCTCGATTCGGGCTAAACCCGGGTCTTCCGAGCCCGGTCCATTTCCCGGCGGGCGTCGCGGGCGGCGATCGCTTCCCGCTTGTCGTACTGCCGCTTGCCCTTGGCCAGGCCGATCTCGAGCTTCGCCCGGTTCTTCGACCAGTAAATACGCAGCGGCACCATGGTCAGCCCCTTCTGCTTCGCCTTGGTAGCCATAGCGATGATCTCGGCTTTGTGTAACAGCAGTTTCCGTTCGCGGTCGGGTTCGTGGTTGCGCACGTTGCCGCCCTCGTAGGGGCTGATGTGGACGTTGACCAGCCAGGCCTCGCCGTTGGCGATCCGGATGAATCCCTCGCGGAGATTGGCGCCCCCGGACCGCAGGGACTTGATCTCGGTGCCGTAGAGGGCCATGCCGGCCTCGATGGTCTCCAGCACGAAGTAGTTGTGGTAGGCCGCCCGGTTGCTGGCGATGGTTCCATCGTTGCCACCGCTCCGTGGCTTGGGGCTCATCGCACACCGCGCAGGAAGGCATCGACCGGCATGGCCTGCTTGCCAGGGGGCTGGACGATTTCGACGACATAGCGGCCGCTGGCCGTCATGACTTCGAGGCCGGGCGCTGCTGCGCTGCCGGGGACATGTCCGCGGAGGAGCCTGACTGACCGGCCGGCAACGTCGATCCAGACCCCCGGATCGGGATTCAGGGCGCGCACCCGCCGGTCGACCTCGATGGCGCTCAGGGCCGTGAGGTCGAGCCGGCCGTCATCGGTGGTCAGCCGTCGCGCATAGGTCACCCCGGCGTCCGGCTGCGGCTCGGGCTTCAGTCCGGCCTCGATCCGAGGCAGCGTGGCGGCCATCAACTGGGCGCCGGCCTCCGCCAGCTGCCCCTCGAGCGACTCCACTGTGTCCTCGGTCGCGATCGGAACCTGCTGCTGCGCGTACACCGGGCCGGTGTCCAGCCGCTCCTCCATGCGCATCACCGAGACCCCCGTCACCTTATCCCCTTCCAGGATCGCCCAGGCGATGGGGGCGGGGCCACGGTGGCGGGGCAAGAGCGACGCGTGCAGGTTGATTGGGCCCAGGCGGGGGATGCCGAGCACCTCGCGGGGGAGGATCTGCCCGTAGGCCGCCAGGACGATGGCGTCGGGAGCGACGGCGCGGAGACGGGCGATCGCCTCGGGGTCACGAATGCGGGCGGGTTGCTCCATCGCCAGTCCCAGCTCGCGGGCCGCCGGTTTCACCGGCGGCTCGCGCAGCTCTAGGCCTCGTCCGGCCGGCCGATCGGGCTGGGTGATCACCACCGGAATGTCATGCCCCGCCGCCGCCAGCGCTTTGAGGGTCGGGACGGCGAAGGCCGACGTCCCGACGAAGATGATGCGCACGGAGCGCTGGGCGGCGTCTAGGCGCCGACCAGCTCGCCCTCGGTGACGCTCTCGGGCTCGACCTTGCGGAGGGTGTCCAGGCTGGTCAGGCGATCGATGAAGAGGACGCCGTTGATGTGGTCGATCTCGTGCTGGAAGGCTCTCGCCAGCAGGTCGTCGCCCTTGATGCGCACCGTCTTGCCGTGCCGGTTCAGGCCGCGGACGACCACGCGCTGGGCCCGCTTCACCTCGCCCACGTAGCCCGGGATGGAGAGGCAGCCCTCCAACCCCACCTGCTCGCCGGTGGCCTTGACCATCTCCGGATTCACCAGGGAATAGAGGTTGGCGTCGGTCTTGACCACGATGACGCGCAGGGCAACCCCCACCTGGTTGGCCGCCAGGCCGACCCCCGGGGCGGCCACCATGGTCTCCACCATGTCGTCGATTAGCTTGCGGATGCTGTCGTCGACGCGGGTCACCCGCTTCGCCTTCTGGCGAAGGATGGGCGCTTCCTGGGTGAGGATCGGGAGCAGGGCCATGGCGTTTGCCGCCTACATCGGGTCGACGTCGAGGCTCCAGCCGCGCGTCCGGGGCACCCGGTCCCGGATCCGGTCCAACGCCGGGCCTTTGATCGTCACTTCAAACCGGTATTCGTCCTGAAGCCGGTGCAGGAATGCCGGCGAGGGACCCAGCACCTCGATGTCGCCCAATTTGAGCGAGTCGATTGTAGCAGACACCTCCCGCGCGAAGGCCTGCGCGTCCGCTTCCGCTCGATCGCGGTCGCGATGGGCGACGGTGGCGATGATCAGCTCGGTCAGGGGAGGAAATCGATAGCGGCGGCGGAGCTCGAGCTCCTCTCGGAAGAAGGCCCGATAGTCGTGGTACTGCGCGTGCCGGACCGCGGGATGGTCGGGTGTGTAGGTCTGGATGAAGACCTCGGCGGGATGCGGACCGCGCCCGGCCCGTCCTGCCACCTGTGTCAGCAGGCTGAAGGTGCGCTCGGCGGCGCGGTAGTCGGGAAAGTGCAGGCTGGTATCCGCGTTGACCACCCCCACCGTGGTCACCTTGGGCAGATCGAAGCCCTTGGCCACCAGCTGGGTCCCCACCAGGACATCGGCCCGTCCCTGCACCAGCTGCTCGAAGACCAGGTCGGCCGCATCGCGGGTGCGGACCACGTCCCGGTCCAGGCGCACCACCCGCGCCGCCGGGAACAGCGACCGCACCTCCTGCTCGATTCGCTCGGTCCCCACCCCGAAGCTCTTGATGTACTTGCTGCCGCAGGCCGGGCAGCGAGTCGGGAGCGGTTCCTCGGCGCCGCAATAGTGGCACTGCAGGCGGCTGCGCGCGCCGTGGTAGACGAGGGCCACGCTGCAGTGCGGGCACTCCCGGACGCTGCCGCAGTCGCGGCACAGCACAAAGGTGGCCAGCCCGCGCCGATTCAGGAACAGGATCGTCTGCTGGCCGGCGGCGAGCGTGCGCGCCATCGCCTCCTGCAGCGGCAGGCTCAGCGGGCTGAAGCGCCCTACGTGGAGCTCCGCCCGCATGTCGATGATGCGCACCGGCGGCAGCGGACGACCGAGGACTCGATGGGGAAGCTCCAGGAGCTGGTCCTGGCCTGCCAGCGCGCGCGCGTAGGTGACCACGCCGGGCGTGGCACTGCCCAGTACCAGCACCGCCTGCCGGTCGACGGCCAGCCGGCGGGCCACGCTGGGGGCGTGGTACCGGGGAAGGCGATCCTGCTTGAACGCGGAGGCCTCTTCCTCATCGATCACGATCAACCGCAAGCGCGGCAGCGGGGCAAAGACGGCCGACCGAGAGCCGACCACGATGGCGGCCTCGCCCCGGCGGATGCGCCACCATTCGGCCGCCCGCTCGGCTTCGGTCAATCCGCTGTGCAGCACCGCCAGCCGACCCGGGAACCGGTCGGCGAAGCGCGCCACCGTTTGCGGGGTGAGCGCGATCTCGGGCACCAGGGCCAGTCCCTGGCCCCCCGCCTCCAGCACCTGCGCCAGCAGAGTCAGGTACACCTCCGTCTTGCCGCTGCCGGTGACGCCATGCAGCAGGAAGGTCCGCGATTCCTGCCTCTGGAGCGCGACCTGGATGCGATCGACGGCGGCCTGCTGGGCCGCCTCCAGCAGCGGCCCCGGCTGGGCGGCGGACCGGACCGCCGCCCGTTTGAGGATGCGGCTCGCCCGCCGGGGACCCGGAGAGACCCGCTTGGAAACCGCGCGCACCCGCGGCGGCACAATGGCGCGAATGACCTCGTCCAGCGGCGCCAGGTAGTGGTGGCTGATCCAGCCGGCGAGCTCCAGCAGATAGGCGGGCACCAGTGGCTCGGCGTCGATGATGGCCGCGATCGGGCGTGGGTTGACGACGCCAGGAGCCTCGGTCAATGCGTAGACAAAGCCGGTGGCGGAGCGCTTCCCGAATGGCACCTGGACCCGCTGACCGACCTGCACCTGGCCGAGCAGGGCGTCGGGGATTCGGTAATCGAAGAGTCCCGAGGCGCTCCCCACCCGGGTCTCGACGACGACCTGGGCCACCGTCGTGGCCTTTAGGTCAGGTGCGACGGCCACGGGTGGCCGTGATGGCATCCCAGATCCGCTCGGCGACCTCCCCCTTGGGTGCGCGCGGCACCTCGTCGACGACGCCGCTGGGGCCCAGGATGGTCACCGCGTTGTCTTCGCTCCCGATGCCAACGCCAGCCCGTACCTGGTTGGCGACGATCAGGTCCAGGCCGTGCTCCGCCAGCTTGGCTTTAGCATTCTCCACCAGCCGTTCGGTCTCCAGGGCAAACCCGACCCGGAACAGCCCGCTGCGCGGGCCCACGCTGTCCAGCACATCGACGTTGGGAGTGAGGCGGAGCTCCCGCCCGCCCTGCGCGCGTTTGAGCTTGCTGGGGGCCGGATCCTCGACGCGGTAATCCGAGACCGCCGCCGCCATCACCAGGATGTGCGCCCGCGCGGTCGCCTCCTGCAGCGCCGCCAGCATCTCGGCGGCCGTCTGCACGGGGACCTCGGTGATCCCCTCCAGGTCGGCGGGCATGGTGGTGACCAGTGTGACCTCGGCCCCCCGCGACGCCGCCACGGTAGCCAGCGCCCGGCCCATCCGGCCGCTGGAGGCATTGCCGATGAAGCGCACCGGGTCGATCGGCTCTCGGGTTCCGCCGGCGGTGATGACCACCCGACAGCCCTCCAGGTTGTAGGCGCCACTCAGCACGGCACGGATCACCGCCACCACGCGCTCGGGAGCGGCCAGGCGGCCCTGAGCCACGCGCCCCGAGGCCAGCCGGCCGACGACCGGCGAGACGATGTAGACGCCGCCTTCTTTGAGGGTCTCCAGGTGGGCCTCGGTCTGCGGGTGGGACAGCATCAGGTCGTGCATCGCGGGCGCCACGACCAGGGGCGCGCGGGTGGCCAGCGCCGTCCCGGTGAGCACGTCGTCGGCGATTCCCAGGGCAAGCTTGGCCAGCGTGTTGGCCGTGGCCGGGACGATAACCAAAACCTCGGCCCAGCCGGCCAGGTCGATATGCGCCTCCCCTCCCCTCCCGTCGGCCAACCAGTCGGACGCCACCGGGTGACCCGACAGGGCCTCAAACGTTAAGGGGGCGATAAAGCGGGTCGCCTCGGGCGTCATCAGCACCCGGACGTCGGCGCCCTCCTCGGTCAGCAAGCGCAGGCACTCGATGGCTTTGAAGGCGGCAATGCCGCCCGTGATGCCCAGGGCCACGTGCCGGCCCTCCAGGCGGCTCATGCGCGCTGCCGGCGGCGCTCGTGCTCGGCGGCGATCATGGCCAGGATCTCGCGCGCGCTCTCCTCCACGTCCCGGTTGCAGACCACGTGCTCATAATCCTTGGCCAGTCCCAGCTCGACCAGCGCTTCGCGCTGCCGCCGCTCGAGGGCGGCCGGGCTCTCCGTATTCCGCCCCGTGAGGCGCTGCAGCAGCTCGTCGGTGGATGGCGGCGTGATGAAAATGAAGAGCGCGTCGGGCTTGCGCTTCTTGACGAAGGCGGCGCCCTGGACATCGATCTTCAGGATGATGTCCTCGCCCCGCGCCAGCGCGTCCTCGACCCGCTTGCGCGAGGTCCCGTAGTACTGGTCGTACACCTGGGCCCACTCCAGAAACTCCTTGGTCTCGATCAGGCGCTTGAACTCGTCTTCGGTGACGAAGGTGTAGCTCTGGCCGTCGACCTCGCCCGGTCGGGGTGGCCGGGTCGTGTACGACACCGAGTACTTGAGCTCGGGTGCCAGCTGGAAGAGCCGGCGCAGGATGGTGTCCTTTCCGACACCACTCGGCCCGGAGATCACGATGAGGAGTCCGGGCTCTTTCGGTTGGGGCATGCGCTTACGGAATTGTGCCACCTAGCGCGTCCCAGGCGGCGACGAAGTCGGGCGGCAGGGGGCTTTCGAGGCGGATGGCCTGGCCCGTCCGGGGATGCCGGAATTCGATCTCGGCCGCGTGCAGCGCCGGGCGGGCGATCAGCGGCGATGGCCGACCGTACACCGGGTCGCCCAGCACCGGATGGTGGATGTAGGCGAGGTGCACGCGAACCTGGTGGGTGCGGCCCGTGAGCAAGCTGACTTCGAGCAAGGTATGGCCCTGGACCAGCCCCAGCCGGCGAAAGTCGGTGATCGCCTCCCGGCCGTTGGCCACCACGGCCATTCGCTGCCGGTGGCGGGGATCGCGACCGATGGGCGCGTCGATGCGGGCCGCGGCATCGGCCACCTCCCCCACCACGATCGTGCGGTAACGGCGGCGCAGGCTGCGGTCCTGCAGTTGCCCGGCCAGGTCGCGGTGGGCGGCATCGTTGCGGGCGATCACCAGCAGGCCGGACGTGTCTTTATCCAGGCGGTGCACGATCCCCGGGCGCTCGACGCCCCCGATCGACGACCATTGCGCGCCTCGGGCCAGCAGCCCGTGGACCAGCGTGCCGGCCGCATGGCCCGGCCCGGGATGGACCACCAGCCCGGCGGGCTTGTCGATCACCACCAGGTCGTCGTCCTCATACAGCACCCGCAGGTCCATGGGTTGGGGCGTGAGCGCGGACGGCGCGGTTGGGGGCACGTGCCAGGCCAGCTCGTCCCCAAGGTGAAGCCGGGCGCCGGGCCGGGCGGACTGACCGTTGAGCCGGACGTGGCCCTCGCTGATCAGTCGCTGCACCTGGCTGCGGCTCAGCGTGGGCAGCAGCTCGGTGAGGTACTGGTCGAGGCGGGCAGCCGGCGCCGCGACTCGAGTTGATCCGTCCATCACGGGACGCTGGCTGTGCGTCTCCGGAAGAACGATCCCACCACCAGCAGTGCCACGCCGACGGTGATTGACGAGTCGGCCACGTTGAACACCGGCCAGTGCGGCACCTGGATGAAGTCGATCACCGAACCCTGCAGCCCGCGATCGTAGGCGTTGGACACCGCCCCCCCGAAAACCATCGCCAGCCCGATCCGGGCGGGCCAATCGTGCGCGGGGATCCGGGGATAGTAGACGAGGATGGCCGCCATCACCAACAGCGAGATGACTAGGAAGCCGGCTGTGAAATTCTTGAAGAGGCCGAAGGCCGCCCCGCTGTTGCGGAGCACGGTCAGGAAGAGGACGCTATCGACAATGGGCTTCGGACCGTACCCGACGCCGTAGCGATGCTCGACCACGATCTTGGTGACCCGGTCCGCGATCACCACCACCCAGGCGATGACCGCCAGCCAGGTGTAGCTCTGGAACTTGCCTTTCAGCTCGAGCCCGCCCCGACTTTCACCAGCCCGACCCGCAGCGACTGGCCTTCAATGGTCAGCGTTTCGATGCAGGCGGTGGCCGGCGCTTCCTGGCGCTCTACCGCCAGGGCCAGCGTCTCGCGGCCGATGTAGTCGCGCCAGCGCTCCAGGACGCCGGCAATCGTGCCGTCTCCCAGGTAGAAGAGCCGAACCCGATCTTCCACGGCGAACCCGCAGCGCTTGCGCATGCCCTGGATCCCGCGTACCAGATCGCGGGCCAGACCCTCCTCCTTGAGCTCGAGCGAAATGGTGGTGTCCAGGCTGACGGCGCCACCCTCACCCGCATAGCGCGCCGTCTTGACGTTCAGCTCTTCCAAAAGGATGGCCTCGAAGTCCGGGGGGAGTGGCGGTTCGGCGATGGTGACCGCCTGCAGGGGTTGCCGCACCTTGATGCCGGCCTCGTTCCGGGCCGC